>JADGIC010000003.1 GCA_019683615.1 Alicyclobacillaceae bacterium | reverse complement strand
GCCCCCCGGCGTGCCGACGCGGAAGTCGCGGACGACGAAGTCCTTGTTTTTCGGCAAATGAAACACTTCTTTGAGCCTGTCGTGTACCTCATCGAGCCTGCGGGGAATGGGCTGCCTGTCCTGGGCCGATGCCGATGGCTCTTCCCCTTCTGTTTGGCGGCCTTCGACCGGGTCTGCCGCGGGTGTTTGTTCGTCAGCGCGGGGAGTGCGCTCTTGCCCGGCCGGCTGGCGATCCGCTTGCCGTTCCGCCGCCCGCTGCTCTACCAACTGCCGGAGCGGAACCGGCCGGATCACCTCCACGCCATTCTCGGACTCGTCGTTTGATTCGCGCGACTCGCGCGCAGACCCCTCACCGGCCGCAGGCCCTTCACCCGCCGGTTTCCGTGTCTGTTCAGCAGCGGACGTGCCGGATTCACCGGAAGACGGGCGCTCCAGCGTCTGTTGCAGCGTAAACTGGTGCCCCAGCTCGCTCTCGTCGACCGTCAGCAGCCGCTTCAGCCACGAGCCCAGCTTAATTGCTGGCATCTCCCGACCTCCCTGAGACTCCCGCGATTCACGCGCTTGCCGCCGGGTTCCATCCACACGGCGGTGGCACGGCGCCCGTATCGCGTTGTGTACCGGATTGTTTCGCTCCTGCTAGCTTTTGACGACCTTGGCGGGATTATGCGGCCTGCCCGCTGCCACCCGCTGCCCCTCGGTACAGCCTTTGAGTGGCGCGTGGAGTACACCCGCCGCCCTCACCTGCGTACCCCAACCGAAGCTGGGCCAAACTACGGACGGGAGGGATCAAGGCATGCGAAAGCTCGTCGACGGTACGAAGGAATGCCAGGCGAAGGATCAAGTCCGGGATTACGCGCCGTCCCGCCGGAGGCATCATTCCCCGGCGGATCGGCTGCGGAGTGTACGCATGGCTCGGGGCGTGCTGGCCGTCCTGGCTCTGTTGGCGCTGGGGGTTCCCGCATGCCGGCGCGTCGAGGCTCCTGCCAATCCGGGGGCAGCCATGGTGGACGTCAACCGGCAGCAGGCGAGCCGAGCGGCGCAGATCACCAAGCCGGCCGGCACAGCCAAACCGCTCACGGTACAGCCGCAACTCGAACAGCGCATCGCCCGGATGCCCGGTCTCAAGTGGCCGGTGGTCCTTCAGGAAGGGAATCGCGTGTACGTGGGAGTATTCCCTCAAGATACCGGCGCGCCTCCGCGGGGGGAAGATCAGCGCACCGGTTTTCGCGGTCCGAAAATCTGGGATTCGAGAACCGACTTGGCGAAGCAAACGCCGGACGTTTGGATCCGCGCGCTGGAGGAGTGGTACCCTGCTGCAGACACCTATGATCACCGCCCGCGCCAACGCAGTGGCACCATGAGTCCGGCGCAACAGAAAACCATTCGGCAGGTGGTCGTGGGCGCACTCCCCGGAACCCGCTCTGTCTTGATCACAACCGACATCGCCTCCGCCGCCATGTTGCACGGATACGCGGAATTCGTCCGCGCTGGGGGCGACATGACGCGGTACATGAACGAGTTCCACCGGCGCGTTAACCTAATCTGGCCGAACGGGCGCGGGATCGCTGCGGACAGACCGTCCGCTTCCCCCAATTTTGGGACGTTGACGCGGCCGGCTGACGAGCGCACGCCCACCCGGGGGCCGGTGCGAATCCCCTAAGACAAGGCGAACGCCGGAAGGCCGCGGGATTCCGCCGACGCGCCGTCGTCTCCCGGCGGGGAACGCCCCCCGTCCCCCGACGGGCCATCGATGGTGCATCAGGGGACACCATGTCACGGTGGCGACAGTGACTTTGGCTGGATGCTGACCGCCATCGTCAGCTGCCGGGTGATGGGCGAATACCCGAGCACGCGCACGCCGTACGGATGCTGCGGGCGCTCCGTGAATTTCAAGTCCAATTGCCCGTGTTCGGCGTCGACCACAATCCACTGCGGCCACGGGACGTGCCGGAACACAATCATCAACAGGCCGGTGGGCACCGGAATGTCGCCGATGGTAGCGCTTTCCACCCCCAGCGACAGGTTGCCCTGGTGAATGTCCGGCTGGAATACGACGTCACAAGGTACAATCTTGTCCGCCATCTTGACGCCGACTTGGACGTCCCAGCTCCTGTTGAAGCGGACGTGAGCATATGACAATACCCGCTTCAAATCCGCTTGTTGGGACACCGCGTAGTCCAGGTACGTGTTGATGGCGTCGGGACCCACCGACAGTTGGACCGTCGCCGACTTTCCAGACGAAGAGGACGTGCCGGCCGGAAGGGGAGGCGATTCTTTGGGCAACAGGCCAATCCACAGAGCGACCAGCACCACCACAAGCAAGTTCAGCGACAACAACGTCAAAAACGCCTTCTTCCACAAAGCGCAATCACTCCTCCGGCCGCTTGGCCTTGGTCCCCGCAGGCAACCCTTTGCGGTCCGGCAGCTCCCTCGCGCTGGACATGGCCACCGGTCATTCAGTACCATAACCCGTGAAAGGTTCGGACCATTGCAGCGAGGGTGGGGTACGGGTGAACGCGAACCGGTGGCGCAACTGGTCGCTGGTGTTTTTGTTCGGCGGATTTTTCTTGATGTACTGCGGTGTCTACAGCGCCCGGCTGTTGCCATATCTGCTGGCTGCAGGCAGCGCCGGCGTGGTGGCCGGAATCCTGTTGTACTTCCGTTACGGACCGGTCAATCCCTCGGTGCGTACCGTCGACTGTCCCCGCTGCGGGCGCGCCACCCGGCTGACGGGCAAGGAAGATGCGTGCAGCCACTGCCGGCAACCGCTGCGATTGACAGACGGCGGACACTACGAACCGTACGTGAAGTGACACAGGACAGCTGCCGCGGATCGCCGCCGCACGTCAAGGTGAGACGCGACCGCTCAAACAATATCCCAACGGCAGGTACCGCCGACAGGCGCGGGCTGCGCCGTTTACCGCTTGGCGTTAAACACCTTCTCCCGCAGATCCGATTCACTCTGCAGTTTCCGATAGAATCGGCAGAACTCCGTGATCGGACACATGTCGCATTTCGGGTTGCGGGCTGTACAGACCCGGCGTCCGTGGTGAATCAAAATGTGGTGGACCTTTGACCACAACCGCTTGGGGATTCGCTGGCACACCTGTTTTTCAGTAATTTCCGGATTCATGCTGTTGGCGATGCCGATGCGGTTGGACACGCGCTGGACGTGTGTGTCCACGGCGAGCGCCGGGATCCCGTACGCGTTGGACAGCACCACGTTGGCCGTCTTGCGCCCGACGCCCGGCAGGCGCATCAACTCCTCCTGTGTCTTCGGCACTTGCCCGCGGTGCCGCTCCAGCAGAATCCGCGACGTCTTCACGATATTTTCCGCCTTGGCGCGGTACAAGCCGAGTTCTTTAATGTCCTCCTGGAGGACTTCCGGCGTGACTTTCGCATAGTCCTCCGGGCCGTTGTATTTTCGAAACAACCGTTCCGTCACCATGTTCACGCGGTCGTCTGTGCACTGGGCCGAGAGAATGGTGGCCACCAACAGCTCGAACGGCGTTGAATAGTTCAACGCGCACTTGGCATCCGGGTACATCTCTTCCAGCTTCGCCAACATGCGCCGGGTGTCGGCCTTCGACAGCAACCGGTTCATCAGCATTGATTCCCCTTGTACACTTCTGGTTCAGACACTGTTGTTAGACGTTCGGACGGCAGGGCCACTCGGGCAACCGGACGCACGCACGTAGCGAGGTTGGCGAGCGCGCTGCAGAATGCGCGGGTCTGCCATCCGCTCCATCAAGACCTCCCGCACGAGCGACGCTCCGAATTCAATGTCGCGACCGCGGCGAAACTCCTCAAACACCGGTGCCAACCACAGGTATTCGCACGTCACCACCCGGTATTGACGGTCTGGCGACAGAGGTTGCCCGGCGACGCGAACGCTATGCAAACGCAGCGTCCCGTCCGCGTGCCCGCATACGTGCGCCTCGGCACCGGCCAGCGCCATGAAGCCGACCACTGCGCCGCGAAAGCCGAAGCCAATGCCGATGCGCTCGTAAAACTCGGGACGGAGGGACTTCTCAATGACCGATTGAATCTCCCGCCCCGTTAACGTCATCATCAGCGGCCGGGTGGGCGTCGAACACGCCGCCAGGATGTGGCGCACCTCAACCTGCCCGGGAAGGAGACTGGCTGTCAACGCGCCGGTCATCACCATGCACAGGTCAGCCGGATAAGTTTCGTACAACGCGTCGGCCAAGACGTTGGCAAACGGCGACTCGCGCTCAAAATCGACGGCCAACCGCTCGTTCAAGCGGACGACCGGTTCAGAGAGGCGCTGTTCCACATCCGGTAAATACCCGCGGTACGCGGACAACATCTGAGCGTCGTACGGTTCAGACGGATCCACTCCGACGAGCCGGCTGGTGACGCATACCACACGGCCCGAGCGGTCGTCGTACTCAATCATCGTGTGGCCGTACGCAAGGGCGTTACGCCCTGCCTGAAATACAGCTGTGCCGTGGACGAACTCGGCCGCCTGCATAAAATGGTGGGTGTGTCCGCCCAGGATGACGTCGATACCTGCTACCTCGGCGGCCAACCGGCGGTCCGCCCCGAGCCCCAAGTGCGACAGCGCCACCACGATCTGACAGCCTGCCTCGCGCAGCCGCGCGACGGCATCGGCTGCCTCGCGGAACGGATCCCGGGCCTCGACCCCAATCGCCCGGTACGTCGACTCGTAGTTCGGCGTAACCCCGAACACGCCGACGCGGACGCCGCCGCGGTCAAACCATCGCATGCTGCGAAAACAGTCCACTCGCCGGCCGTCGGGTTGGTAGAGGTTGGCGCACAACACCGGCGCCCCGGACCGCTGCACTACTGACGGCCATTCGCGGACCGGCAGCGTCAACCCCTCGTTATTGCCGAACACCCAGGCGTCGTACCCCAAGGCTGCCATCATGGCGGCGTTGACATGGCCAAAACTGGCTTCCGTCTCCGGGCGGACGCGGTCCATCACGTCGCCGACGTCCACGGTCAACACGCTTTCCCCTGCTTCCCGCAGAGAATGGCGGAAGCGGCGCAGCGAAGCACCCAGTCTCATAAAATTTTCCAATTGACTGTGCACGTCGTTGGTGTGCAACAGATGAATTTTCACGCTCTGCCCCACCCGGGCGACTGAACCTCTCCGCTCAAGGCCAGGCGGACCAACGGCTGAAGGGTGGCGAAACACTCTTTCACGCGCTCTTCAAATTCGGCTGGCGGCATTGCGGCTGCTTGCCCGCGCGGAATCGTGATTCCTGCCAGGAGTTCCCCGTGCCGTCCCGCCAGCCTGTCCACCAGTTCAAGAAAGGAGGTCTCGTCCAAATCGGCCGTGGGGATCGCCGTTGGGTCCATGTGATTCGGCATCCACACGTAATCCGGAGGCAGCCAGCGCAGCACATCCCCCGCCCGTTCCTTCAACCGGGCGGCGTACGCACCGCGCGCCGGGGATTCGTAAATCAGCCCAAACGCGGCGAACGCGTGGGTGCGCCACAAGCCGATTTGAAAGTGTGGATGTTTCTTGTATCCGCGCCGGTCGGGACAAAAGGCGACCCAGCTGTCGTCGGGCGGGTTGACTGTGCGCCGGGCGTGCTTGGCGACGTGCGCGTACATGGGGCAGCCTACCAGATCTGTAAGGTACGGCACCAAGTCTCGCCCAAGCTGTTCCAATTTCGGGCGCAGACGTACCTTGAGCACGTCCATGCGAGCCGCCAACCCTGGAACCTCAAACACCGCAAAATCTGCATCGGTAAGCCCGACGAACTCCACACGACGTCCCCCCTACGCACAAATATAACACAGAGAGGGCTTGCTCCCACTTTATTTAACCACTTAAAATGTATCCGTGTGTGACGGAGAGAGGTGGCTGGTTCGGTGATACGCAGCATCACCCGCTTTTCCCTGCAAAACCCGCTCGTTGTCGCCATCGTGTCGCTGCTGCTGGCTGTGGCCGGCGGCCTTTCCACTAGCCAACTGAAACAGGAACTGATGCCGGATATCTCGTTTCCCGTCCTCGCCGTGGTCACCCCCTACCCAGGAGCATCCCCTGAAGAGGTGGCGCGGAGCGTCACGGAGCCGTTGGAAAATGCGTTACGCGGGCTCGACGGCGTGCGTACCGTCAACTCGACGTCATTGCAGAACATCTCGGAAATCGAGCTGCAGTTGGACATGAATGCGAATCTGGCTGCCGTGCAACAGAAGGCAGAGCAGCTGTTGTCCCAAGTCCAGCTGCCGAGCGGTGCCGAAACCCCCAAGGTCGAGCAGTTTTCTTTCGACTCCGCGCCTATCGTGCAATTTGCCGTGGCGGCTACCAACACCCCCGGTACGGACGACCCTCATCTGCGCCGCCTCGTCAATCAAGTCATCGTGCCCGCCCTCCAAAACGTGCCTGGCGTGAGCAGCGTGCAGACGGCGGCTGGCTTGCCCGACCAAGTGTCGATTGAGCTGAATCCGGCCCGCCTAGCGCACTACCACTTGACGGCCGACCAAGTCATCCAAGCCCTGCAGGCAGACAACGTGACGATGCCGCTGGGGACGGTTGCGTTGTCCGACCGCACCCGCTCGGTCGAGCTGCAGTCGCGCCTGGCGTCTGTCGACGACCTGCGCAACCTGCGCATTCCCGTGCCCGCCAACGCGGCGGCCGGCTTGCAGGGTGTGGGCCAATCCGTCCGCGCCTTGGGCAATGCCGTCGGTCAGGTTGTGCAGGGCCTCGGCCAGGTGCAACAAGCGGTCGGCGCTGTCGGACAGAACGTCGGTCTCGTAGAGGCGCAAACACAGCTGTTAAAACAGCTGCAGTCCATCCAGGAGCAGTTGTTCGGAGCCCAACTGGCACTTGCCCGCGAACAAGCCAAACCGAGCAACCTGCAGGATCCGGTCGCCATCGCCAGACTGCAGGCCACCATTGAAGGACTGCAGCGCGGACAAGCCAATCTGGAATCCCGCTGGAACGCCCTTCAGCCAGCTCGGGGAGAAACGTCAGCTGCCTCTTTGGCGGGGCAGGTGGCGCCGTCGACCTCACCGCAGGCAAGACAACCCGGCAGACCGGCCGTGTCTGGGTCAGCCGCAGCACTGCCAGCGGCCGCCGGCGCTGCAAACAGGATACCGAAGCCGACGGAAGGCACGTCGGCCCGGTTGACCACCATCCGCCTGTCCGACGTGGCCACCGTGCGCCTGGCGCCACCAGCCGGGATGGCCATCAGCCGGACCAACGGCCAGCCTAGCGTGTACGTCGGCGTCGCCAAGACCGAAGACGCCAACACGGTCGACACGGCCCAGGCCATTCAGGACGAGCTGCGCAAACTGCAACCGCAACTGCCCCGAGGCGTGCAGATCATCCCGCTGTTCGACGACTCCCACGTGATTCGTGCCTCCATCCTCGGCATGCTCCGTGAGGCCGTGCTCGGGGCCTGCTTCGCGGCGCTCGTGATCCTGTTGTTCTTGCGCAATCTCCGCACCACCCTGATTGCGGTGGTCTCGATTCCGCTGTCCCTGCTCACCGCGTTGCTCGTGCTCGGACGACTGCACATCAGCCTCAACATCATGACACTGGGCGGTCTTGCCGTCGCCACCGGCCGGGTGGTGGACGACAGTATCGTCGTCATCGAGAACATCTACCGCCACTGGCGATCCGCCGCTTCCCGCAGCAAGACGCTCGTCCTCACTGCCGCCGGCGAGGTGGGACAGGCCATCACCTCATCGACGATTACCACTGTTGCCGTGTTCCTGCCCCTCGGGTTTGTCAGCGGAGTGGTCGGGCGCGTGTTCATGCCGTTTGCGGTCACCGTCATCGTCGCACTCGTGTCATCCTTGCTGGTCGCCTTGACAGTCGTACCCGTCCTGTCCTGGTTGCTGGTCGTCCGGCGCCCTGCGCTCGATCCCGTCCGCCCGGACGCCCCTGCGGCAGCGGCGCGGCCGTCCCGCCTGCACCAGGCGTACCGCCGCGCGCTGACGTGGAGCCTGGAGCACAAAGCGTGGGTCCTGGCTGCGACCGGCGCGGCCCTCGTGGCCTCCATCGCCGTTTTGCCGCTGGCCGGCAGCACGTTCATTCCGGAATCGGCCGAAAAGTACGCGACCATTTCCGTCACCCTGCCGAACGGTGCCACCCGTCAGCAGACGGATGCGAAAGCGCGGCAGGTGGAAGCCGTCATCCGGTCGTTCGGCCACACGGTCCTCCTGTACGACACCATGGTCGGCAGTGATCCCGGCCAGTTGAACATGTCCGGCGGCATTTCCGGTCAAAACGCCGCCTCGATTTTTCTGCAACTGGATCCTGACACTGACGTGCCCCGCTTCGTCGAAGACATGCGCCGGAAACTGCGACCCATCGCCGGCGATGCGCAGTTACAGGTCCGGGAAGTGACCTTCGGCGGCGCCACCGGTGCGTTCACAGTCGTGGTGCACGGCGGATCGGCCGCCGACATCCGGCGGGCAGCATCAGCCATCACCCGCACCCTGGCAGGTGTCCCCGGACTCGCCAACGTGGAAAACAACCTCACCCTTACCCAGCCAGAAGTCCGCGTGACGCCTGACTCCGCGAAGGCAGCCCCGTACGGGCTGACCAACTATCAAATCGCGAACGCCGTACGGATGTACCTCACAGGCCAAAACATCGGCTCGGTGCGGTTGGGCGGCTCGTCCACCGATGTCGTTGTGTCCGTGCAGCCTTCGCCCGCCCCGGTCTCGCTGGCCGCCGTCCGGGCGCTGCCGCTGCAAACCCCGACTGGCCAGACGGTGCCGCTGTCGGCGGTGGCAGACGTGTCGATGGCCAAGACCCCGGTGTCCATTCTGCACCTTAACGGAGAGCCGTACGCCAAGGTCTCCGCCGATTTCACGACAGCCAACACCGGCCGCACCTCGTCCGAGGCGATGCGGCGGATCCAGCAGTTGCGGCTGCCCGCAGGCGTGTCCATCGAGCTGACCGGTGACACGCAGGAGCAAAACGAAAGCTTCTCCCAGCTGATAGAAGCCATCCTGGGTTCCAGTGGTCTGGTGTACCTGGTGATGCTTGTGGCCTTCGGCGAGTGGTCAGCGCCTTTCGCGATCCTGTTTTCCATGCCGGCCGCCCTCATCGGGGCGTTCTTCGGAACCGTCATTGGCCGTCAACCGGTCAGCGTGTCGTCTCTCATCGGCATTCTGATGTTGATGGGCATTGTCGTGACCAATGCGATTGTGCTGGTCGACCGCGTCGAACAACAGCGCAAGCGGGGCCTCAGCGTACGGGACGCGCTGCTTGAAGCAGGAACCACGCGTATGCGGCCGATTCTGATGACAGCGACAGCCACCATCTGCGCCCTCCTTCCGCTGGCCGCGGGTTACGCGGAAGGCGCGTTGATCTCGCAAGGGCTGGCCGTGGTGGTGATTGGCGGGTTGGTGACATCGACAGCGCTGACCTTGGTCATCGTGCCCATCGTCTATGAACTGCTGCACCTTCGCACCCACCGGCGCGAGCGAACCGGCCTGGCGCCAGCCTCTGGTCCCCTCATGACGGCCGACAGTGCGCACGAGCAACCGGGCTCCGGCTGACGCCAGGCACGTCCGCCTGTCACCCGAGCCCGGCGCTTGGCCGGCCGCCGCCTGTTGGCGTCATCCTCAATTGGGCGGCGCTTGCCGCAGGCGCTTGCGGCGAACACGCTCGACGCGCCGCCGCAGCTCGGCGACCACATCTGCCGCCCCCGCCACCCGCCCGAGGGCCAGTTGGGCGCGGCGCAGAGCCTCCATGGCGTACGCCTCAGCCTCATCGTGGCGGCGTTCGTGGTGTTCCGCCCACTTCGCCAACTCCACCAAAGGCGCCACTGTCCACGGATGGCGATCTGCCATTTCCCGCCACACCTGCACCGCCTCGGCCCACTGGCCGCGGCGCTTGTGGTGCAAGCCACGCAGCCAGTTTGCCGACCATGTCGCATCCGGTGCAGCGGCGGCGGCCGCGAACGCCCTTGCAGCCAGGTCGTGCTGCCCCCATTCGTCATACCAGCGGGCCAAGGCGAGGTGTTCGGAAGCTGCCTGCGCTTCGCGGCGCCCTGATAACAGGTCGGCAATGCGAACAGCCAACGCCACCAAAGCACAGACGTCCGCAGCATTGTGCTCCAGCACTGCGCGAATCAGATCCGGGTTGCGCTCGTCGAGAAAGGCAAAGTACCGGGCGGGCGCCTCGCGGCCGGGAAGGTCGCCCGACCGCTCCATCCCGAGCACGGCCCGCTCCAGTTCCGCCAGCGCCACTGACGCCAGGCGCTGCCGCCAGAGGCGCCGGCTGGGCGGCAGCAGGTCGACGTGAAACACGTCTGGCGGGTCTGCGATCCGGTGCATCGCACAGCGGCTGAGCAACATCGGCCAGTCAAAGGCCTTGCCGTTGAACGAGACGACCAGGGACCCGCCAAGCCTGCGCTGCAACGTGTGGAGCAAGGCGGATTCGTCGGCGTGATCGACCAACAGATACTGGTCAATGACCAGCTCGTCGCCCGCCATCTGGCCGAGCGCGTACAAAAACGGAAACGTACCCGCCCCCGACCCGAGGCCGGTTGTCTCCGTGTCGAAAAACCGCAGCTTCCGCCAGTCCGCCCGGATGCCCGCGAGGCCGGCGGCCCTGAACAATTCTGCCAATTCGCATCGCTGCAAGTCTGCAAAACGGTGCCGTCCGTACCTGGTGAGTACGTCGTAGCGCAGTGTCCGACACCACACCGGCCCCCCGCCCTGGTCGACCCGTTCAAACCCGAAAACGGCCAGCACTTGCGGCCAAGGGGCGGGCGCCGCGCCTGCCAGTTGCGCGTCCGGCGCCTGCTGCAGCCGCCCCGGCGGCGACGGGAAGCCGCCCTCGCCGCCCCGAACCGCACCGCCTGTGGCGCCTCCTTGGCGAACAGACGATTCCAAGGCTGCGATGCGCTCTCTCAAGGAACGGGGCACGGCAGCACACCCCTTGCCTCCAGCAGGCGCAGCGCCAGTTCCTTGGCGGTGGCTGCAGGAGTCTGCCGGCCGGCGTCTGCCAACCCGCCAGCCGCCACCTCTGCGCTGGCGCCCTCGGCCAGTGGCGGCGCGGCCAGTGGCGGCCCCCCTCCCGCCGCGCCGGGCAAAGCGGGACCGACGCAAGCGGGGCACCCCGCCTCACACCCGCAGTCGCGGATCATCTGCACGGCCGCCGCAAACACCTGCTCGGCCTGCCTGTACACCCGGTCCGCCAACCCCACGCCGCCCGGGTACGTATCGTACAAGTACAGCGTCGGCAGTCCTGACAGCACGTCGCGGATCTCAACGGCCACCTGGATGTCGCCGGTCGCGCACATGCAGTGCAACGCCGCGGCGTGCCGCAGCGCCCATGCGGCGCCTCGCAAGGCGCTTTCCCACTCGGAGCGGGCGAACGGCAGCGCGTCCCTTGGCCAGGCGCACCAGTAGCCCATGGTATGCAGCTCCATCTCTGGCAGGTGAATCTTCCCCCAGCCGACATTTTCATGCGTGTCCAACTTGATTTTCTTGTACACCGTGGGGGTGGCAGTGACCATCACCTCGCCGAACCGGTGCACAGGGCCTTCCGGCGCCTGCGCA
Organism: Alicyclobacillaceae bacterium; assembly: GCA_019683615.1. GTDB lineage: Bacteria > Bacillota > Bacilli > Alicyclobacillales > Alicyclobacillaceae > JADGIC01. Next base: position 37,064 of record JADGIC010000003.1, on the reverse strand, counting down.
CGCTCGCCAAACACGTCCAACACCCGCAGCGTCACCGCCAGCTCCGCATCGGTGTAATAATCGGCGGCAACCGGCCGCACGAATGCCTTGCCGTTCTCCCAATCCAGCTCTTCCACTTGGTACAGGCGGGACTGGTGCATGTAGATGGCCTGCGGGTGCAGCATGGTCAATGCGCTGAAGCGGTCCATCTCGCCGATGACCTGCGGCCGCGGCAGGCGAGACCCTGCGAAGAACGCCCGGCGTTCCGCCTCGTCCAAGGCACCCGGCTCCGCCGAGGCGAGCACGTCTGCCGCGGACAGCCCGCGGGCTGGCGATGGCACCCCCTCCACGTTGATGATGACCACGTTGTCGCGGGCCGCACTGCGCAGCGATACACCGTGGCTGGGCAGGGAATCAGCCATCCAGTGGAAGCGCCCGTCGTGCCCTTGGTGTACGACTCGCTGTTCCGCCAGGTAGGCGAGCAGCTCGGCGGTGGTCTCGACCCCAAACTGTTCGTCTGCGGCAAACGGCAGCTCATAGGCGGCGCATTTCAGGTGATCCATCAGAATCAGCAGGTTCTCGGGATAGATGCGGGCCGCCTCAGGCGACGTCGCCAACACACGATCCGCGTGATGGACGACATACTGGTCCAGTGCGGACGGGCCGGCGATGAACACAGCGGCGGACAGACCGTGGCGCCGGCCGGCGCGCCCGCTCTGTTGTCGCAGGGACGCGACCGAACCGGGGTACCCCACGGACAGCGAGACCTCCAGGCTGCCGATGTCGATCCCCAATTCGAGGGCGTTGGTGCTGGCCACAGCCAAGATGTCCCCGTTTCGCAAGCCCCTCTCCAGCGCCCTCCGCTCACCTGGCAAATAACCGCCCCGGTACCCTGCCACGCGCTGGCGCAGGCGTTCTGGCGCGTCCTGCTTCCAGTACGCTGACAGCAGTTCCACCTGCGTGCGGGTCGGCAGGAAGGCGATGGTCGAAATCCCCTCTCGGATCAGACGGCCACCAATTCGCCGCGCCTCACTCAGCGCGGAACGCCGGACTCCCAGATCCTTGCGCACCAGCGGCGGGTTGTAGAACACGAAGTGCCGCTCACCCCTGGGCGCCCCCGACTTGTCGATGACCTCCACCTCGCTGCCGGTCAATTCGCGGGCCAGTTCCGCCGGGTTGGCGATGGTCGCAGAGCACAGGATGAACTGCGGACGGCTGCCGTAGTGGCGGCAGACCCGCAGCAGACGGCGAATCACGTTCGCGACGTGGCTGCCGAATACGCCGCGATAGACGTGCGCTTCGTCGAGCACGACGTACCGCAAGTTTTCGAACAAGCGCAGCCATTTCGTGTGGTGCGGCAGAATCGCGGCGTGCAGCATGTCCGGATTCGTGACCACCACGTGTCCCGCTTCGCGGATGTGACGGCGCATCGGCGCCGGCGTATCCCCGTCGTACGTGTAGGTGTGCACCGTCGTTTCGAGGTGCTGCACAATCAGCGCCAGTTCAGCCACCTGATCCTGGCCCAGCGCCTTGGTCGGAAACAGGTACAGCGCACGGCTCGCAGGATCCCGGCAGATTTCATGCAGCACGGGCAGGTTGTAGCACAACGTCTTTCCGCTCGCGGTGGGGGTGACGACGATCACGTTCCGGCCCCGGCGGGTGTACTCCAGCGCCTCGGTCTGGTGCTGGTACAAGGCGTCGATGCCGCGCGCGTGAAGCCCCTTGCGCACGTCCGGGTGGATCCACCCGGGAATCGACCGAAGCCGGGCTGCGCTCGCCGGCTCCACCACCCAATGCGTCACGTGGGCCATGAATGACTCGGTTCTGCGCCACTCTTCCAACAAGCTCTGTAGATTCACGTCCATCCTCCCGGGCGATGTCTACCCTGTGAATTCGACGCACACAGGCGAACTCCTGTTCGGATTGCGCACGGCTGGCCGCCCGCAACCCGCCCTGGGGGTGCCCGTTCCCTTCGCGCATGATGTCCCTCTCTACGAAAATTCCACTCAGATGGTCACCATTCGGGCAACGCAACATAGCATGATAACGAGTATATCCCGCCGGGATCGTATGAATCTTGTACACCGTGGAAATAAAGTATAGTACACAACTGAGGGAGGAATTGGCTGTGCAGACCGTGGAACGTTGGGTCACCCGATCCGACGCATGGACCCGAGAGGACGACGAACGCCTCGCATCGGTGGTTCTGCGTCACATCCGTACCGGCAGTACCCAGTTAAAAGCGTTTGAAGAAGCCTCAGCGGAATTGGGACGAACGGCTGCAGCCTGCGGATATCGTTGGAACGGTGTCGTCCGGAAAAACTACCGGGACGAGATTGAGGCCGCGAAGCGGGAGCGCAAACAGTTGCACAAGGCCAGCGGCGAATCAGGGTCCGGGAAGGATGCGGAGACGATGCTGACGACGATGACCTCGTCCGACACCATGCGTGACGTGATTAAATTTCTCGAAACGTTTGACAACCAATACCAAAAACTGCGCCAGCAGGTCGATGCCTTGGAAGCCGAGCGCAACCGCCTCGCCGAACGTGTCCGCGAGCTGGAAGCGCAGCTGGCCCGCACACCCTACACAGCGGAAGCACCGTTGACGCCGGAACAGCTCGAACAAGATTCCAAGACGCTGTTCGCCATCATGGAGCGGGCCCGCAAGTTGTTGGAAAGCGACGGTTCCCGTCCGCGCGGAGATTGATGAACGGGAAGCCTTCCAGTTGTTCCCGCCAGCGCGCGGCACCCTCGGGAGCGAACGGCCCCGAGCGCCGTTTGGCTGCGCAGACCAACCAGTCCCGGGACCGGCGGGCTTCCTCCACCCAACTCGGCGGGTACCGTGCGCTCCTGTCTGCAAATTCCTCCTCGTCCCACACCTCAGGACCTGAGTCACCCACCCACACGTCCAGGTCCAGGTCAGTGAAACGCACGACCCGTCCCGCCGCGTCGTAGGCTGGCGGGACAATGATGTTGCAGTAGTAGTGGGTTTCCTGCGGCTTTAACAACAGAAACACTTGGTAATACCGGCCAGGACCAAACAAAGCGACGACCGGATAGTCGCTCGACCACTGTCGGCCATCGGACTCCCGGACCGCGCTCCCGGGCGGGATGACAAACGACCACGGATCTGCTGACGGCCATGCACACGTCCACTCCCGGTGCGGCGACCCGTCGCCGCGGAGGCTGACCAGGCGCACAGGGGAACAGGGAGACCCGTTCCGCCGCGCTGGCCCGGCGCCCCCGGGGCTGCCTCCATCCCTCATGTTGAATCCCCGACGTTGGCGCCGTCCGCAGAGTCCAATTCTTCCACGGGGAGAAAGTCCACAAACATCCTCGCCCGCAACAGCGACTTGATCCCAATCAGCAGAATCGGGCCCAAGAACAACCCGATGACCCCCAACACCTTCAGCCCCACGTACAACCCGAACAACGTCGAGAGCATGTCGAGGCCGACGTTGTCCGCGAGGATTTTCGGCTCCACCAGGTGACGGATGATAGAAATGATAATCTGCAGCAACAACACCTTGACAGCCAGGGGAATGTCGCCCATCAGGGCGGCGCCGACCGCCCACGGCACGGTGATCAGAGCGGAACCGACGATGGGCACCATGCCGGCCAAACCGAACAAAATTCCGAGCATCACAAAGTACTCAATGCCGATGATCCACATGCCGATCACGCCGAGCACGGCGGACAGCAGCATCAACACGACCTGCACGCGGATGGTGCCGACGAACGCGCGAGTGACGTCGGCGGCTACCACCTCCACCTTGCCAGCCCAGCCGGGAGGCAGAATCCGCAAAAAGCTCGCGTACATCCGCTCGCGCCGTACCAGCATGAGAAAGGCTGCCACCAGAGAGATGACAATGACAAACACAGTCTCCGGCAGGTGCGTGAGGGAACCTACCAGCGACCGGGCGAAGCCGCGCAACATGGCTTCCATGGAGCCTAGCGAACTGAGCAGCGCGTCTTCAATTCCGGCAGACACCTTGGGCGGCAGTTCGCCGAACACCTGCTGGCCGGCCGTGATCTGCTCGCGCACCAAATCGTCGAGCGCGCTGGCGTACTGGGCGATGTGCGTACTGAATGCGGACGCTTCGCGAACCAGTGCCACGACGGCGTAGACCGACAGCAGGAGCACCGCCGCAACGACGAACGTCATTACCGCGGTCACAGCCGCAATGCGGCCCAAGCCGCGCCGTTCCAGCGCCCGGACGAGCGGCCACAACAGCAGCGCAATCAACCAACCGAGCACAAATGGAAGGATGTACCGCAGCGACCAACTGAACACCCACAACAGCAACACGACGAACAGGAGCAGTGACACAACCTCGACGAGGCGCCACAGATAACGCCGCAACTTCACTTGACGCGCGGTGGATGATGGCACCCCGGACACCTCCCAGCTCCTGTTGGCCGTTCCGAAACAATCTATCCGGCTTCTCAGACTCCCGCACGGGTGCTGTGCGGTTCGCCGAGGACGCGGCGCCGGACGGCGAAACCAATGCCAATCAAGACAAACGCACCGGCGGCCAGGAGGAATCCGAACCGCCAGCGGTTTTCGGCCATTTGGACAGCCGCCCCTGCCAATCCGGCCATAGCGACCAACGTCAATCCGAAATACATCCCTTTCGCGAGGCGGGACATGTTCTCATCTCTTTCTTTGACATCTCTGCCTCGGATCATACCACAAGACCGCCCCAAAAACTGCGGACGGCACGGAGGTCAAAGCTCCGCGCCGTCCCTGTCCTGCTGTCATCCGCCCTTGCTCACCAAACCTGACCGCAATAACCCCGTGCACATCACGCGGTGGCAAACGCGGGCAGATAACGGTCTATCATCGTCCATGCCTGTTCCGGCGTTGTCGCCACCACAATCCGGTGCGCCCCGCAGCGGCGGTACATCATGCGCCGGCTGATGTCGGGTGTCACCACCACAATGGTCCTGACGCCGGCTTCGCGAAGAGACTGGGTGATCAAAGCGGTCCGGATGAAATCCGAATCCTCATGCACGATGGCGGCATCGAACGCCTCCCTGGCGACGACCGCTCGCACATCCGCACGCCGCCCGGCCACCTGCAGGACGTCGTCCCCGTACCATTGCACCAATTGGCGGTGGTAGCGGTCCACGCAGTCCAGTACCCGCACTGACATGCCACGTTGCCGACCCAAACGGACGTACGCCAATCCTTCCCTGCCAAACGACACGACCAACAGTCTGTACATGAAAATTCGCTCCCTTGCATTGCCTACGAGGTTAGCTGACGGGTCAGGGCTGCAAGAGATACCCCTTCTGCCGAAAGCAGAACTGCACCCCATGGCGGCGGCCGAACACCCGGCGCAGCCGCCGAAGAATGGTTCCCCCGTTTCTCCGCGCGGAGAATTCGGCATCCATGATAGCGCTTACAATGTGATTATACACGAAGACGACGAAAAGCGGAAGCGGCAGCGGCAAATCTGGGCTCATGCGCGGCCGGCCTGACGCGAGGCCGACGCAATCCACCGCTCCCGCCGGCGCGCCACACGCCGCGCCATCGCCGTCCCGTGTCGGAAGGCGATGCGCCAGGCCGCTTCGGCGTCGCCTTCGCACACCGCAGCGTACAGCATACGGCACACCTCAGCCGCGGACGGGACGCCGGCCGAGACCGCAGAGGGCCCGCGGCGGCCGCCGTCCTCGCCGCCGTCGTCCTCGTACAGCACGCGCAAGCTGCTGCGCAGGGCCTCCTGCAGCACTCGCAAGGCGTTGGCCAACAAGGCATTGCCCGAGTACTCGGCGAGCGCCGCGTAAAACGACAACTCGCTGGCCACCGCCGCTTCCGTCCCCGGCGCTGCGCACTCCACTTGAAAGAGGGCGTCCGACAGTGCGCCTGTGTCGCCTTGAACACCCCGCGACGCAGCAAACGCGGCAACTCCAGCGACGATGGACGTCATCAACTCCACCAGCTGCAAGGCCTGCCCTTCCCCGAGCAGGATGGCTGCTTCCAGCGGCTCCATCCACATCTCCACCGACGCTGTCCGCACGTACACGCCGTCGCCATGGCGGAACTCCACCAAACCCTGGCCGCGCAACGCCCCCAGCGCTTCCCGCACTGTGGCGCGGCTGCACCCGTAGACGCGCGCCAGCCGGGCCAGGGAAGGCAGTTTCTCGCCCGGACGAAACTGACCCTCCTCAATTGTCGCCCGGATACTCCGGGCTATCTGCACGTAAAGTTTTCCCTCGTCCGCCACCTGCACAGGTACGGTTCACCCTCCGTTGGCAGACGAACAAGCAGGGATCCGGCCAGAGCCATCCGTAGCTGCGGCGCGTTTTCCCAAGGAGCGACGCAGCCCCCGTCGCCGACACCCCTGCACCGCGGTCCGCCAACAGCCCATTTTCGCCGCCCATCTGGGTAATTCCTGCCGGGCAGCCGGCGGAGGCAGCCGCCCGGCCGCCGGTGGCACTCAGCCGTTTACCACGAAGTTGACCAGCCGTCCCGGGACGTAAATGCGCTTCACCACCGTCTTGCCATCCAGCCACCCGGCCACCTCCGGGTGCGCAGCTGCCGCCGCCAGCGCCTGCTCTTCCGACGCGTCGGCCGGGATCTTCAGGCGAGCCCGAACGCGCCCGTTCACCTGGACAGCAATCTCTACCTCCTCGTCCCGCAGCCAACGCTCGTCGACCTCCGGCCAGTGCGACTCAAACACGCTGTAGTCATGTCCCAGCCGCTCCCACAGCTCCTCGCCCAGGTACGGGGCAAACGGCGCGATGGTCACAGCCAGCGTCTCCAGCGTCTCCCGGTCCAGCCCCTTGTCCGCTTCAGCCGACAGGGCGTTGACGTATTCCATGAACGCGCTGACCGCGGTGTTCAACCGGAACGTCTCCATACGCTCGTTGAGGGTGGCCAGGAAGCGGTTGCGCAGCCGCCGCAGCGAGTCCCTCGGCGGTGCCGGATGCTCCGCGTGGGCCATGAACAGGCGGTACAGGCGATTCACGAAGCGGCTGACCCCTTCCAGGCCGTTCGCGTTCCACTCCGCGTCCTCCTCCGGCGGGCCGACGAAGAGTTCGTACATCCGCAGCACATCGACACCGTAGTCGCGAATGATGTCGTCCGGGTTCACCACGTTGCCCTTCGACTTGCTCATCTTGGCGCCGTTAAGCGTGATCATCCCTTGGTTGAACAGGTGCTGGAACGGCTCGTCGAAGTCAATCATGCCGAGGTCGTGGATCACCTTCGTGAAGAACCGGGCGTACAAAAGATGCAGCACCGCGTGCTCAACGCCGCCCACGTACATGTCCACCGGCAGCCACTTGTTCACCGCCTCACGGCTGAACGGCTCCCGGTTGTTGTGCGGGTCCGGGTAACGCAAAAAGTACCAGCTCGATCCCGCCCATTGCGGCATTGTGTCAGTCTCCCGCCGCGCCGGTCCGCCGCACTTCGGACAGGTGGTGCGCACGAACGACTCAATCGCGGCCAGCGGGGATTCCCCCGTACCGGTCGGCTCGTACCGCTCCACGTCGGGCAGCCGCACCGGCAACTGGTCCTCCGGGACGGCGACAGTGCCGCATTGGTCGCAATAGACAATCGGGATCGGCTCGCCCCAGTAGCGCTGCCGCGCGAACACCCAGTCGCGCATGCGATAGCTGACCGCCGCCTCGCCGCGCCCCTGCTTCGCCAGTTCGGCGACGATGGCCTGCTTGGCTGCCTCGTTGTCCATCCCGTCAAACGGGCCCGAGTTGACCAGCCGCCCCGGCCCGGTGTATGGGAGCGCGTCCGCCGTACCGGCCCCCTCCGCCGCAGCCGCGCCCAACTCCAAGCCGCCGGCAAGCGCCGCCCCGCCGCCCGCTGGGGAGCCTTCATTCGTGCCTTCCGCCGGCACAGGTTCAATCACTCGAATCACCGGCAGCCCGAACGCCAAGGCGAAGTCGTAATCCCGCTCGTCATGCGCCGGCACCGCCATGATGGCCCCCGTGCCGTAGTCCATCAGCACATAGTCGGCAATCCACACCGGGATCTTTCTCCCCGTCAACGGGTGCAGCGCGTACGCGCCTGTGAACACGCCGGTCTTCGTTTTGTCCACAATCTGCCGGGCGATGGCCGACTTTTTCAGTGTCTCCTGGACGTACGCCTCCACCGCCTGCCGCTGTTCCGGCGCCGTGATGGTGGCCACCAGCGGGTGTTCCGGCGCCAGCACCATGTAGGTGGCGCCGTACAGCGTGTCCGGCCTGGTGGTGAACACCTCAATCCGGGCGTCCGGATGACCGTCCACGTCGAACACGATACGCGCCCCTTCGCTCCGCCCGATCCAGTTGGCCTGCATCCGCTTAACCTTGTCCGGCCAGTCCAACCGGTCGAGGTCCGCCAGCAGCCTGTCTGCGTACGCCGTGATGCGCAACATCCACTGTTCCATTTCCTTTTTAGTCACGTCCGAGCCGCAGCGGTCGCACTTGCCATCGACCACCTCCTCGTTCGACAACCCTGTCTTGCAGCTCGGGCACCAGTTGATCGGCATCCGCTTGCGGTACGCGAGGCCCTTCTCGAACATCTTCACAAACAGATACTGCGTCCAGCGGTAGTACTCGGGATCACTGGTGTTGATCTCGCGATCCCAGTCGTACATGGCGGCAATCTCCTGCAGTTGGCGCTTGAAGTTGGCGATGTTCTGCGCGGTGGAGACAGCCGGATGCACGCCGGTCTGGATGGCGTAATTTTCGGCCGGCAGACCAAACGCGTCCCAACCCATCGGGTGCAGGACCTCGTACCCCTGCAGCTTCTTGTAGCGGCTCCACACGTCGGAGATGGTGTAGCCGCGCCAGTGTCCCACGTGCAAACCCTGGCCCGACGGGTATGGAAACATGTCGAGGCAGTAATACTTGGGCTTGCCACTGTCCTCCCGTACCTTGTGGGCGCCGGTTTCCTCCCAGCGCTTCTTCCACTTCTTCTCAATCTCGTGAAAACGATACTCCATTCCAGTCACTCCCAACCTGACAGCGGGCAATCGAAAGCCCCTCGCCCTGGGCGGACGAGAGGCGTGCAACGGTCCGGCGACTGGCCGCAAACGCCCGTTCTTGGCTTCACATTCCGTTATTGCCTGAATTACCGAGTATTATAGTTCTCACTGGCGATGAGGGTCAAGCCGGACCAAGGCGCAACGCAAGCCCGGTCAAGAAGTACAGCACCAGCGGGCAGGCGACAGCTCAAACCGCTCCCGTCATCGCCGCGAAGACTGCATGACGCCGAATAACCGCAAGACAAACAGCAGGAGGTTGACGAAGTCGAGGTACAGCGACAACACGACCCAGGCCACCTGGTCTTCCGACACGCCCTGGCGAGCCAACCGATTCACGTCGAACAACACGTAGCCTGTGAACACCGCGACGCCCAACCAGGCGTAGACCAGCTCCGACGTAGAGGAGAAGCCGACAAACCAAGCGACCAGCCCCATCAGAAAGACCGCGACAAGGCCCACCAGCAGGAATCCGCCCAAGAACGAGAAGTCGTATGAGCTGCGCGAAGCCACGAAACCAGCCACCAGAAAGGCGCCGGCGCTGACCGCGACAGCTTTCATCACCGTGGCGGCACCCAACAGCGTCGCGTAATAGGCAATCACAGGAAACAAGGTGGCACCCGACACAAACGTGAACAACAACACAAACGGCATGCCAATCGAGCGGCGACGCTGCAGCCACAGCGCCATCACCAGCATCGCCAGTTCGACCAGCATGAGCAGCCGCGCCCCGACGGGCGGAATGTACTGGCCTGCATACAGACCCGCCAACGCCGTGACCAGACTCAGACACAGACCAAGGAACACGCGGCCCAACACGCGCGGCAGTATCCACGTCTCCGTGCGCACCTGGCCATTCCTCCCCAGCCCTGCGGTTCAGAACTGGCTGCCGAACAACCCTTTGTGCGGATCCTCGGGCAGCGGCAGCTTGAGCAGCCGAGCCACCAGTTTGTCGTACACCTTGGCCAACGGCAGCCGCTGCAGATCCGCGAGGCGGACGAACTGACAGCCGTCAGGCAAACCCGCTTCGGCGGCAGCAACCGGGCCGACAGGGCGGAATACGCGCACCCGCCAGCGCAGGTGGCTGAACTCGTGGTGGGCCTCGGCCACCACCGCGAACTCCGCGCCGATGCCCTCGCTGTGTTCGGGTTGCCGGACCTCACCTGTCCCCCAGGCATCCGCCCGCCGCTCAGCCGCGTGCCAAGCGGTGCCCGCATCCATCCCGTCAGCCCCCGACTGCGCGCCCGCCGATGCGGCGGGGAACTGTCCGGCGGGCAACTGCTGGACAAGGCCGCGCCACAGCGGAGCGAACGCGTCCCGCAAATGCTGCCAAGCCGTCTCCTCCGGTACACTGTCCTGGTCCGCCAGCTCCAGCTCGACCGCCGGCAATTGCCACATGCCTCGCAACAGCCGGCTATCTCGCCTCTGTTGCAACAACAACCGGTCCCCTTGTTGCCACCACAGCGCGGCCACGTCCACCGGACGCGGTGCCGGCTTGGCCCGGCGCACGGGCAGTTGTCCCGTCAGGCCGGCGCGGCGGGCGTAACAGCAGTCGGCCAGCGGGCATTCCGCACAGCGCGGTGTGCGCGGCACGCACACCAGGGCGCCCAGTTCCATCAGCGCCTGCGTCAACGCTCCGGGCGCCGCCTCCTCCATCATGGCCCGGACGGCTTGCCCGACGCGGCGCCGAGCGGTGACCGAATCGACCGGATCCATCACACCCAGACAGCGCGCCATCACCCTCAGCACGTTCCCGTCGACGGCAGGTTCTGGCCGGCCGAAGGCGATACTCATCACCGCCCCGCACGTGTACGGCCCCACTCCCGGCAGGCGGGCAAACGACTCCGGGTTGTCCGGAATGACGCCGCCGTGCTCGCGGACGACTTGCTGAGCCGCCCGGTGCAGGTTGCGCGCGCGGGTGTAGTAGCCCAGCCCCTGCCACAGCTTCAACACCGCCTCCTCGCTGGCAGCGGCCAGCGCCGCCACCGTGGGGAACGCCTCCAGAAACCGGTGGTAGTACGGGATCACCGCCTCCACGCGAGTCTGTTGGAGCATCGTCTCGCTGACCCAAATCGCATACGGGTCGCGCGTCGACCGCCACGGCAACGGCCGCTGGACGCCGAGGTACCACGTTACGAGTATATGTCCCATCTTCCGAAGATCCGCCATGTCCATGTCGACAGAAGATGCGTGATCAGACGAGCGCATCCGGATTCAAGCACTCCAACTCCGGGGCCACGAACAATCCATCCTTGCGGATCAGGCGCCCGTCAAAATACACCTCTCCCCCGCCAAACTCGGGGCGCTGGATGCACACAAGATCCCAATGAATGGCGGACGTGTTGCCATTCCACGCTTCCTGGTATGCTTGGCCCGGCGTGAAGTGGAAGCTTCCAGCAATTTTCTCGTCAAACAGAATGTCTTTCATGGGATGCAAAATGTGCGGGTTGAACCCCAAGCTGAATTCGCCGATGTAGCGCGCCCCCTCGTCAGTGTCCAGGATCCGGTTGATTCGGTCCGTGTCGTTCGCCGTCGCCTTCACCACTCGGCCTTGCGCAAATTCGAGCCGGACGTTCTCGAATGTAAACCCCTGGTACACCGACGGTACGTTGAACGTCACGTGCCCTTCCACCGAATCCCGTACAGGGGCGGTAAACACTTCCCCGTCCGGAATGTTCCGGCGGCCGGCGCATTTGACCGCAGGAATGCCATTGATGGAAAAGGTCAAGTTGGTTCCCGGGCCGGTGATGTGGACGGTGTCCGTTCTCTCCATCAGGTCGACGAGCGCGTCCATCGCCTCGCTCATGCGGCGATAATCGAGGTTGCACACCCGAAAGTAAAAGTCCTCGAACGCCTCCGTACTCATATTGGCCAACTGCGCCATCGCCGCGTTCGGATAGCGCAACACCACCCAGCGCGTCTGCTTCACGCGGATCTCGCTGTGCACGGGATGCCAGTAGTGCTCCTGGTACGCTTGCATACTCTCGGCCGGCACGTCGGACAGCTGCGCCACGTTGGTTCCGGCCCGCAGCCCGACGTAACAGTCCATCTCCCGCATCCGGGCCGCATCCCAACGAGCCATGTCTGCCATCTGCGCGGGATGCGCTCCCAGCAACAGTTCACGCCACAGTTCGTCGTGCATCACGTGCAGGAACGGCACACCGCCCAGCTCGTAAGCCCTGCGAACCAATGCCTTCGCCAACGGCACCTCGACGCCGACGACGTCAATCAACACCTTGTCGCCCGGCCGCAAGGACACCGAGTATTCGAGAATTGTCCGAGCCAGCTGCTCGACGCGAGGATCCATCATCCGCATCCATTCCCTTCAGTTTCATTGGCGACGCCCGCCCCAGCGGCGGCTGTTTCACGAGTACAATCCGGGTGAGTGGTTACAATATGTCCGGGAGGTGCTGGCCATGTGGGAATTCGTGAACGGGATGGCGGACGGCTTGCGCAGCCGGATGATGCCGCGGCGCAGGAACGGCATCGGCACGATGACCGCGATGTTGATCGGCGCGAGTGTCGGGATCGCCGCGTGGGAAACGATTCGCCGGGCACCCTGGGCGAACCGCGGCCTGTCTGATGGCGCTCAGAAGATGGCCGAAGAGGTTATGGAGTCGCTGCAGGAGTGAAACCGGCAGAGGCGATCCAGCCATGCGCAGTTCGGGATACCCCAGTCAGCCGACGGAGACGGCACGCAGTTTGTGCCGCCTCTGTATCCCATTCTTAACACACGTTGACCCCGAACGCCTGCCGAAAGTGACGCAAGCTGTCGGCGTGACCCACCTCGTTGAACGACGCCACGCCCCGCTCGTGTACGACAATCTCCAGCTCCGGATACTCTGACACCTTCCAGTCGTACAATCCGCTCACCGTGTACCGCACGCATATGTCCGTACACACGCCCACCACGTGTACTTGCCTGACGCCGTGTTGTCGCAAAATCTCGCACAGCGGTGTACGAAAGCAGGCGTTGTAGTGCTTCTTGAACACGCGAACCCACAGGTCGGGCCGTCCCTGCAACAGCTGCGCCAGTTCGTCAATCAACTCCTGGCCGTGCGTGCCCTCGATGTTGTGCGGCGGGAACAGACCACTTCGAATCTCGTAATCATCCGGATGATGCAGGTCGCGCGCGTCGATGACAATGTGACCGGCATCCAAAAAGGATCGAACCAGTTCCCTGCAGTACCCGACAATGGACATACCGGCGGGCCCGCAATTGAGGCTGCCATCCAAGTAGATGAAGTCTTTGGACATGTCGACCAGCAACAGTGCTTTCGCCACCCACCTCACTCCTCCCTGGTGCTTGCTGCTGCCTCACCGAGTTCGCGAGTCTGCGCGGTCTTCACGGCCGCCGGCGGCGCATTCCGTATTTTTGCTTCCACACGTTGTACGACAACTTGCTGCGTTTGAACGAGTCGACGAAGCGCTGCGTGTTCTCCATCACCCGTTTTGCTTCCGCCGAACTCAACTGGTGCTCGAAAATAGCCTCCCCGAACTCATCGAGGTCGATGATGTGATACGATGAACGCTCGTACAACAACACGTCCACGTACATGTCCTCAATGTAGATGTATTCCTGATCCTCCCACACCTTCACCAAGTCGACGTAATGGTCGAACCGAAGCCGCGGATGTTTCACCGGCACCCCATCGTTGATACAGGTGCTGACACCGATGCCCCAGTACGGGTAAATTTCCCGCAGGTGTTGCGTGTAACCCGCCTCAAAAGCGGGCCTCTGAATTACAATCAGTCCCGGGCGCCGCAACAGCTTGTCAATACGAAACGGCTCCATGCTCCGATCAATGCCGCGTTCCTCTCGCTTGTGAATTTGTTGCACACGGCCAGGACGTAACGCCATGCGGCGAATGGTCACCCCTTCCAAGGGTCGAAAGCGCACTTGCTTGCGTTGCCGGCGGCGAGCAAGCCATCCGCAACTCCGCCGGATACTCGTCCAACGCCTATATGGTATCACATTTTCAAACCAGCACGCGGCAGGGAAGCAGGCCCCGAAACGCCGGCCAGAGGAGACACGGCAGATGACCTGACACGAAGAGCGAGGTGTGAAGGTGACTGGATTCCGAAAGACCAGGAGGAGGCCGAATCAACGGCGCCGGCCGGGCTTCGGGCGAAATCGTCCAGGCGCGTGAGACGGCCGCCGGGCGACAATCCTCCGGCGCAACCCGAATAAAGCCGGCCTCCGCCACGGCCGGGACGGCTTTCCCACCCATTCGGCGCGGCGTCCGCCGCCGGCAGCGAATCCCCGGTTGATGGGCCGGCGTCCCACACCTGCCGGGGTCCGGAAGCGCTGCAACGTGCGGCGGCGCAGGCGCCGTACAAGCAGCCAAATCCCCGGTGCGACGGTCAACATCGCTGCCAAAATCCAGCTCAGCGGCACCGCATCGTACGGCTCGGCGAACGTCAGGGAATTCGGGCTGTATTCCTCAATGACGACGAATTTCCCGTCTGCGCCGAACAGATGTGCACTGGGCGGCAGAAGAACGGTCTGACCCTCGTTGTAGAACTTCAGATAGCCTTCCTCGTTCAACCCCTCATACTGCCAGTTGTCGATCACGCGTTCACCGATCGTCGCCTCGCGCCAAAGCGGATTCTTCGGCTCAAACGGGACCACCACGCGGTACAGCTCGAAGCCCCCGACCATCGCCGCAGCCACTGCCGACGCCAACAACGCCCACGTCCACCGGCGCCGGCCTGGATTTGCCCGGAATCGGCTCTGCACTGGGCTCCCCCCAGCTGACAATGTCCCGCCGCTGTCACTGCCAGTGTATGTACGCAACCAGCGGGACAGAACCAGAACCGGTCAGCCTGCGGCCGCTGCACCCGCGGCGGAACCGCGCGCTCCGGCGATGTCCGTCAGACCGCCTCAAGATAGCCCATCGGCGCCATCAGTCTTCCTTTGTGACCATTTCCGTCAAGCGCCGCACCGCCTCTTCGGCGTCCGACCCCTGCGCGCGAATCGTGATCTCTTGACCATGGGCGATGGCCAACGACATGATCCCCATAATACTCTTCGCGTTGACTTCCTTGCCGTCCTTTTCCACAAACGTGTCGCAAGAAAACCGGTTGGCCTCTTGCACAAACAGCGCCGCCGGCCGTGCCAACAACCCCGAGCGGAGACGGACCACGACCTTCTGCTCCACCATTGACCGATGCCCTCCTCCGGTGCTGGTCACCCAAGTTGCTCTCAGTATAACACGCGTTCAACCGCCTTTGCGCAGGCTCTCCGCGATTTGTTCCAGTCTGCGAAACCGGTGGTTCAGCCCGGATTTGCTGACCTTATGCGGCATGCGAGCGGTCAACTCCTGCAGGTTCACGTCCGGGTAACGGAGCCGGAGTTCCGCCGCTTCACGGAGGTGCGCAGGCAGGTTGTGGAGTCCCAGATGTTCATCGATGAACTGAATCGTCTCCATTTGCCGCACCGCGGCGCCGATGGCCTTGTTCATGTTGGCCGTCTCGCAATTCACCAACCGGTTGACCTGGTTGCGCATGTCCTTCAGGATGCGGACGTCCTCGAACTTCAACAAGGCTTGATGAGCCCCGATGATGCTGAGGAACTCGACAATCTTCTCACCCTCCTTCAGGTATACCACGTACCCCTTCTTGCGCTGGATCTGTTTCGCGTGCAGACCATAGCCGCGGTTCATCAGGGACCGTGCCTGTTCAGCGAGCGCTCGGCTTGCAGCGGTGATTTCCAGGTGGTAGGAAGCGCTGCCCGGGTCGTTCACAGAACCGGCAGCGAGAAACGCGCCACGCAGCCATGCCCGCCGGCAACACGGCTTGCGCCCTGTCGGAAAACTCGGTGCGAGTGCACCCGCAGCATCCGGTGCCTGCCATCCCAGCGATCCCAGCACCCCGTCAGCCTCCAAGTCGGTCAACCGCAAGGCGTACACGTTGTTCTTTTTCAAGCGCATCTTCTTGCGTACCACGACCTCGGGATGCACTCCGAATTGTGACTTCAGCCCGGTGTAAATCCGCCGAGCTGTGGCGACGTTTTCCGTTTCAACCTCCAGCACTCGCCGCCCCTCCACCTGGCGGAGGGCACCGTTGAACGCGAGAATCGCCTCCAGCTCTGCCCGAATGCAGCACGGTGGATCCTGCAGCAGAGTGAGTTCCTTTTTGGTCTGGGCCGCAAACGACACCGTGACACCTCCTTGGGCGGTCACCCGCGGGTCGGATTCTGCCGCTCGTAACCGATGAGGCTCACAATCTGCTCCGCCAGCAACCGGCTGTCGTGGCGCGCGTACGTCGCATAATGGACAAAGTCCCGCGCAATCACACGCAGTCCGAGCCGGCCCAGCGCCTCCATGTCGACCAGCACCGGATACGACTGCTGGGTCTGGTATTTCTCCAACGCCTCCGGCGGAAGGGAGGCTGCGTTCACCAAGATGTAGTCAAACAGCCGCCGGCCGACGTGATCGTAAATGACCTCGACGTGTTGCGCAGCCGTGAACGAGTCCGTTTCGCCAGGCTGTGTCATCACGTTGCAAATGTATATCTTCTTGGCGGGGCTGGAGGCAATCGCTTCCGCCATGCCCGGCACCAACAGGTTGGGCAGTACACTGGTGTACAAACTTCCCGGGCCGACAACAATGGCGTCCGCCTCGCGAATCGCCTCCAGGACCTCCGGGAGCGGCACGGTGTCACGCGGCACCAACTCCACCCGCCGAACCCGTTTGCGCGCCGCGGGGATGTTCGACTCTCCCTCGACGACCGTGCCGTCCTCCATCACCGCGCGCAGGGTCACGATGTCCCGCACCGCCGGCAGAACCCGGCCGCGCACAGCCAAAACGCGGCTGGTCTCCCGGATGGCCGATTCGAAGTCGCCCATGATGTGAGTCATGGCCGCCAGAAACAGGTTGCCAAAACTGTGGCCGGCCAATCCCTCCCCGGCGGGAAAGCGAAACTGCAACAGGCGCTCAAGCAACGGCTCCGTGTCAGCCAAAGCAACAAGGCAGTTGCGGATGTCTCCCGGCGGGGGCATGGCGAACTCGTTGCGCAGGCGGCCAGAACTCCCCCCGTCGTCGGCCACCGTCACCACAGCCGTGAGGTCCACTTCGAATTCTTTCAATCCTCTGAGCACCACGGACAGACCGGTGCCGCCGCCCACGGCTACGATACGGGGCCGCCGCTGCAAGACTTTCACCTTGCGCCGGACTTCCATGATTTCGCGCCACCACCCGATGGCCAACAGCACCATGGCCAAGCCCAGCACCGTGGCCCCGAGCGCCCCCTGCCAGCGGGCAATGCCAAGGGTCCCGGCGAGAATGCCACATCCGAAGCAGCCGATGGTCCACGCCAACAACCACCACTGTTTCAATGGCAACCCTCCCGGTGCCGATCCCGGTGGACCAAGTGGGCCTCTGCCTCGGACCGCACGCTGTCGTACAGATGACGTGCGATGGCCACGGAACGGTGCCGGCCACCCGTGCAGCCGACGCCGATGACCAGTTGGCTCTTTCCTTCCTTTACGAATTCAGGAATCAAGAACCGAATCAAGTCTTCCGTTCGCCGCAGAAACTCCTGGGTGGCCGGCCACTGCATCACGTACGAGTAAACCGCGTCGTCCTCTCCGGAGTACGGCCGCAGCGAATCGACGTAGTGCGGGTTCGGCAAGAAGCGAACGTCAAATATCATGTCAGCATCAATGGGAATCCCGTACTTGAACCCAAACGAGATGATGTGCACCGGCAGTTTCCGGTTGAGGTGGGAAAAGCGCTGCACAATCTCCTGCTTCAGCTGGGAGGGTGTCAGCAAACTGGTGTCAATGACCACGTCCGCTTCCTGCCAGACGTCGGCAAGCACGCGCCGCTCGGCCTGGATGCCGTCCAGCAGCCGGGCTCCGTCGACGAACGGGTGGCGGCGCCGCGTTTCCTTATACCGCCGGACAAGCGTCTCGTCGTCCGCCTCCAAAAAGACCACCTGCAGGCGAATGTCGGGCAACCTGCGCAGCGCGCGGACGGTGTCGGTCAGCGGCTGAAACAATGCGCCGCCGCGAAGGTCACACGCCATCGCCACGCGACGCAGCGAACCGCCCGACTGCTTGGCCAGTTCGACGAACTTTGGAATGAGGGCTGGCGGCAGGTTGTCGACGCAAAAATACCCGATGTCCTCCAGCGCCCGCATCGCCACCGTCTTGCCAGCACCCGACAGACCCGTGATAATCAGGATCTCAAACACGGCCGCCACGACCTCCCACCCTCTTTCCGGACCTCCCGGTCACTCCGCGGCCCCCAGCTGCTGCGCAATCAGCCGAGCCGCCCCGATGACCCCGGCGTCGTTGGCCAACGCGGCCAACGTCAAGCGTGCGGCTGCGCGAGTGCGCGGCAGTGCATAGGCGGCAAAGGCGTCCCGGACAGGCCGCAGCCACGCCTCGCGCGCCTTCGATACCCCACCCGCGACGACAATCGCATCCGGGTTCAGCGTGTCCGCACACAGCGCCAAGCCGTAACCGAGCCAATGGCCCGCCTCGTTGACAATCGCGCGGGCAGCCTCGTGGCCGGCGGCTGCCAGTTCAAACACCTCCCGCGCCCCCTCAATCGCGACCCCTGCGGCCAAGCGACCCTGAGCCTGCATGTCGCGAGCAGCCCTGACGATGGCGCTGGCAGACGCGACCGTCTCCAAACAGCCGCGCTTTCCGCAATTGCAGGGCAAACCGTCGCGGTTGACGACCAGGTGGCCAATCTCACCAGCCATGCCGTTCACTCCCCGGTACAAGCGCCCGCCAATCACAATGCCGCCGCCGACACCGGTTCCCACCGTGACACACAATACCGAATAGGTACCGCGGCCCGCCCCCGTCCAAGCCTCGCCCAACGCAGCCAGGTTGGCGTCGTTTTCAATCGCCACAGGAAGGCCCAGCACGCGTTCCAGCTCCGCTACCAGGGGGACATCTCTCCATCCCAGGTTAACCGCCTCCACGACGACCCCGCGGTCGACGTCGAGAAACCCCGGTATGCCGACCCCCGCGCCCGCCACGTTCGCCTCCCGCAGCCCGGTTGCCGCCAAATGTTGTCGCAAAGCTTCATTCAGACACGCACAAAGCTGTTCCACGCCTGACGCCGGAGGGGTATCAAACGACCGCTTGTTGAGAATTTGCCCGCTGGAAGCGACCATCGCCGTCTTCACCTGGGTTCCGCCGACGTCCACGCCTAACCAGGCCACAAAACCGCCTCCTTGCACCACAACCCTGCCCCCAACCGACGTCAGCCGCGGAACCTTGAACTGCTACGGGTAGCATTGCACGGCGAACTGCTACGGGTAGCATAGCACGGCCGGCGCGGGCAAAAAAAGAGGCGCCCGACAACGGACGCCCAAGTTGAGATATATATCAAAGGGGGTCAAATGTGATGTGCCTTTATCGTAAGACCAGTTTGTTTCATTCAGATTACATGGCATTGAAAGATCTGTGACGCCCAATGTGCTGTCAAGACAGATGATCCCCTCCCTGGTCGACAGCACCCCACAGGCGCACTGCCACCTTGCTCACCGAAGACGCGGACACTTGGAAAAGGTCGGCCACATCGCGTTGGCGTACCGTGGCACGCTGCCCCTTCACCACTGCGTACACCAGCCCCGCCGCCCACACCTCCGGGCGGGCAATGCGCAACTCCGACTGCAAAAACTGGCGTTGCAAAAACCGGATCCACATCCGTTTCGCGGCGCCTGTAAAGCGCGCATGTCCCGTCTCGCGCAGGCCGCGCTGCGCCAACTCCCATACCGCTTCCCAGGCCGGGTCCACCGACAAGATGAGGTCATTCGGCAGATCGCTCATGCGGACCGTCGCCAACGCCCCACCCTGGTGAATGTCGACGCGGCCGCGGCATCCCGCCATGCGCAGGGCGCACAGTGCTGCAGCCTGCAGCGAACCATCCACATCCGGCCGTTTCAAGAACAGGCGCAGCGCCTGTACGGCGTCTTCGTCCGCGATGAGAGCCAACGTGCGCACCACCGCCAGGCGCGTATCCGCATCCCCGTGCCGCAGTCCCCAGTACAGTGATGCCCGGATCACAGGGTCTTGCCGCCACGTGGTCAAATCACCTTCATGAAGGCGCCGTTTCATCCGCTGCAATTGCACGTGCAGGGGGAGTTCGTTCTGGTAGCTGGCCCGAAGCGTCCGCTTCCCCTGTTGCTCGGCACGATTGAGCAACTCCAGGTAATATTGAGCGACCTCGGCCATGTCGCGCTCATGGCTGAGCACCTTCCACCAGCGCCGCGCTTGCGCGAACCTACCGGTGTTCGCGGCTGCGGCAGCCAACGAGTGAATCAGCGCCGCGTCAACCCGCTCAGCCACCCGGACCAATCGCGCAAACAGGTCCAACGCCGCCTCGTGTTCGCCAATCAGCCCCAGCGTTGTGCCAACCTTCATCGCTTGATCATAGTGCAGGGGAAATACCTTCTTGAGCTTAGCGACGCACTGCTGCAAGCGTTCCCTCGAACCAAGCTGGGCGGAAAACACGGCCAGATTGCACATCGCATGCACGTTGTGGGGGTGTTCCGACAGGACCGACTCTGCCGTCGCCACCGCTTTGTCGTACTGGCCTGTGTAGTAGTATGCCAAGGACAGGTTGTTGCGGGCCGGAATGTTGTTCGGCTCGCGTGCGATGACCTGCTCGAGCCATTCGACCGCTGCTTCAAAGTGACCTTGTTCTAACAAATGCCGTCCGTCGCGTTCGGCCAGCGCCCGCTCGCGTATACGGTGGCGCTCGGACCACTCGGCATACGCCTTGCCACCACCAAACTCGTCCAGCAAGACATCCAACATTTCCTCCGCGTCGGCGGCGTACTCACCATCCGGCGCCTGGTCCAAATACCGCAACACGTATTCTTCAGCCGTGGCGTACTCGCCCATGTTCGCGTAGTTGTTCGCCAAATAAAACTGGCATTCGGCCATCGAAGGGTCGAGGTTGCGCAGGATGTGCAGCAAAACTTCGTTCGACGCCTCGAAATCCCCCAACTCCGACAGAACGCCGGCCAGATTGCAGTGGTTGACAGGATTGTCCGGCTCGTACTCGACCGTCTTGCGGAATGCCTTCAGCGCGCGCTTGAGGTCGTTGCGCTGGAGATATCGAACGCCCCGTTCGTGAAAGAAGGCTGCGTCCAGCCGCATGGAGATCACATTACCTCCGCGCCGTTGCGGTAGTTGGCGGTGGTCTTTGCCCTTGTGGCCCATGTGGCCACCCCCCCAGCCGGAATCTGTCAGCAAGAGTATACCACACCTCAGGCAGCCGACATCCTCATCCCGGATCTCCCGGCCCCGGATCTGCCGTCAGGCGCATGCCAACGAATCCCATTGCAACGGCACCCCATGTGCTGTAAAATCATTCGTCGTCACAGTCTTCAATGCGGGTGTAGTTCAGTGGCAGAACTCCAGCCTTCCAAGCTGGATGCGGGGGTTCGATTCCCCTCACCCGCTCCATGAAAACTTTGAGGTGCTAAAGTGCGAGGAGGCTGCCTGCCTGGATACACAGGAAGGTGGCCTCTTTGCCTATATGTCCGAGCGGGGCCATTCCTGCGCATCGCACGCTCGCTCGCCAATCTTCCTTCCAGACGGTATAATCGACGTCACAAACACATCGAGGCAACCTTGGGAACAGGCTCTCCTCAAAGGCAGCCTCGCCTCCGAGGCAGCCTCTCCCGCGCCATTCTCAACTGACACGGGGATGTGCACGGAACGCTTTATTCAGACAGGGGGCAGGTGGCCTTGCGGACGCGGGCAACCACACAACTGTTGCTGTTGCTGATACTCCTCGCTCTCTGCGTTGCTGCCGCAGCTTGGTGGATACGCGGGTACGAGGCGAAGCCGAAGCACAACCCGCCGTTCGCAAATAAACTGAGCGTCGACCGTGTGACACCGAATCCCCGGTTTGATCCTGTCCCGGCTGATCCCACGCTGTACACGCACGTCGCGGTGCTCACCGCCGACGGTGAGCAGGTGGTGCTGGACGCCCGCCGGCACCCGGTGCTGTTTGTGGCCTACTGGTGTCCGCACTGCCAGCGCACGTTGGTGGCTCTCGCCCACCACCGCGCGACACTCGGCAGCGCACCTGACATCGTGAGCATGGGGTTTGTCCAGGGCACATCGCTGGCCGAAGCGAAGCGCCTGACAGAGGAAGAAGTCACAGCTCTGCACCTCGCCCGGCTCGGCAAGACGTACTACCTGCTGAACGGTAATACCCACCAGTACATTCCCAACGGGTACCCCACCCTCGTGTTCACGCGCGGAGGCCAGCTCCAGATGCTGTACGGGGAACATGCTGTCCAGGTTTGGCAGACCGCTCTCCGCGGCCGGTGAAGACACCATCCGCCGCGCACGGAATGACGAATGAAAGGAGCCTGACATGGCGAATACGGCGCAAACGCGAACGCGAGGAGAAACCGGTCAGAACCGGCTCGGGTTGATTGTGATCGGCTTGCTGCTTGGAATTTTCGTCTCGGCGATGGACAACACCATCGTGTCGACGGCGATGGGAACGATTGTGGCGCAACTCGGCGGACTCGACCAGTTCGTGTGGGTCACGTCCGCGTACATGGTGGCGGAGTTGGCCGGGATGCCGATTATCGGCAAACTGTCCGACATGTATGGACGCAAGCGGTTTTTCGTGTTTGGCATCACGGTCTTCCTGGCTGGTTCTGTGCTGTGCGGAACTGCCCACTCCATCACGCAGCTGGCGCTGTTCCGGGCGTTGCAGGGATTGGGCGGCGGCGCGCTGATGCCGGTCGCGTTCACCGTTTTGTTCGACGTTGTACCGCCCGAGCAGCGGGGCCGGTTTTCCGGGATGTTTGGGGCGGTGTTCGGTACGTCCAGCATCGTCGGCCCGCTGATTGGCTCGTACATCACCGACCATCTCACCTGGCGATGGGTGTTCGACATCAACGTCCCCATCGGTCTGGTTGCTTTGGCGCTCGTTGTGCTCGGTTATCGCGAGTCGCCCCGACACGTTCGCCAAGTCGTGGACTGGCCGGGCGCCTGCACATTGGTGCCAGCGGTGGTCAGCCTCATGTTTGCTCTCGAGCTGGGCGGCGTCCGCTACCCATGGCATTCGGCACCGATCCTCGGCCTGTTCGCCGCGGCGATCGTGTTGTTTGCGTTGTTTTTTATCGCCGAGGCGAAAGCCGAAGAGCCTATCGTGTCCTACGACATGTTCCGCAACCGCCTGTTCGCGGGCAGTGTCTGGGTGGGATTATTCTCCAGCGCCGCGTTTGTCGTCGCCGTGGTCTACATCCCCATCTTTGTGCAAGGCGTCGAAGGGGGCTCCGCGACCAACTCCGGGCTGGTGCTGCTGCCGATGATGCTCAGCAGCTCCCTGGCGGCACCGGTGGCTGGCACCCTCACCAGCCGATTCCGCTACCGTACACTGATGTACGCGTCGTCAGCCATCCTGTTGGCAGCCATGTGCCTGCTCGCAACCCTGACGACCGACACGCCGAAGTACTGGGTGACTGTGGATATGATCCTCGTCGGTTTGGGCATCGGACCGTCCTTTTCGGTCTTGAGCATGGCCGGCATGCACCACTTCGACGAACGCCAGCGCGGCGCCGCCAGCTCTACGCAGTCGTTCATCCGCGAGCTGGGCATGACAGTCGGCATCACCGTCTTTGGCATGGTGCAACGAGGCGCGTTCACCACGGAGCTGAAGCGGTTGTTCGGCGGCAACACCGGGATGGCCGCAGCTTGGGCAGGCGCTGATCCGCACCAAATGCTGTCCCCGCAGACGCGAACCGCCATTCCGCCAGCCGTCTTGGACAAATTGACTGGCGCGCTCGCGTCTTCCATCGCCCACACGTTCACTTGGGGTATCGTGTTAGCCGCATTGGCGCTGGTGTTTGTAGCGTGGCTGGGCGGTGAAAAGTTTCAGTCACCCGGCACGGGCGCGGCGCGCAGCTTGCCCGAAGGCCCACAGGCGCCACAGCGCGAAGGCAAACAGGCCCAAGCAGACCCCGTACAAGGCGTGAGCGCACGGTAGCCGACTGTCGGTGCCGGCCAGACCCATGCAGCCTGGCTGCCAGAAACGCCGGCATGGAGACGTAGTGCAGCGCACGCCTCGTGCAGGTCACGCCCCCGGCCGCCTCACCAGCCAAACAAGCCAGATCCGTCGCCAGATCCGAACAGGTCCGGCAAACCGGACATCCATCCGTCCGTGGTCTGCGGCTGGGTGTTCGAGTTGGACGACACGCTGTCCGAGTTGACCGAACCCAGCTTGACGCTCAGGGTCAGCCGCTGGCTGTCCCGGTACACCGTCAGTTTGACCGTGTCGCCCGGCTTCAGCTTGAACAACGCGGTGCGCAGGTCAGCCTCGTTCTGCACGGTGCGGCCGTTGAGGGCGACAATCACGTCGCCAGCCTTCAGTCCGGCCGCCTTCGCCTGAGCGGATGTCACCGAGTAGACGAAGACGCCGTAATCGACCGGGACATTGGGCCAGAACTGTTGCGGCAAAGTCTCCAGCGAGTACGGAACGATGCCGAGCGCCGGGTACACCATGTGGCCGTTCTTCATGAGCTGCTGGGCAACCTGTTGAACCTGGTTCGACGGAATGGCAAAGCCCATGCCCTCGAACCCTTGCGCTGCAATCTTGCTGCTGTTGATGCCGATGACCTGGCCTTGGCTGTTCAGCAGCGGACCACCGCTGTTGCCCGGGTTAATGGCGGCGTCGGTCTGAATGACGCTCTGGTAGTCGAGCACCTGCTGCGTTTCCGGCTGCTCCACCGGCATCAGCCGCTGCTTCCCGCTGACAATGCCGGCCGTCACCGTTTCCGCAAAGTCCAGCCCCATCGGCGTGCCGATCGCGATAGCAGGCTCACCGACCTGAATGTTGTCGGAGTTGGCGAACTGCAGCGGCTGGATGCGCTGGACGTTCTTGACTGGAATCTTGAGCACCGCCAAATCAGTGAACGGGTCTGTGCCCACCAGCGTCGCCGCCACGTGCTTGCCGGTGTACAGCACCACTTCGAGTTTCGCCGCGCCATCCACCACGTGGTTGTTGGTCACAATGTAACCGTACTGGCTGTCTTTATAGAACAGGACGCCCGACCCGACACCCGTCTCCTGAAGCTGCGCCTGTTGCGTGAAGAAGTTAGAGACCGTACCGTAGTTCACGACGGCGACAACACTCGGCTCCGCCTTTTTGTAAACGCTGGTGATGGAACCGCCTGCGGCCGCGGTGGCCAAGGCGTCAGACAGCACCACCGGCTGGCCGCTGCTCGACGTCTGTTCGGTACCGTCCACGCCCGACGCCGCCTGCGGCTGCGTTTCCTGTGTGGCCGTTGGCGACACCGCCGGCTGCAGGTTCAGCTGGCGCGCCAAGGCCGGCAAGCAGGCCAGCGTCGCGCCGGATCCCACCAACCCTGACACCGCTGCGACAGCGAGCCAGCGAAACGCCTGCGGCGGCTTCCGCCGCTTCGGGGGACGAACCTCCTCGAAGTCGTTGAAGTTCTGATAGTATCCCATTCTGTATCCTCCTCTCCCAGCGATCTGCCCCGGCTGGACGGCGACTCTTTCTACCTACAATTCTATTTTACTCATAGCGCAGTGCGTGAATCGGGGAAAGTCTGGCCGCCCGAAAGGACGGATACATTCCGAATCCGACGCCGACCATCAACGACACCAGGATGGAGATCCAGATGGACGACGCGTCGAGACCGGTTGACGCGTTCATCCACCGCCCCATCATCCCCGTCAACACCGCACCGACAATAACCCCGACAGCCCCGCCAATCACACCGACAAGTGCACTCTCCAACAAAAACTGGCTGAGGATCTGGCCACGCGTGGCGCCGAGCGCCTTGCGCAGCCCAATTTCCCGCGTCCGTTCCGCCACCGACACCAGCATGATGTTCATGATCCCGATGCCGCCCACCACCAGCGAAATGCCGGCGATGCCGCCGAGGAACGCCTGCAGCGTTTGCGACACCCCTTGGAACGCCGAGAGCAGCGACGCCTGGTTGGAGATGACGAAGTCGTCCGGCTCCGTCCCCGACAAACCGTGATTTCGCCGCAGCACCGCCTCCATCCGGTTCTGCACCTGGCTCATCTGCGACGCATCCGCTGCCGACACGTATATAGCGCCCAGCGGCGTCGTTCCGGTGAAGCGCGCCTGCAAGGTGGACAGCGGGATGATGACGCGATCGTCGTTGTTCGTCAGGCCATTCGACCCTTGCACGGCCAGTTCGCCGATGACTTCAAACGGCACGCCGTTGACCCAGATGGTCGCGCCGACCGGATTCGCGGTGCCAAACAGGTTGGCCGCCGTCGTTGTGCCAATCACCGCCACGTTGCCGCGGGCCTGCTCGTCCGCCGCGTTGAAGGCTCGCCCTGCCGCCAGCGCCAGGTTGCGGACCGCAAACAGGTCCGGCGTGCTGCCCTCCACAACCACCTGTTCGTTGACCGATCCGTACGCCACCTGCGCCCGGGTGATCACATCCGGCGCAACCGCGGCCACCTGGGGCCGGAGCGTGGCCAGCGCGGTGGCGTCGTCCATCGTCAAGGTCTGCGCGGACCCCAGCCCTTCGCCGATACCCTCCTGCTCCGCCTGCCCCGGCGTGACCACCAGCAGGTTCGTGCCGAGCCCCTGAATGCGGCTCGTCACGCTGGACGCCGTCGCCTTGCCGACACTCATCAGCGTCACGACGGACGCCACCCCGATGACGATGCCGAGCAACGTCAGCACCGTCCGCAGCGGGTTGCTGCCGAGGCTGCGCAGTGCCGTACGAATCAGCCAACCTCTCATCCGCTCACCTCCACCCCGTGCGCCAGGAACTCCGCCGCCGCACTCACGGGCGCCGCAATGACCCTCTCGTGCACCGGTTCGTCACGCTCCACCCGGCCGTCGCGGATCTGCACGATTCGCTTGGCGTGCTGGGCCACGTACGGTTCATGCGTCACCATCACGACTGTCACGCCTTGGTCGTTCAACGACTGAAACAAGCCCAAGATTTCTTCCGTCGAGCGGCTGTCCAGGTTCCCCGTGGGCTCGTCGGCCAACACCACCTCCGGGTCTGTCACGATGGCGCGCGCGATGGCCACCCGCTGCTGTTGGCCGCCGGATAACTGGTTCGGCCAGTTCCACGCCTTCGACAGATCCAGGCCCACCCGCTGCAGTGCCCGGGCCGCCAGGACCTCCGGCCGCGCTTTGCGGTGCCGGCCGTACAACAGCGGCAAGGCGATGTTCTCGATCGCGGCGGTGCGGGGCAGCAGTTGGAAATTCTGAAACACGAAACCAATCTTCTCGTTCCGCAGCCGCGCAAACTCTTTGTCCGACAAGTGCCGGGTCGGTTGGCCCGCCAACCACACCTCACCCTCCGTCGGCACATCGAGCAGCCCCAACAGGTGCAGCAGCGTCGACTTCCCGGACCCGGAAGGACCCATGATGGCGACGTACTCGCCCGCGTCAATCCGCAAGCTCACGCCGCGTACGGCGACGAACGGCACGCCGCCGGTCTGATAGCGCTTGGTGACCCGCCGCAGTTCCAACATCAGAAGCCACCCCCTGCGCCTCGAGGCCAGCCGCCGCCAGCGCCGGCCGAACCGAAGCGGCTGTACCCGCCGTGACCCGTGTCCCCTCCGAACCGGCCGCCGAAGCCGGCAAACCCGCCGAAGCCGGTGAAGCCGCCGCTGACAAACGTGCGGCCGCCCAGGCTCGCGCCCAACAGGCTGCCAGAACCGCCCGCCGCCGCTGTGCCGGTCGTCTGCGGGACAACCACCGCCACCTGCTCGCCCGCGGTCAGGCCGCTTTTCACCTGTACCACGTTGCCCCCGTACAGACCGAGCTGGATCGGCTGGAAGACCAGTCCCTTCGGTACCCGAATGCCGTTCATCAGGTCGACGTCACGGTTGTCCGATGACGTTCCGGCCTGATCCGCGTTGACGTACACGCCCGGTACGCCAAAGCGCTGGGTGACGGCCGCAGTCGGGATGGTCAACACGTTTTGCACCGATTTCTCCACCACGGACACCGCCGCGCTCTCGCCCGGCAGCAGCTGGACACCCGGCTTTTGCCCTGGATCCAACCGGATGGTCACCGGGTACGTGGTGACGCCTCCTTGTGACTGCGGCATGTAACCGATGCTCGCCACCTTCCCGGTCAGCGTGGGGCCGGTCGCCGCCGAGAGCGTAACGGTGGCCCGCTGGCCGATGCGCAGATCGGCGATGTCCGCCTGTGCCACGTTGGCCTGCACGACGAAGTCGTCCGGACTGAGGTCCGCAATCACCGCCAATATCGATCCGCCGCCAGTGCCGCCGGAGAGCGCGGACGCGGATGTGCCGCCGGGCGTGGACGACCCTGCTGAGCCGGACTGCCCGGATGCGGTCCCCGCCGACGCGCTCGACAGCCCGCCGGACACGCCGCCCACTTGCAGGACCGTCCCGTTCATCGGACTGCGCACCGTGCAAGCCGCAATCGCATGTTCAATTTGGTCGACCTGTGCCTGGGCTTCCTCGACTTGCGCCTGCAACTGGGCAAGCTCGCTCGGATCCGGGGACGCCTGACGCGCCTGTCCGGCGCCCGGACTTAACGCCGCCCGCCCGCCGGCGTCCGCCGCCAATGCAGCGGTGGTATTGGCAGCCGGCGCCTGTGCCTCCGCCAACTTCGCCTTGGCTGCCGCCAACTGGGCGTTCGCCGACCGCAGTTGAAGTTGCAGACTGGAATCGTCCAGCCGGGCAATGACCTGACCCTTGTGCACCGCTTGACCGGCCGACACCAACACGTTCAAGACCGGCTCGGAAGCGGTCAGCGTGGCGGTGTTCGCTGGTTCCAGCGTACCGCTCAGGCTGACGCTTTCCGTCACGTTGCCTTTGGCCGCTGTCACCCACACGACGTCCGGCGTCGTCGTCACCGACACGGTCCGGTAGTGGCGCAACCAAGCGGCCCCCGCCGCGCCCCCGGCGACAATCACACCGGCACCGCACAACACCAGCGGATGCTTCCACCACGCCCGCGGCCGCGCCGGCAGCTCTGGAACTGCTGCCTGTGCCTGCACCGTCTCACCCCCTGTCATCGGGTTGTGCGGTTGCACCGGTTCCCCCCCGGCCACCGCCAGCCAGCCTTTCGCTGATACCGTAAGACAACGTCCTGAGAGAGCCCACAAAGCCACATGAGATTCCCGTGAAATGCAGATTAAAATTCCATGAGAGTGCAGGCGGCCCGCTTGCCCGGCCCGCCCATGATGTTACACTGGAGGCGACAGCCGGACACGTGGGGTGAACAGGATGGGCGAAGCGCACCGCATCCTCGTCATCGAGGACGAGCCCGACATCTCCGACTTTTTGTCGCTCGAACTGAAACACGAAGGGTACGAAGTGGCGGTCGCCGCTGACGGTCGCACAGGTCTGGAAATGGCCTTGGAAGGGCAGTGGGATCTGATCCTGCTGGACATCATGTTGCCTGAGCTGAGCGGCATGGAAGTTTGCCGCCGTATCCGCGCCGCCAGCCAAGTGCCCATCATCATGCTCACCGCCCGGCAGTCGATACCAGACCGCGTGGCTGGACTGGACGCCGGCGCGGATGATTACCTGCCCAAACCGTTCGCCATCGAGGAGTTGCTCGCCCGCATCCGCGTCCACCTGCGGCGTGCCCGCCCGTCCAACGAAGACGAAGACCTGTCCGCCGCCGATCTGACGATGCACCTCTCGACGCGGGAAGTGGAGCGCGCCGGCACACCCATCACCCTGACCGCGCGGGAGTTCGATTTATTGGAGCTGTTTGTGCGCAACAAGAACCGGGTGCTGCCCCGGGAGACCATCCTGGAAAAGGTGTGGGGGTACGACTTCTCCGGCCAAACCAACGTCGTTGACGTGTACGTGCGGTACCTGCGCAGCAAAATTGACGTCCCCTTCGGCAAGCCGTTGATCCACACCGTACGGGGCGTCGGATACATGTTGAAAGAATGACCGGGAAGCTGGATGAGCGATGAGGCTGAAAATCGCGTTGCTGACCTGCGTCGTCCTGTGCACCATCCTGTTTGTGCTGGACGGCTTCATCTACTTGACGGTGTACCGCCACATCTTCGGCGCAGAGGCCGGCATGTTGACCAGCAAGGCCATCTCGGTCGCACAAAGCCTGACGCGCGGGTTGGGCATCGGGTTCGCCGGGCCCGACACCTTTCGCCTGTTCGCCCGCCTCAACAGCCTCGTGCAGCACGGGCAATCGCTCGCTCTCCTGGACGCGTCCGGGCAACGAGTCGTCTCGGAGGCCGGGGATGTCCCTCTGCAGGCCGCCCTGCAAGCGTTCCACCCGGCACTCCAGCCCCAGACGCAGCTCATCCAATCGCCCGCCGGGACGTACATGAGCAGCTCGGTCCCGCTGGTCTCGCCGTTTGGGGACGTCGGCGGTTTCATTCTGGTCGTCGCCGACGTCAGCAACCTTCGGGAGTACGTGCACACCCTGCTGACCGTGTTGCTGTTGGGATCGTTGGGTGCGGCGGTGCTGGCCGCCCTCGGCGGCTACCTGGTCTCCACCTGGGCGGTGCGTCCCATCAACCGCATGATTGCGCTGGTCGACCGGATTGAAGCCAACCACCTCGACGAGCGTGTCGACGTGCCGAGCGGGCGGGACGAAATTGCGCGCTTGGCGGTCACCTTCAACCGCATGCTGGATCGGATAGAGCGTTCGTTCACCCAGCAGAGCCGGTTTGTCGCAGACGCCTCCCACGAGATTCGCACCCCCTTGACAACCATCCAAGGCTACGCGTCCTTGCTCGCCCGCTGGGGCAAACACGATCCCGAAGTGTTGGACCAGGCCATCCGCGTCATCCAAAAAGAATCGGCGCGCTTGCGCGATTTGGCCAACGACCTGCTGACGTTGGCCAGCCTGGAGACGGAGCGGGTCGACCTGGAAACGCGGTGTTCCCTGAACCAGGCGGTCGACGAAGCGGTCGACACGTACGCACCGCTGAACGCCCAACTGACGATTCAACAACAAGCGGAGCCGGATTTGTACGTGGCCGTGGCGGCAGACCACCTCAAACGGGTGCTCATCAACCTGGTCGACAACGCCATCAAACACACACCGCCCGGCGGGCGGGTGACCATCCGGGCCCGGCGCGCCGGCCCCATGGCAGAGGTTGTCGTCGAAGACACGGGCGAGGGCATTCCCCCCGAAGACCTGCCACATATCTTCGAGCGGTTCTACCGAGTCGACAAAGCGCGCAGCCGGCGACAGGGAGGCACCGGGTTGGGCCTGGCCATCGTCAAGGAACTGGTGGAGATGTACGGCGGCCACGTGTCCGCCAAAAGCCAACCGGGAGCAGGCACAGCGATGACGTTCTCGGTTCCTCTGGCGAACAAACCGGCCCGCTGAATTTGACGGTCCGGAGCGATTCGGTCACAATAGGATAGGTGGGTGGCTGAAGCGGGTGCGAACAGCCCTGCCGCGCCCCCCGAAGCCGTGGCCAAGGAGTGAAAACCATGGACGAACAAGCGAAAAAGACAGCACTGCGGGGCATTACATACGGCCTGTACGTGATTGGCACGAAGGTCGGCGACGACGTCAACGCGTTCGCCGGCAACTGGGTGACGCAGACCTCGTTCTCGCCGCCGCTGGTCGCGATTGGCGTCAAAAAAGGCACCAGCTCCTGCGACGGGATTCTCGAGAGCCGCGTGTTTTCCGTGAACGTCCTTGAGACAGGGCAGAAGGACCTGGCGTTTCACTTCTTCAAGCCGGTCTCCCGGGTCGGGAACAAATTCGGTGACGTCGAGTTCTACACGGCGACGACCGGCAGCCCCATCTTGAAAGACGCGCTGTCCTGGTTCGAGTGCAAAGTCACCGACGTCATTGACCGCGGCGACCACGTGCTGGTGGTCGGCGAAGTGGTCGACGCAGGCGTGCACCGCACCGGCGATCCGCTGACTCTGCGCGAAACGGGATTGTTCTACGGCGGTTAATTCTACGGCGGTTAAGCCCGTCTCCGGCCATCATCGCCGCCCATGGCCGTCCACACGGCCGCCGTGCGCAGCGGGGACCTCGCGCCCGTCAGTGTAAGCCGAGCGCCTTTCGCACCGGTTCATTCAGCGCCACTTGCCCTTTGGGCAAGCGCGGTAACTGCAGGCGTCCCACGAGGTCCCTGGCTCGCACGGGCTCCGGGCGGTCTGTCAATCCCGCCAGCAACGCCAGACACCCCACGACTTGTTCCGGACGAATCCCTCGCATGCGCAAGGAAGCCAATTCCACCGACCGATCCCGCTTGGACAGCCGCTCTCCGCCCGTGCCCAGCAGCAACGGCACGTGCGCAAACCACGGTACCCGCCAACCCAGCGCCCGGTACAAATGAATCTGCCGCGGTGTGGAATCCAACAGGTCAAACCCGCGCACGACGTGCGTGATACCCATGGCCGCATCGTCGACGACACACGCCAACTGGTAGGCGAACACGCCGTCCGCCCGCTTCACGATGAAGTCGCCCCCCGCCCCGGGCGGAAAGCACTGCGGTCCCGCCGCAAGGTCGTGGAAGACGACCGGATCGCGAGGAAGCATGAAACGGATGGACGGCGGCTTGCGTTGCGCCCGCTCCGCCCGTTCGCGGGCGTCCAAGCGGCGGCACGTACCCGGGTAGACCGGCCCTTCCAGATGCAGTCCGTGCGGCGCACTCGCCACCGCCATCAGCTCGGCGCGGCTGCAGAAGCAGGGGTACAGGCGACCCTGTTCGCGCAGATCCGCCAGGGCCGCCGCATACAGTTCCATCCGCGCGCTTTGCCGGTACGGCGAAAAGGGGCCGCCCACATCCGGCCCCTCGTCCCAATCTAACCCCAGCCACCGCAGATCCGCCATCGCCGCTTCCGCATATTCCTCGCGCGACCTCGCCGGATCCAAATCCTCCAGCCGCCAAACAAACGAACCGCCGCGCTGACGGGCATCCAGCCAGGCCATGAGTGCGGTCCACGCGTTGCCCAAGTGCAGCCGGCCGGTGGGGCTCGGCGCGAAGCGGCTGCGCACCTTCATCCCGTCGGCCAAGCCCAGGCTCACCCGGCCTGCTTGGTCGCCTGAATGTCGAAGCTGACTTTCACCTGATCCGCCACCAGCACGCCGCCCGTTTCCAACGCCGCATTCCAGGTCAGCCCAAACTCGCTGCGGTTGATCACGCCTTGGCCGGTGAAGCCGACCCGCTCATTGCCCCAAGGGTCCTTTCCACCGCCTTCATATGTCACCTGAAATGTCACCGGTTTTGTCACGCCGCGGATGCTCAGATCGCCCGTCACATCGTACTGAGCGTCGCCCTTTTTCACAATCCGCGTGGCCTTGAACGTCATATTGGGGTGGTGCTCCACGTCGAAGAAATCCGCCGAGCGCAGGTGCGCATCGCGGTCCGCGTTGTTCGTGTCGACGCTGGCGAGATCGACCGTGAATTCGATTTTCGCATCGGTCAGGTCATCCGGGTCTGCCTCAATCGTCGCGTCAAACTTGTGAAACGTCCCGCGCACGTTCGTAATCATCATGTGGCGCACCGAAAAATCCAAGCTGCTGTGCGCCGCGTCGAGAGCCCATTTCGCCTTCGCCATGTTCCAGTCCCTCCCTTATAACTTACCGATTGATACTCGCTAAATATTTTTGAGTTATACGCGTACAGTATGCACTGGCCCTGCGCGTCTGTCAAGCGTCAGCTTGCCTCCGCGCCTCCGGAACGATACGCCATGACATTGCCGGGCGGTCGGCCTATAATGGATGCAAGGCGGAGGTGATCATGTGGACGACACGAAGCTTTGTCCCAAGTTTGAGTCCGCCTTTGAACTGTTGGGCAAACGCTGGACGGGACTCATCATCCGGGTGATGACCAAGGGGCGCAAACGGTTTTCCGACATATCTGCGATGATTCCGCAGATCAGTGACCGCATGCTGGCGGAACGGCTGCGGGAGCTGGAGGCGGCAGGTATCGTCGCGCGCCACGTGTACCCGGAGACGCCCGTCCGGATTGAATACGAGCTGACGGACAAGGGGCGCGACCTCGAGCCCGTGATGGACGCGGTGCAGCGGTGGGCGGATCGCTGGATTCATTGATGGGGCGCTCCCGGTCCCACCGGCCGGGCAAAAGCCGCCGCGATCCGCCTGTGACGGGCGGACCCCGTCAGAGACCACGCGCGGACATGGACTGAGGTGACTGGCCAGTGGCAAGCGAACATTCCATTCAACTGACGGAAGACCAGTACCGGAGACTCTTGGTTCTCGTCTTTCTTGGCGAGTGGATCCTGAACGGCAGCTCGCTGGATGAAGAACGGCGCAAGGAAGTACGCGATGTGGCAGACTACATCTACTCGCTGGCCGGACAGTTCGGCGCGCAGGATTGGGTTGAGTACTGCGACGAGTGCGGCGGCTACCACGCAAACCAGCGGATGGAGGAGGACCTGTTCCCGATTGTCGACGAGTACGACGAGGAGACGTTCTGGGACGTGCTCTCCTACCACTTGGCGTACCGCGACGTGATGACCACTGCGGGCCCGGAGCAGGAATTGACGAAGGAGCTGGAGATGCGCCTGTGGCGCCGGAAAGAGCAGTACGACCAGGAATTTGAGAAGCACGGGCTGGACCACGTGCGTCTGGTGTTTCACGGCGGCAAGAAACGGCGGTGACGGGCGTTGACGGCGGCGCCCCACTGCCACGGCCACGGCCGTGCTGCGTCTCAGCGATGGCCGCCCGGCCTGGGTGCGGCCGGGCCGGTTCAGACGATCAGCGGCCGGTCGAAGTCGATGCGCGCCTCGCGCCCGAGCGAAGCCACCGTCTTGCGGGAGAAGTCGTGCACCCGGTAGATGCGGACGCTGTCCTCACGGGGGTGGACGACGTCCTGCAGGCGGCGGATGAGTTCCAGGTAGCCCGCCTCGTCGACAACGCACTCGAACACCGATTTTTGCACACGCTGGCCGAACGATTGGCAGATCTGGGCGACTTTTCGCAACCGCTTCTCGCCGGCCTTGCTGTCCGTGCTGATGTCGTAGGCCACAACCAGGTTCACGACACTCCCTCCCCTCCCGAGCCGCGGCGAACCTTCAGCCGCGCTGGAAATACGGCACGTAGCCGCGCCCTTCGCGCCGAATGGCGCGCGCCAACAACTGTGCCTGCACCAGCAACGCGTGGCCAAGCGGGATGTGGGACTTCAGCTGCACGTGTTCCACCTCGGCCTGCTTGCGGTCCTGGTACGCCTCAATCACCAACCGCCGGGCTCGCTCCGTCAGCGTCACCGCCCCGCCCGGCAGTGCCTCAAAATCGTCCCCCCGCAACTGCCGCCGGTTGAACAACGTCAGCGCAACCCGGTCCGCCAGCACCGGCCGGAACTCCTCCATTAAATCGAGCGCCAGGCCCGGCCGCCCCGGCCGCACCGTGTGCAGGAAACCCACCTGCGGATCGAGCCCCACGCTCTCCAGCGCACCCATCACGTCGTGGCGCAGCAGCCCGTACAACAGAGAGAGGACGGCATTCACCGGGTCGCGCGGAGGGCGGCGGGATCTGCCCGACGGCTCCAAGTCCGCTTCCACCTGAGCGGACAGCATGTCCGGGAAGCAGGCGAAGTAGCGGCGCGCGTTGACGCCTTCGACGCCGCGCAGCACGTCGGCATCGAGGATGGCAGGCAGCCGGCGCAAATCGCGCCCCATCTCCGTCGCAGCCTGGCGCAGCCGATCCGCCACCCGCTCATCCGCCCGGTCCCGCGCCGCGCGCAGCAGATTCTGCCGACCATTGTGCAGCTTACCGGCGATGAACGCTTGAATCAACGGCACCTGCAGATGAGGCTCGCCCAACAACCGGTGTTGCGCCGTCCGCAACAGAACGTTGCCGGACACCGGGCCCTGCAACCGGTACAGAAAGCGGCCCCGCCCATCCATCCTTACCACGCTCCGCCCGTCCCGGGCACAGCGCTCCAAGAGCGGCGAAGTCATGGACACCCGCCCCAGAGCCACGATGGACTGCACGTGGTGCAGCGGGATGCGCACCGCCCCCTGGTTCTCCCGGGCGATCACGACGGTGTCATGGTCCAACCGCAACACGGCGCCATCCTGTTGCACATAGAGGGTTTGGGATATCACTCGCACGGCGGGATCGCCTCCCATTCCAACCAGGCAGCCCAATCGGTCTCCTGCTCCGGGATTTCCGGCACACAAACCGGTTTCAGCGAACACGCCTCACAGCGGGCGTCGTTCACCGGCGGCGGCACCGTCCCGGTCCGGAGCATCTCCCGAACCCGCTGTGTAAGATCAGCCACCCGCTCCCGCAGCGCGTCGTCAATCCGGACCGCCCGCCGCCGGTGAGATGCCACATGGTACACCGCCCCCTCCCGCACAGGCACGCCGAACATCTCCTCGAGGCAGAGAGCCTGGGCGGCCAACTGCACGTCCGCGTGCCGATACAACCGCCATTGGGCGCACCGGTGCCCCGATGCGCCACCCGTCGCAACATGGGCACCTTCAGCGGCAGAATCTCCCGGAACACCGCCGGCATGACCATTGCCAGCAACGCCCGCAACGGCACTGGCCAGTTTGCCTGCCGGACCGTCGTCCGCCCTGTCCCTCAGGCCATTACGCCGGTGACCCCGCAGTCCGCCATCAAGACTGCCGATTTTGAACTCCACCGGGAAAGGCACCCCGTCCCGCAGTTCCACGGCGTCACACTTGCCGACCAATCCCAGCCGTTCCGACCACACGGGGAGAGCGGTGACGATGCGAAGGCCGCGGGCCGACTGCACATGCTGGTCGTCGACGCGTTGGTGCGACCACGTCCCCCGCAGCGTGTGGGAGTTGTCCAGCCACACCTGGTCCACGTGGATCAGGCCACACTGACGAGGGCAGTAGCTGTAGTGCTGAAGCGCGGAGATGGCGACCCAGTCGTCGTCCGCCCAACCACCATCCCCGCCGGCGGGCGCGGGTGTGCGGCGGCCCAGCTCTCCGTCGGCCAAGATGGCAGTCAAGGTCGCGCCGGAAGTGTTCCGCGCCCCGCCACGCGGACCACGCTTACCGCCTGCACCGGCCGGAGTGGCGGGGGCCACTTCGATATGCCTATCCGTCGGCGCGTCAACCGGATCCCCGTCAGTCATGCCCAGGGGCCGCTCACACAGTCTACCGCCCTGCGGGCTTCGCCGTCGTTGCACATTCAACTGTCGTCCCCCCGTTCC
>JADGIC010000212.1 GCA_019683615.1 Alicyclobacillaceae bacterium | reverse complement strand
CCTTTTCGGCGCGCACCGCAGTTCAGGAGTATCCCGTCCTGGCTGAGCTGTTTCCCCGCATACAGGTGATTGTGGGCGATCACGCCGACGTACTTGCGGCGATGGCGGCCGACAGCGTCGACGTGGTGGTGTTCGACCCGATGTTTCGCAAGCCGCCCGGGCGCCCGACGGCGATGGATCCGGTGCGGGTGTTTGCCAATCCTTCGCCGCTGTCGGCGCGCGCCTGGGCGGAGGCGAAGCGGGTGGCCCGGCGCTGCGTGGTGTTGAAGGAACGGCCAGGTTCGGGCGAGTTTGAACGGTTCGGCCTTGTGCCGGACAAGCCGCGCGGGCGCTTCGCATTTGGCGCCTGGTGCAAGGCGTGACGAAAGGCGTTTCCGAGGGGGAGAGCGGCGTGGCGGACCGCCTGCCGGTGCTGTGCATCGTGGGGCCGACGGCGACGGGAAAAAGTGAACTTGGCGTCAAGGTTGCAAAGGCAGTGGGGGGCGAAGTGATCTCCGCCGATTCCATGCAGGTGTACCGGGGCATGGACATCGGCACGGCCAAATTGACACCGTCTGAAATGGACGGGGTGAAGCATCACCTGATTGACGTGGTCGACCCGGATCAGCCCTTTTCCGTCGCCGCGTGGGCCGAACGGGCGCGGGACGTTGTCGACGGCCTGCACCGCCAGGGCCGCTTGCCGGTCGTGGTGGGAGGGACGGGCCTGTACATCCGGGCTCTCACGGACGACCTCGACTTTGCCAACCAGCCAGGGTCCACATGGGTCCGCGAGCGCTGGCTGGCGTTTGCGGAAGCGCACGGGCCGCTCGCCTTGCACCAGGAATTGGAGCGCCGGGATCCGGACAGTGCGCGGCGGTTGCACCCGCACGACATCCGCCGGATCGTGCGCGCGCTGGAAGTATATGAACTCTCCCGGAAGCGGCTGTCATCGTCGTACGAGTGGGAACCGCGGACGGGGCGATATGACTGCGCCCTGTTCGGCCTGCACATGGAGCGCCAGGCGCTGTACCGGCGCGTGGAAGCCCGTATCGACCGCATGGTGGAACGCGGGCTTTGCGAAGAAGTCAGGGCGCTGCTGGCGAAAGGGTACGGCCGGTCGTTGACGTCGATGCAGGCTATCGGCTATAAAGAAATGGCAGCGTACCTCGAGGGGGAAATTTCCTTTGAAGAGGCAGTCGCCCGCATCAAGCAAGCGACGCGACGCTTTGTGAAGCGGCAACTGTCGTGGTTTCGGCGGGACCCGCGCATTCAGTGGTTGCAGGTGAATGCCGACGGCCGGTTGCCGGATGTGGCGTTTCAACGAATCTTGCAGGCCGCGCGCGAGGCTGCGGCAGGAATTCCGTCCCTGCGGCGAGAATAAGCTTGGAGTACGACCAAGCTGCGAGTGGAGGATGCCAGCGTGAGCAAACAGCCAGTGAACATTCAGGACACATTCCTCAACCAGGTCCGGAAAGACCGGATCCCGGTGATTGTGTACCTGGTGAACGGCTTTCAGATCCGCGGGACGGTGAAGGCGTTTGACAGTTTCACCATTTTGCTGGAATCGGACGGCAAACAGCAGATGATCTACAAGCACGCCATTTCGACGTTCATCCCCATGCGCAGCATTTCACTCCACGTCGAAGCTCCGGCGGAATGACAGAGGTCAACCGTCGCAAGCGGCTGACCGGCGGTGGCCTGGGCAGGGATGCGCTTCGTCGACAATCCGGCGTGCCGGAGCCGGAAATCCCAAAAGCTGCTTTTCAATTGCCCGCACAAGGGCGTTGACAATACAGTTTTCGATATGATAAGTTATGACTTGTCGCCGACGCACCGCCAGCGTAGCTCAGCAGGTAGAGCAACTGACTTGTAATCAGTAGGTCGCAGGTTCGATTCCTGTCGCTGGCTCCAGGCGTGGAGGGGTACCAAAGTGGTCAAATGGGGCGGACTGTAAATCCGTTGCGGAAGCTTCGTAGGTTCGAATCCTACCCCCTCCACCAACCCGTGCGACACCGGGTCGCGGGCACGGCGAGGCGCCGGGTTCGCGGCATTGCGTCGGTCGAGTTCCGGTGCCGCCGGACAGGCGGCCTCCGGGGGTTCAGGGGCGTAGTTCAGCTGGTAGAACGGCGGTCTCCAAAACCGCATGTCGTGGGTTCGAATCCTGCCGCCCCTGCCAACGCGGTGAGCATGGCGAAGTGGTTAACGCACCGGATTGTGGTTCCGGCATTCGTGGGTTCGATTCCCACTGCTCACCCCATGGTCTGTTGGGGGATAGCCAAGCGGTAAGGCAACGGATTTTGGTTCCGTCATTCGAAGGTTCGAATCCTTCTCCCCCAGCCAAAGTGTGTGAACATCCCGCTGGCGGTCTCCAGCCGCAGCGCCACCCGGCCGGGATGAACCGATGTCGGGCGGACCCGGAGGGCGGCGACTCCCGGTGTACGCCTTCGGAGCATAGCGCAGCTTGGCAGCGCGCCTGCCTTGGGAGCAGGAGGTCGTGGGTTCAAATCCCGCTGCTCCGACCATACCGCGCGCAGGACCGTCACGGCGTCCGGGTGGCCATACGGGGGTATAGCTCAGGGGGAGAGCACCTGCTTTGCACGCAGGGGGTC
>JADGIC010000042.1 GCA_019683615.1 Alicyclobacillaceae bacterium | reverse complement strand
GGTTTCGGGGGCGGACGTGACGGCCGGCAGGCTGGCGGCTTCGGCGGAGGGCGACCGGGCGGGCCACGTCCGGGGGCTGCCATTGGCGGGCGCCCGGGCGGTCCGCGCGGAAACGCCGCGCTGATGGTCACTCAACAGAAGCCGGCGAACCCGATGGCCCGGAAAGACAAGGAGAAGGACCGCGCGAAAGAAGACTTTGATCGGGATCGCAAAGAGCGCTTCAACGAAGAAAAGCTGTTGCGGGGCGGTGCCCGTCGCCGCTCCGGGGCGCCGGACGCACTCCAGCCCACCGGACCGTTGCAAGTTTCCGTGGAAGGGCCGATGACGGTCGGGGAATTTGCCAAGTTGATCAAGCGGGAACCGTCTGAGGTCATCAAGAAACTGCTGTTTTTGGGCCTTGTCGCAACCATCAACCAGGATATTGACACGGATGCGATGCAGCTGATTGCCGAAGAGTTCGGCGTGCAGTTGACGGTTGTCGAACCGGTCGACGAAGAGGCGCAGGACATGTTGATCGACGAAGATCAGCCTGAAGACCTGGTGCCG
This sequence comes from Alicyclobacillaceae bacterium, assembly GCA_019683615.1. Classification (GTDB taxonomy): domain Bacteria; phylum Bacillota; class Bacilli; order Alicyclobacillales; family Alicyclobacillaceae; genus JADGIC01. The sequence goes on along the minus strand of JADGIC010000042.1, from coordinate 15,849 downwards.
AGGCCGCCCGTCGTGACGATTATGGGCCACGTCGACCATGGTAAGACCACCCTGCTTGACGCCATTCGGAAGACAAAGGTCACGGCCACCGAAGCGGGCGGTATCACGCAGCACATCGGCGCCTACCAGGTGGATATCGGTGGCCGCAAGATCACCTTCCTCGACACGCCGGGTCACGAAGCGTTCACGACGATGCGGGCGCGCGGGGCGCAAGTGACGGACATCACTGTGTTGGTTGTGGCGGCCGATGACGGGGTGATGCCGCAGACGGTGGAAGCCATCAACCACGCGAAGGCGGCGAAGGTGCCGATTATCGTGGCGGTGAATAAAATTGACAAGCCGGATGCCAACCCGGACCGGGTGCGCCAGGAGTTGACCGCCCATGAGTTGGTGCCGGAGGAGTGGGGCGGCGACACGATTTTTGTGAACGTGTCTGCTCTCAAGCAGGAAAACCTCGACACGTTGCTGGAAATGATCTTGCTCGTTGCCGAGATTCAGGAGCTGAAGGCGAATCCGAAGGCGCGTCCGCGGGGTACCGTCATCGAGGCGAAGCTCGACAAGGGGCGCGGGCCGGTGGCGACTGTGCTGGTGCAGAACGGCACGCTCAAGGTGGGTGACATCGTTGTCGCTGGCACAACCTACGGGCGCGTGCGGGCGATGATGAACGACATGGGCAAGCGACTGAAAGAGGCCGGCCCGTCAACTCCGGTGGAGATTCAGGGGTTGAACGGCGTGCCTAACGCAGGTGACCTGTTCGTCGTCTACGACGACGAGCGGGCGGCGCGAAACCTGGTACAGAAGCGGCTCAACAGGGAGCGGGCAGAACAGTTGCAGTCGACGGCCCGTGTGACGCTGGACGATTTGTACAGACAGATCAAGGAAGGCAACGTGAAGGAACTGAACGTGATTGTGAAGGCGGACGTTCATGGGTCGGTGGAGGCGATAGTACAGTCGATTCAAAAGATCGACGTCGAAGGTGTGCGCGTAAACGTGATTCACCGAGGTGTCGGCGCCATCACCGAATCGGACGTGGCGCTCGCGAGCGCGTCGAACGCCATCATCATCGGCTTTCACGTCCGCCCGGACGTCAACGCCCGGCGTGCCGCGGAGACGGAGAAGGTGGATATTCGCCTCTACCGCGTGATCTACGATGTGACGGCCGAGCTGGAGTCGGCGATGCGCGGTCTGCTCGACCCCGAATTCAAAGAGGTCGTCTCCGGGCACGCAGAGGTCAGGCAGACGTTCCACATTTCCAAGGTGGGGACGGTGGCCGGTTGCTACGTGACAGACGGCAAGATTTCGCGCGACGGGGAAGCCCGCGTGATTCGCGATGGTGTTGTGGTTTACGAAGGCAAGATCGATTCGCTCAAGCGCTTCAAGGATGACGTGCGCGAGGTGGCTTCCGGTTTTGAGTGCGGCCTGACCCTTGAACGGTTTAACGACATCAAGGTCGGGGACGTCATTGAGGTCTTTAAGATGGAAGCCGTCAAGACACAATAACCGAGACGCCGTCCTCAGCGGGAGGGGTTTCTTTGGCACGGATTCGGGCGGAGCGGGTCGCTGAACAGATGAAAAAGGAGGTGGCGGACATCGTCCGCCACGATCTGCGCGACCCGCGCGTGGGCTTTGCAACCATCACGCGGGTGGAGATCTCCAACGACCTGCAGTACGCCAAAGTGTACGTGAGCGTCCTCGGGGATGAGGACAGCAAGCGCCACACGCTCGAGGCCTTGAGGAAGGCACTGGGTTACATCCGCGGCGAGGTTTCTCGCCGGCTGCGGTTGCGGCTGGCGCCGGAGATCACGTTTCGTCTCGATGAATCTGGCGAGTACAGTGCGCACATTGAAGACGTGTTGCGCAAATTGAAAGCCGAGGCAGACACGGGGGCGGGCCTGCAGAACCCGTCCGGCGGGGCGGATTCGGTAAAGGAGGAATAACGGTGGCTGGCTGGGAACCAGCGCCTCGCAACGAGGCGGAATTGGCCCGTGTCGCCGAAGCTTTGCAGCAGGGGGACGATTGGCTGATTGTGACGCACGAGCGTCCGGACGGGGACGCGGTGGGCAGTGCGTTGGCGGTGGCTCATATTCTCCAATATTTAGGAAAACGGTGGACGTTCCTCGTTCCCGAACCACTGCCGCTGCGGTTCCGGTTCCTGCCGTTGTTCGAGCGAGCTGTCGTCAGCCAGGGTCGGGAGAGTCACCGGTTTGGATGGGTGGTCGCGGTGGACTGCGCGGACGTTCATCGGTTTGACCCGGTGTCGTCGTGGATTGCAGCGGATGCGAGACTCGTCAATATCGACCACCATCGGACCAATCCGGCGTATGGTTACGCCGCGTGGGTGGACCCGGCTGCAGCCGCCACCTGTGAACTGGTGTACCATGTGGCGCGTCAGCTTGGAGTGCCGCTGGGCGACGGTTTGGCGAAATGCCTGTACACAGGCATCTTGACAGACACCGGCGGTTTCGTGCAGCCGAACACCACGCGCGACGTACACCAGATTGCCGCAGAACTGTTGGCATCCGGTGTGCAACCGTACGATGTGGCCGAACCGGCTCTGGAGTCGCGGTCATGGGCACAAATGCACTTGTTGCAAATGGCTCTTGCAAATCTGGCACTTTCTCAGGACGGCCGTTACGCGGTCCTGTACGTGACGCGCGACATGCTGCAGGCCGCAGGTGCCGGGGATGACGACGTGGAAGGTTTGGTTGGATTCGCCCGCAGCATCGACACGGTGGAAGTAGGCCTACTGTTTCGCGAACTGCAAGATGGTCGTGTAAAGGTGTCGCTGCGGTCCAAGCGGAAAGTCGATGTTGCCCGCATTGCACAGATGTTCGGCGGCGGCGGGCACGTACGGGCCGCTGGCTGCGAACTGGCGGGCAGTTTGGACGAGGTGATGAGTCAGGTGGTGCAGCGGGTCGAGGAGGCGTTGTCCGCAACGTGAAAGGGACGGCGAATTCCGGGTGCGGGGTGCTGGTCGTGGACAAGCCAGCGGGCATCACGTCTCACGACGTGGTCGTGCGCGTCCGGCGACGGCTTGGCGTCCGCCGCGTGGGTCACGCCGGCACGCTGGACCCTGATGCGACCGGAATCCTCGTCCTATGCGTCGGGGAGGCCACGAGGCTGTTGGAGTACGTGGTGGCCGAGACGAAGGTGTACGAAGGTGTCGTGACCTTCGGGATCGCGACCGACACTGACGACGCATCCGGGCGGGAGCTCGCGCGCCAGAGCGCGGCGAGGTTGACTGAGTCGCACGTCAAGGCGGCCGCGGCGGCCATGGTGGGTCGGATCCGGCAACGGCCGCCCGTGTACTCCGCGGTGCATGTTCAGGGCCGGCGGGCGTACGAATGGGCACGGGTTGGCGAGCGGCCCGAACTTCCGGAGCGGGAAGTGTTCGTGCACCGGTTCGACATTGTTCGTTTCTCGCCCGGAGAACAGGCTCAAGCGCAGTTTGTCGTAGAATGTTCCAAAGGGACGTACGTCCGTGCCCTGTGCCGGGATCTCGGGGCGGGCGTCGGTGTGCCCGCGCACATGTCCAGCTTGCGGCGGGTGCAGACCGGCGGGTTCCATATCAGCGAAGCCGTTTCGCTATCCGTATGGGAACAATCGCCAGACCCTTGGTCTGCCCTGTTGCCCGCGCTCGAGGCGTTGCGCGGTTGGCCACAGGTCGAGGTCTCAGCGGAACAATCCGCACGGCTGGCTGCCGGACAGGTGGTGCGCGTGCGTGCGGCCCATCCATCCGGTGATGCCCTGCTCAAGAAGGTTGCGGCGGTGTGCGACGGGCTGCTGGTCGCGGTCTGTGAGATGCAATCGGTACATAGTCGTGAGGCTCAGCTCAAGCCGGTGAAAGTTTTCTGGAAGAGGGACGTGGCGGATGGAAGTTGTAGACGTCAAGGGTCGCCCCCCGGCCAGTCGCGACCTGCAGGTACTGGCCATTGGCAAATTTGACGGCATTCATGTCGGACATCAAAAGATCATACGCGCGGCACACCGCTTGGCCACTGCGGGTGACGAGCCGGCAGGGGTCGGTTTGTCCGTGATGCTGTTTTATCCCCATCCGGAGCACGTGTTGCTCAACCGGCCGGGGTACGACCGCTGGTTGACCCCCTTTCCGGAGCAGTGCGAACTGTTGGCTGCGCTCGGGGTTCACCGGGTCTACCGGGTGCACTTCACGCCGGCGTACGCGGCGATTTCCGCGGAGGAATTCGTCCGCCAACACTTGGCCGCGATGAACCTGAAGACTGTCGTCATTGGCGACGACTTTCGGTTTGGCCGGGGAGGGGCCGCGGGGCCGGCGGAGCTGCAGCGGCTATGCCGCGACGTGGGCATCTCGGTACAGGTCGTCTCTCCGGTGCGTGTTCAGGGCGCAAAAGTGAGCAGCTCGCAGATCCGCGCTCACCTGGAGCATGGCCGTGTCGAGGCCGCGGAAGCCCTGTTGGGACGGCCGTACGCCGTGAGCGGCGTCGTCGTGCACGGCGATGCCTTGGGGCGAAAGCTGGGCTTTCCCACGGCGAACTTGGGCGGCATTGAGGAGTATGTGCTGCCAGGGAACGGTGTGTACGCGGTGGCGGTGTCGGTGTCTGGGGAGGAAGACGGCGACAACCAGTGGTTTGGGGTGCTCAACGCGGGTCGTCGTCCCACCGTGTCCGGGCGTGACGTGCGATTGGAGGTACACCTCCTCGGGTTTTCCGGGGACCTTTACGGGCAGCGTTTGCGCGTCTCGTTTTTGCACCGCATCCGCGACGAGATGCGGTTCGCAAGCGTTGAAGAATTGAAGAGCCAGATCGGGCAGGATGTCCGGCAGGTCGAGGAGATGGTCGGCAACGGGGAACTGGTGCTCACTTCGGCGGCTCCCGCGCTGAAATCGTTTGTCGATCGCGCGGGATTGTGATAAAATGACTCAGTATGGCGCGTCTTCAGTGCGGACGAACTGCGCCGTGGACATGCGTGTCCTCCGACGGTGCCTCCGGTGCAGGGATACGCGCCCGCGCAATGTGACACGTTGAAGGAGGAGCATTTCAGATGCTGTCGAGCGAACGGAAGAAAGAGTTGATGGAGAAATTTCAATTGCACCCGACCGACACAGGTTCCCCCGAGGTGCAGATTGCGATTTTGACGGAGCGCATCAATTATTTGACGGAACATTTCCGGGTTCACAAGAAAGATCACCACTCCCGCCGCGGTCTGTATAAAATGATTGGCCATCGTCGGAACCTGTTGAACTACCTTCGCAAGAAGGATATCAACCGCTACCGTGAACTCATCCAGGAGCTGGGGTTGCGGAAATAGGGAGCGTATTGTCGCAAGCGGGCTTCGGCCCGCTTCTTTTACATAAAATGTGGTGGGGATGAGTACGTTGAAGGTGTTTTGGACTGGTCGCAAGCGATGTGTGCGGCGGCCGGGCGGACGAACCTCGACCCATCGCTGATTCTTGTTCGCCGGAGGAGGATTTTGGACAAGCATGGTCGTCAGGCAGGAATGGATGGTCGCCGGACGCCGCATGGTGCTGGAAACCGGAAAACTCGCCAAACAGGCGACCGCCGCCGTGGAAGTGCGCTACGGGGATACGGTCGTGTTGGCCACTGTGACGGCGTCCAAGGAGCCGAAGGACTTGGATTTTTTCCCTCTCACCGTCAACTATGAGGAACGGTATTATGCGGTCGGCAAAATCCCGGGTGGCTGGATCAAGCGCGAGGGACGTCCGAGCGAAAAGGCCATTTTGGCATCCCGGTTGATTGACCGGCCTATCCGGCCGCTGTTTCCCGCCGGGTTTCGAAACGACGTGCAAGTCGTGGCGATGGTCCTCTCTGTGGACCAAGACTGTGCCCCGGAAATTGCCGCGATGATAGGCACTTCAGCCGCTTTGCACATCTCCGACATTCCGTTTGACGGGCCGATTGCGGGCGTGATCGTCGGGAGAGTGGACGGGCAGTTCGTCATCAACCCCACCCTCGCGCAGTCGGAGAAGAGTGACCTGCATCTGGTCGTGGCGGGGACCAAGGACGCCATCGTGATGGTCGAGGCGGGGGCCAACCAGGTGCCGGAAGATGAAATCCTGGAAGCGGTGATGTTTGGCCACCAGACGGTGCAGGAGATTGTGGAGCAGATTGAACAGTTCCGGGAGAAGGCCGGCGTGCCGAAGCGGGAGGTCGTCTTGCATGCGGTCGATCCGGAACTGGACCGGGTGATTCGTGAATACGCAACGGGCCTGATCCATGACGCCGTGCGCACCCCGGACAAACAGGCGCGGGAGGCCGCGATGGAGGCGGTCACCAACGAAGTCAAGCAGGTCTTCGCGGAGCAGTTCCCGGAGCAGGAGAAGGACATCGACGAGGTCATTCACGACATTCTGAAGGAGGAGGTCCGGCGCGCCATCACCCAGGAGGGCATCCGGCCGGACGGCCGCAGGCTGGATGAAATTCGGCCCATCAGTTGCGAGGTCGGCCTGTTGCCGAGGGCGCACGGATCCGGGTTGTTCACGCGCGGGCAGACGCAGGCGCTGTCGGTCTGCACGCTGGGCGCGCTGGGCGACGAACAGATGTTGGACGGCTTGGACACCGAGGAGTCCAACCGCTACATGCACCACTACAACTTTCCGCCGTTCAGCGTCGGCGAAGCAAGGCCGCTGCGGCCGCCGAGCCGGCGGGACATCGGTCACGGCGCTCTCGGCGAACGGGCGCTCGACCCGGTCATCCCGCCGCCCGAGGAGTTCCCGTACGCGATCCGCGTTGTGTCAGAGATCTTGGAGTCGAACGGGTCGACCTCGCAGGCCAGCATCTGCGGCAGCACGATGGCCTTGATGGATGCTGGCGTGCCCATCAAGGCGCCGGTGGCGGGTATCGCGATGGGCTTGGTGAAGGAAGGAGACCGCGTTGCCATCCTGTCGGACATCCAGGGTCTCGAGGATCACCTGGGCGACATGGATTTCAAAGTGGCGGGGACCGAGAAAGGCGTCACCGCGATTCAAATGGACATCAAGATCAAGGGCATCACGCGGGAGATTATCGAGCGGGCGCTCAAGCAGGCGCACGAAGGCCGGATGTACATCCTCAGCAAGATGCTCGAGGCCATCCCGGCCCCCCGCAAGGAGCTTTCCCGCTGGGCTCCGCGCGTCATCACGGTCCGCATCAATCCGGACAAGATTCGCGACGTCATCGGACCTGGCGGGCGCGTGATCAACAAGATCATCGAAGAGACCGGCGTCAAGATCGACATCGAGCAGGATGGCAGCGTGTACATTTCAGGGCCTGATTACGAGACGGCGTACCGTGCCCGCGACCTCATCCTCGATATCACCCGCGAGGTGGAGGTCGGGAAAACATACCAAGGAAAAGTGATGCGGGTTGAGAAGTACGGTGCGTTCGTGGAAGTCTTACCGGGTAAAGAGGGCCTCGTCCACATTTCCCAGCTGGACACGAACCGGGTTGGCCGGGTCGAGGACGTGTGCAACGTCGGCGACGAGATCCTGGTAAAAGTTACAGAGATTGACTCCCAGGGTCGCATCAATTTGTCTCGCAAGGAGGCGCTCAAAGACCGCCAGGAGCAGGGGCAGGCGGTGGCCGGCTTGCGCGTGTCAGCCCAGGGCGGAAGCGGGCCCAAGCCGTCCGGTTCGCATCCGCACAACCGTGGCGGGGGCGGATCGTCCCAACCGAAATCGGCCATGGCGGCTCACGGCGGCCACGGCAGGCAACGGCGCCGATGAGTGGTCTTCGGCCGACGCGGGGTTGCCCGCCTCTGCCATTCACGTGATACGGAACATCCGCAAATCCTTCCTGGACCAGGAGGGATTTTTACATGCTTGGGCAAGCTAAGAGGCGGTTTCGCCTGAAGTCGGATGTCCAGCGGAATGAGGAGGACGGGCCAGGGGATGGCCAAGGTGAATCGTGTGCGTAGACGCGCTGCAGTCAACAGCTTGCGGCGTTCGGTGGCAGTTGAGTGGCGGATAGTGGGTATCGTTGGTCTGTCGGCATGGTGTATGGCCGTGATGGCGGGAGGGTGGCGGCCGGTGCCGGGCGCCTCGGTCAGCACACCGTCCGTCAAGGCGACCGCGCAGGACATGCCCAGTCACAGCCTTGCCATCGGCGGCTTGTCACGGGAAACGTTGGAACCAACCCTCACCCAGGTGGCCAAGCAGTACGGAACTGACCCGGTCGATGCCCGTGTGGACAGGGTCTGGCGGGCGATTCCCGGCTTGTGCGGGTGGTCATTGGATATCCGACGGAGCCTCGAACAGACGCTGGCTGCCGGGGACGGTTGGCTGCACCTGTCGTGGAAGATGGTCGTTCCCCGGCGGACGTTGGCTTCCCTGCCGGCCGAACCGGTGTACCGCGGACCGGCTGCCGAGAAGTCGGTTTGTTTGATGTTCAACGTGTCCTGGGGCGAGGCGTACCTTCCGTCCATTCTCAGCACCTTGCAGAGGGAGCGGGCACCGGCGACGTTTTTTCTGGACGGGGCATGGGTTGCCAAACACCCGGATTTGGCGCGCCAAATCGCGTCGGCTGGCTTCGCCGTGGGCAGCCACGGGACAGGTCATCCGGACTTTCGCCGCCTGTCGCCGGCCCAACTGGAGTTCCAAGTGGCGGAGACCAACCGGCGCATCGAGTCGGTCTGCCGGCGCCCGGTTGAAGTTGTGGCACCGCCCGCGGGTTCGTTCGACAGGCGGTTTGTCCAAATCGCGCGGCGGCACGGACTGTACACCATCCTGTGGACGGCCGACACGGTCGACTGGCGGCGCCCGCCGGCCGCGGTCATCATTCAACGGGCGGTGGGGCGGGCCGAGCCCGGCGCCTTGATCCTGATGCATCCAACCGAGCCGACAGCACAGGCCCTGCCAGCCGTGATTCGAGGTTTGCGCCAGAAGGGCTATCTGCTGAAGACGGTGCCGGCGGTGGTTCACGAGCAACCATGTGTACGCCCGCCGCAGCGCCTGCCCATCGGGCGTGAGGGCGTTTGGCAGTCTTGAGTCGGCCTTGGGGAGTTTGTTATAGTTAGTCTGCGTTGGCAGAGTGCGGCTCAGGTGGATGAGGGGGATAGCGGTGAGCTATCGTCGGCGATTGAGCAACGGGGTTCGCGTGGTTGGGGAAGAAATCCCCACCATGCGCTCGGTGAGCATCGGGATTTGGATTGGAACAGGGTCCCGGCATGAAACAGCCTCCAACAACGGTATCAGCCACTTCCTAGAACATATGTTATTTAAGGGAACAGCGCGTTATTCGGCACGCGATCTCGCCCGCCTGTTTGACGGCATTGGCGGGCAAGTCAACGCGTTCACTTCGAAGGAATACACGTGTTACTACGCCAAGGTGCTTGATGAGCACTTTGCCACGGCGCTCGACACGTTGGCAGACATGTTGTTTCATTCCCAGTTTGCTCCTGAAGAGATTGAGAAAGAGAAGAAGGTCGTCATTGAGGAAATCCACATGTACGAGGATGAGCCGGATGAACTGGTAATGGACGTAATGGCGGAAAGCGTCTACCCGGGCCATCCGCTGGGTTATACGATTCTTGGGATGGAGGACAATCTGAAAGCGTTCACACAGGACGATATCTTCGCCTACGTGCGCAGCCATTACGTACCTGAAAACATCGTCGTGTCGATCGCGGGAAACGTGTTGGAAGAGGTGGCCGTCGCGGCGGTGGAACAGTTGTTTGAGCGTCCGTTTGGCGACAAGTCGCCGCTCCCTGCACTGCACCCTCCCTCCTTCACCCGGTCTGTGCGTGTCCGCGCGAAAGACATTGAGCAAGTACACGTGTGCTTGGCCTCCCCGGGCGTACCCGCCGGCGATGACCGTCTGTACGCCTTGATTCTGCTCAACAACGCGCTGGGCAATACGCCGAGTTCACGGTTGTTCCAGGAGATTCGCGAGGATCGCGGGTGGGCGTACTCCGTGTTTTCGTTCCACTCTGCATATCAGGATTGCGGCCTGTTTGGCATTTACGTCGCGACGTCGCCGGATCAGACGCGACAGGTGTTGGATTTGGTGCAAGAGATTTGCAGTCAAGTGGCGGAACACGGGTTGACTGCGGATGAACTGGCCAAGGCGAAAGAACAAGTGAAAGGCTCCATGATGCTCAGCCTGGAAAGCACGAGCAGCCGCATGAGCCGGCTCGGGAAGAACGAGCTGTTGTTGGGCCGCGAGGTGACTTTGGACGAAACGCTGTCGTGCATCAATCGGGTCACGTCCAGCGACATTCAGGCTGTGGCGCAGCAGGTGTTGGGTCAACCGTTCGCCGTCGCAGCCGTGGGCCCGGTTGCAGAGAAGGAACTGCCAAGTTGGGTGGGATGAAAGGTGGCTCACGACATGCCTTATGAACGGTCCGACAGGGCACCTGCGACGCTCGACGTGCGGTTTCGTGTCGTGTCGCCCTGGTTTCGGCCGGAGTACCTGCCCAGGTACCGGTCCGACGGGGCGGCCGGTATGGACTTGCACGCGTGTCTGGAGTCGCCTGTGGAGCTTGCTCCCGGCTCCCGCCGGCGGATTCCGACGGGAGTTGCCATCCAGCTCACGCGGCGCGATGCGGTCGCCTTGGTCTATGCGCGCAGTGGCTTGGCATGGCGGCAGGGCGTCAGCCTGCCGAACGGCGTCGGCGTCATCGACAGCGATTACACGGGCGAGCTGGAGGTGTTGCTCACCAACTTTTCGGACCGCTCAGTGACCATTTCGCCCGGCGACCGAATTGCTCAGCTGGTCGTGGCCCCGATTTATGTTGTTCGCCTGTTGGAGGTTGACCGCTTCGAACCGACCGGTCGAGGAACGGGCGGTTTCGGTTCGACCGGCGTCCGGGCCTAAGCGGCCTGTTTCTTTTTTCCTCGCTTCTCCTCCCAATCACCCACACATCCGCCTTCTCATACATTACACCACGTGCGATGCGAATCGTTGCGGCCCATGCAGGCTTTCGCGGAAAGGGGTCAGGGCGAAATGCTGACCGGTCGCAAGCTCGTGATTATCGGCGGCGACGCGCGCATGTTGGAGGTCATTGCGCAGGCCACTGAATGGGACGCGAGCGTGCGTTTGATTGGTTTCGACAAGCTGGATCGGACGTTTACCGACACAGTGCTGGTGGACCTTGACACCTCAGCTCTCGAAGACGCCGACGCCGTGGTGCTGCCGGTGGCGGGGATGGACGAGGACGGAAGAGTGGAGAGCCGGTTTTCCGACCGGCCCCTGCACTTGCAAACCGAACACTTCGCAGCTCTGCCGCGCGGTGCCCTGGTGTTTACGGGCATTGCTCAGCCCCGCTTGGAGCAGCTGTGTTCGGCTTGCGGGTTGCGCTTGATCAAGTTGATGGAGTTGGACGAAGTGGCCATTCTGAACTCCATCCCGACTGCAGAGGGTGCCATTGCCCTAGCGATGGAACACACTGACATCACGATTCACGGTTCACGCGCAGTGGTGTTGGGCTTCGGCAGGTGCGGCCAGACGCTGGCGCGCACGTTGGCGGCGATGGGTGCGCGGGTGGCCGTGGGCGCGCGGCAACCGGCTCACCTCGCCCGCATCCGGGAGATGGCGCTCGAGCCGTTTTCGCTCAGCGACTTGCCTCGCGTCCTCACGAACGCAGACATCGTGTTCAACACCATCCCGCATCCTGTGATGACCGCGGCGGTCCTGCAGGTCATGCCGCGCAGCGCAGTCATCATCGACATCGCCTCCAAGCCCGGTGGCACCGATTTTCGGTATGCGCAGCGGCGGGGCATCAAGGCCATTCTCGCCCCCAGCCTGCCAGGCCTGGTGGCTCCCAAGACGGCAGGGCGTATTATCGCCGCCACCGTATGCCGCATTCTCGCGGAAGCCCGGGCCGAAAGAGCGGAGGAGGAGATGAGCGAATGAACCTGATGGGAAAGACAATTGGATTTGGCGTGACCGGGTCGCACTGCACATACGCTGACGTATACCCTGCGGTGGAGCGACTGGTGCAGTTGGGAGCGAACGTGATCCCGGTCTTCTCGCACACCGTGATGGAGGTGGATACGCGGTTCGGGGAAGCGGGGGAATGGGCGGAAAAAATTGAACGGCTCACAGGCAATCGGGGTATTGCTTCGATCCCGGAGGCGGAACCGATGGGTCCCGCCAAGCGGTTGGACCTCATGGTCATCGCGCCTTGTACCGGAAATTCCCTCAGCCGGCTGGCGAATGCGGCGACCGATTCGCCCGTTCTGATGGCCGCAAAGGCCACGATGCGCAACGACCGGCCGGTTGTCTTGGCAATTTCCACTAATGACGGGCTCGGTCTGAATTTGTACAATATTGCCAAGTTGGTGAACATGAAAAACATCTATTTTGTGCCCTTCGGGCAAGACGCTCCCCATGATAAAATGAACTCATTGGTCGCGGATATGCGGTTGATACCAGAGACCTGCGAAGCAGCGTTGGAGAGACGCCAGCTGCAGCCGATGCTGATTGAACGTTGGCGCGTCCATTGATGTTGGGCGTGCAGCGGCGGCGTTGGCGCGGGTTGAAGAAGGAGAGACACATGAGAGGTCAGGACACCTATCGCGTGGCGGTCCTCGGTGCCACAGGCGCAGTCGGGCGCCGTATGGTCGAAACGTTGGAGAAGCGGAACTTTCCCGTCGGGGAGTTGCGGTTGCTGGCTTCCCCGAAATCAGCGGGTCAGACCGTTCCCTTTCGGGGCCAAGCGGTGACCGTGCAGGCGGTCGATGAGCACAGCTTTGACGGGGTGGACCTCGCGCTGTTCAGCGCCGGTGCCGGCACCAGTTTAACCTGGGCACCTGTGGCGGTGCGCAGCGGTGCGGTCGTCATCGACAACAGCAGCGCCTACCGGATGCACGACGAGGTTCCGTTGGTGGTCCCGGAAGTCAATCCAGAAGCGGCGTTCCGCCATCAAGGAATCATTGCGAATCCGAACTGTTCCACGATTCAACTCGTGGTGGCCCTGAAGCCCCTCGTCCGTTTCGGCATTGAACACGTGTCGGTCGCCACGTATCAAGCGGTCAGCGGGATGGGGCAAAAGGCTGTCGACGCCCTCTTGCGGGAGATTGCCGCGTTTGGTTCCGGCGAGGAGGTGACGACGGTGTTTCCGGTGGCGTCCGCAGACGTCCGGCATCCGATGGCGTTCAACGTGTTGCCGCAGTGTGACGTGTTCGTCGAACACGGCTACACGAAGGAAGAAATGAAGCTGGTCAACGAATCCCGAAAAATCCTTGAGCTTCCCAATCTGCAGGTGAGTCCGACGGCCGTGCGCGTGCCCGTCCTGTACGGACACTCGGAGTCTGTGTCCGTGCGCTTCTCACAGCCGGTCGCCCCCGATGACGTCCGGAAGGCGCTGGACGGCGCCCCGGGTGTACGGTTGATGGACGATCCTACACAAGGCGTTTATCCTCATCCGCGCGTGGCAGCCGGTACAGGTGACACGTTCGTCGGACGCATCCGCCAAGACCTGTGGGACTCACACACCGTCTGGATGTTTGTGGTCGCCGACAACTTGTTGAAAGGGGCCGCATGGAACGCGATTCAAATTGCCGAGCTTCTGGTGGGTCGTTCCACATCCTAGATCGCGCCCCTCACCCGACTGTGGAAGGAGTGGCCGGGAGGCCAGGGAGGACGTTTGCATGAAGGTTGTGGTGCAGAAATTTGGGGGTACCTCCGTAGTTTCGCGCGAGCTTCGGCTGTCTGCCGTGCACCACATCGAATCGGTCTTGGCAGAGGGATATCGCGTGGTCGTGGTCGTCTCCGCGATGGGACGCTGCGGCGATCCGTACGCGACCGATACGCTGTTGAGCTTGGTGGACGACATGGACGCGATGTCCCGGCGGGACCTCGATTTGTTGATGTCTTGTGGGGAGATTATTTCTGCGGTCGTGTTCGCCGGCGTATTGCGCGGGCGCGGCCACGACGCAGTCGTGTTAACCGGGGCGCAAGCAGGCATTGTGACGAACGACCACTTCGGTGATGCCCGCATCGTGGAGGTTCGACCGCGGCGCATTTGGGATGAACTCGAAGCTGGGCGAATCGTTGTCGTCTCCGGCTTTCAAGGGGTGACAACGGACGGTGAAGTGACCACGTTGGGACGCGGGGGCAGCGATACCACGGCGACTGCGCTGGGTGTGGCGCTCGACGCTGCGTGGGTCGACATTTTCACGGACGTCGCAGGCATCATGACGGCGGACCCGCGCATTGTCGCGGATGCGCGGCCGCTGCGGCGAGTCACCTACCAGGAGATTTGCAACCTGGCGTACCAAGGGGCCAAGGTGATTCACCCGCGGGCGGTGGAGATTGCGATGCAAAAGAACATTCCCATTCGCGTGCGGAGTACACGACTCACCTCTGATGCGGGGACGTGGGTGGCCAGTGCCACGGGTGTGGACGGTGGGGCGGTGCGAGACGCCTACGTCACCGGAGTGACGCAGACGGAACACATTACCCAGATTCAGGTGGAAGGCACTGGCGACCTGCCGACCCGGGTGTTCGACGCGATGGCGCGGGCCGGGATTTCGGTTGATTTCATTTCTGTGTCGCCGGGCCGGGTTGCGTACACGGTCAGCGACAGCGATGCGGAGCAAGCAGTTGCCGCTCTGTCCGCGGCAGGACTGCAACCTGTCGTCGTCCCCGACTGTGCAAAAGTGGCGGCGGTCGGTGCCGGCATTGCGGGCGTTCCCGGGGTGATGGCGACCATGGCTAAGGCGCTGGCAGCCGAAGGCATCGAAATCCTTCAATCGGCCGATTCGCACACGACCATCTGGTGCTTGGTCCGCCGGTCGCAGATGGAGGCAGCAGTGAGGGCTGTGCACCAAGCGTTTGGCCTGAGTGCAGGCCCACAATGGGAATCGCTCGCGCGAACGGGGTTTGGTTGACCCTACACTGTCGAGAACGGATGTAAAGAAGGTGGAAGGGATGGATTTTGGTCGAGTGGTCACCGCCATGGCGACGCCGTTCACGGCTGATCATCAGTTGGACGAGGCGGGCCTGCGGGTGCTGGTGGACCATCTGATTGAAACGGGCACGACTGCTTTGGCGGTCTGCGGGACCACAGGAGAGTCACCGACGCTCACGCACGAGGAGAAACTGCAGGTGATCCGCCTGACAGTCGAAGCGGCGCGCGGAAGGGTGCCCGTGATTGCCGGCACCGGCAATTACAGTACGGCGGAGTCTGTGGCGCTGTCCAAGGAGGCCGAGGCGTTGGGGGCCGACGGGTTGCTGTTGGTGGTGCCGTACTACAACCGGCCGACGCAGGACGGGCTGTATCGCCACTTTCGCGCCATCGCAGAAGCCGTGTCGTTGCCGGTTATGCTCTACAACATCCCCTCTCGAAGCGCGGTCAACTTGTCTGTCGAGACGATTTTGAAATTGGCTGAAATCCCGAACGTGGTTGCGCTCAAGGAGGCCACGGCGGACTTTGGCCACATCCTCCAAATCGCGGCCCGTAAACCGGATGATCTGTTGCTGTACAGCGGGAATGACAACTACACGCTGCCGATGCTGTCCGTCGGCGCCTGCGGCGTCGTTAGCGTGGCGTCACATGTGGCTGGCCGGGAGATTGCCCACATGATCGACGCGTATGTGCGCGGAGATGTACAGGAGGCATCGATGTGGCACAGTCGACTGTTGCCCTTGTTTGACAGCTTGTTCCGCGTCACGAGTCCCGCCCCGCTAAAGGCGGCGTTGCGCTTATTGGGACTGCCTGGCGGGCCGGTGCGCCTGCCGTTGGTCGAGGCGCCGGACGATGTCGTCGCCGAGGTGAAGAAGGAATTGATTCGCTTGCAAAAACTGTGACCGCTGCTCAATCCGCCGGCCTTCCGGCCAGCCGGCAGCTTGCTTTTCGGTCCGGGTTCCCGAAAGCCCTCCCGTCCCCCGATGCGGAGGGTTTCTTTATACCCGGCGGTGGTCAGCACAGCTG
>JADGIC010000211.1 GCA_019683615.1 Alicyclobacillaceae bacterium | reverse complement strand
CTTCCTTGAGAGCGGCCTCTCGGGGGTGGACGCCAAGGAACAGTGGGCTCAGTCGAGTGATGAATTGGTTCGAGAGGCCACCGTGGCGGAGGTCTTCGACAACCTGATCGTCAGCCGGTTCTACAGGGGCCTCCTCCTAGGTGTCCTGGTCCGCATGATCGACGCCGAACTCGAACACGCGCGAAGTGAAACGCTGGCGGCCATGTTGGAGGAAGCCACGGCGATGCGCGACACTTGGCTGGCCAAGCTCGAAGCGGACCTCGATTACCGGGTGATTCCGATCAAGAAGCTGGTGGCGGTGCAACTCGGGGCTGCCCTGCACACGGCACTGCATCTCAAGCAAGAGCGCGCTGTCGACAGGACTGCATAGGGAATGGAGAGGTTGCGAGGTATGTCGAGAACGCTCACCGCAGAGCAACTGGCCGAGCTTCCGATTCTCGGCGATCCGCAGATCTCGCCCGACGGGCGCTTCATCGCGTATGTGGTCCAGAGGCTGGATCCGGAGAAGGACGAGGTGCGGTCGAACATTTGGATCGTACCCGTGGAGGGTGGAGAGCCGTACCAGCTGACCCAAGCGCAGGCTCAGGACAGGTTGCCCCGCTGGTCCCCCGACGGCCAGCTGCTGGCGTTCGTCAGCGACCGCAGCGGGCAGAGCCAGATCTATGTCATCGCTCCCAATGGTGGCGAGGCACGCCGGATCCCTACGCCGCATGCCGTTGCCTCCGCGCCGGCCTGGTCTCCGGACGGGCGCTATCTGGCGTACGTCGCCAGGGTATTTAGTAAAAACGAGGGCTGGTTGCCCTATGCGGGCGCGCCGGCATCCGACTACGAACGGGCGGAACGGCTGGCGCGCACGGTGTACGAGGCCAAGCCGAACGAAGGTCAGAAGCCGAAGGCGGAAGTGAAAGTCGTCACTCGGTTGAAGTATCGCTTCGACATCGGCGGTGAGTACGGTGATTTGCGCAGCCACGTGTTTGTGGTGCCTGCAGAGGGGGGCGAAGCGCGGCGAGTGACGTCCGGCGATTTCGATCACGAGGCGCCTGCGTGGTCGCCAGACGGGCGCTACATCGCCGCGGTGGCGTGCCGGCGGGAGGATGCGGACTGGTTGCACAAGCACGACATCTGGCTCTTCGATGTGCAGTCGGGCGACGCCCGCCAGATCTTTGAAGGCACCGGGTCGATCTACGCACTCTCGTTCTCACCCGACGGCACGCGCATCGCGTTCCTGGGCCACGACGGGCGGTCCGGGCATACGACGTCCCTCGGCTGCTGGACGTTCGAGGTGAGTGGAGCCGGCGATCCAGTGGTTCACCATCGGCAGGCGACGAATCATGCGGCGCCGTACGACCGTCCGGCGATCAACCAACACGTGGGCGACCTGCGCGCCTTCGCGTGGTCGAGCCCTGTGTGGTCGGCCGATGGCCGCTTCGTGTATTTCCTGCTGAGCGATGGCGGCCATAGCGCCATCTACCGCGCTCCCGTGGACGGCGGTCAAGGCGAGCGCGTGTCCGGTCACGGTCGTGGCAGCATCGCGGCTTTCAGCCTGAGCGCAACCGGTCTCATCGCTTACCAATACGGAGACACGAAGACACCGGACGAGATTTTCGCCGTGCAGCTTCCTCCCGGTGAAATCCAGGCGGATACTCTTCCCGTGCGACAGTTGACGCGGGTGTACGCTGCAGCCTGCCAGGGGCTTGATTTCCAGGACGCCGAGCCGTTCCGGTATAGGGCCAAGGACAAATTGTGGCTCGATGGGTGGGTCATCAAACCGGCGGGGTATGAGCCCGGCAAGCGGTATCCCACCGTGCTCAGCATTCACGGAGGCCCCCAGGGCGCATACGGGGACGTATTCCACTACATGTTCCAGTTTCTGGCATCAAACGGGTATGCCGTGGTCTATGCCAACCCGCGGGGCTCGGAATGCTACGGGCAGGCCTTTGCCGATGCGTGCTTTGGGGACTGGGGCGGCGCGGACTTCGAGGACATCATGGGCGCGTTGGACCATGTCATCGAAATGGGGATTGCGGATCCGGATCGATGCGTGGTCACCGGTTGGAGTTACGGCGGCTACATGACCTGTTGGACGGTGACGCAGACCGACCGCTTCAAGGCCGCGGTCGCCGGCGCTTGCGTGTCCAACCGGCACAGCTTCTATGGAACGAGCGACATCGGAGTGCCCTTTGGGGAAACGGAGTTCCCTGGAAACCCGTGGGACAATCCTGAGCGCCTGCTGGAACGCAGTCCGATTTCCCATGTAAAGAACGTGAAGACGCCTCTTCTGCTGCTGCACGGCGAGTCGGATCTGCGTTGTCCCGTGACCCAATCCGAGGAGTTCTTCGTGGCTCTCAAGCGGTTGGGGAAGAACGTGGCCATGGTGCGGTACCCCGGTGCGAACCACAGCTTGCAAAGACCCTCGCACAAGGTGGACCGCCTGCGCCGCACGCTGGCCTTCTTCGACTACTGGACGCGCATGGCTTGACTCAAGTTGCGGCGTGGGCCCCAGGTAGTCCCCGTCATAAGCGCTGGTGTGGCTGGTCCTCAGAATGGGCCAGCCACACCACCTGGTGGCGATCACAAGATCTGCATTCGTGGTGGGCTCTAGAAGCCGTCATGCATCCCCGTACTCGTAGAA
>JADGIC010000210.1 GCA_019683615.1 Alicyclobacillaceae bacterium | reverse complement strand
TTGGGCATCTTCCAGTCGTTTTCGATCGCGTACATTTCCAGCCTGTACTCGACGGCGATGGTCTTCGCGCTGATCATCGTGATCCTGATGTTTAAGCCGATTGGTTTGTTTGGAAAGGCGGTCCGCCGATGAGAAGGCTCGCGCGTCCCGGAGCGGTCTTGACCGCGCTGGTGGTGCTTCTGGTCCTACTGTTTCCGTGGCTTTCCCAGTCCTCGTACTATCAAGGCTTGTTCATCCTGACATTCATTTGGATCATCATGAACCAAGGATTGAACATCCTGCTCGGGTTCACCGGCTACGCTTCCATTCAGCAGGGAGCGATGTTCGGCCTGGCGGCGTACGTGACGGCCATCTGCACAACGGCCTATCATTGGAACGTGTGGTTGGCCGCCGTATTTGCCGTCCTCGTCAACGGGGTGGCCGCGAGTTTGATGGCGCTGATTGTGTTCCGGACGGACGGGGCGTATTTCGCCATCCTGACGCTTTGCGTGACACTCATTGCGGAAGAGTTGTTCACGAACCTCGGCATCACCGGCGGCAGCGAAGGGATTCCCAACATTCCGAGCCTGTTCCCGGCGACGTGGCCCAGCCAGACGTTCTACTACTTCTCGTTTCTGCTGATGATGGCCACGATTGGCGTCTACTGCTGGCTGCGCACGTCGCGGCTGGGATACGCCCTGCGCGGCATCGGCGCCAACGAGCGGCTGGCCGCCAGTGTCGGCGTGCACCTGTACAAGTACAAGACCATCGCATTCGTCCTGGCCGGGATGTTTGCCGGCGTCAGCGGTGTGCTGTACGCGTGCTACGAAAACTTCGTGAGCCCGCTTCCGTTCGGGGCCTCGGCGTCCATGAGCAGTCTGTTGGCGGTGGTGATTGGCGGAACAGGCACCGTGTGGGGGCCGATACTCGGCTCGGTGCTGTTGGTGTACCTGCCGCAATGGCTGCAGAGCTTTCAGCAGTACCAGCTCACGGTGTACGGCATTCTGGTCATCCTGATCATTCACCTGATGCCGCGGGGCCTGGTTGGGGTTGGGCAGTCGCTGTGGCGGTTCCGGAAGGCCGGCGGGGCCCTGCCAGTGCCGGCGGAGAGCGCCAAGGATTAGCGCGGCGGGGCGCACCTTCCCGGAGGGTTTGGCGGGCGGCCGGGACTCCCGCCGCGCCCTCCGGGCGGCTGCCGCCTCAGCCACGACGTGCCGCGGCTGCCTCCGGCCCCTTCGGCGCGTCCGGCGATGCAGGGGCGCCAGGGGTGCCGGCGAGGCAGGCGGTCACCCGCTCGACCACGTACCGGGCGAAGGGCATCGAGCAGGTGAACGCCGGCGACACGGCGTTGAGCACGTGCATCGACCGGCCGTCGCCAAGCACGACGAAATCCTGCACCAGTTCGAGCGTATGTTTGTTCAGGAGTTGGGCGCGGATGCCCGGGCGCAGGAAGCGGCCGAACCCGTCCGCGTCAATCCCGCGCACCAGGTGCAACGCGGATTGAACAAAGAGGCGGCGGTTGTACTTGCGCATCTCTTCCCTCGCCAACTGCCGGAAGTGGAACGTATCGGTCCGCCACAGACGCGCCAGCTGCCTGGCGATGGCGAAAAACTCCGCAGGCCGGAAGCGCTGCCATCCCTCGTAGTGCTCCCGCCAAAAGGCGGGGGTCGCCGTCGGGCCAATCTTGATGGTGCCGTCGACGGTCCTTGTGAAGTGGACACCGAGAAACGGCTGGGACAGGCGGGGCACCGGGTAGATCAGGGTGCGCATCTCCGGCGCGCTTTTGTCGTACTTCAGGTAGATGCCCTTGAACGGGATGATGGTGTACTCTTGGCCGAAGCCGTGTTCGCGGGCAATGACGTCGGCGTACAGGCCCGCGGCGTTTATCAGGTAGCGGGCACGCAACTCGCGGTTGTCGCACACGATGGTGTCGCCGCGGCGGCGGCGGTAACGCGTCCCGAAGAAGAAGGTGACGCCTTGCCGCTGGTTGTCCGCCAACAGCGCGCGGCACACCTCCGCCGGGTCGACGCAGGCGGTGTTGGGCGAAAACAATGCCCGCTTATACGTCACCGCGTGCGGGTTGAACCGGTCCAGCTGTGTTTCGTCGACCCACATCAGCTCCACACCGTTACGGTCGCCCCGCCGCTTGAGTTCCTCCAAACCGCGCAGCTCGTCTTCGTTGGTCGCGACCACCAGTTTCCCGCAGTGGTTAATCTTCAGGCCGTGTTGGTGGCAGTACTCGGCCATCTCCCGGTTGCCGTCGCGGGTGAACCGCGCCTTCAGGCTGTCGGCCGTGTAGTAAAACCCGGCGTGCAGCACCCCGCTGTTGCGGC
The DNA here is from genome assembly GCA_019683615.1 of Alicyclobacillaceae bacterium. Taxonomy (GTDB): domain Bacteria; phylum Bacillota; class Bacilli; order Alicyclobacillales; family Alicyclobacillaceae; genus JADGIC01. The sequence goes on along the minus strand of JADGIC010000210.1, from coordinate 444 downwards.
CGCTGGCGTGCATGGCGACGTCCGTCTCCTTTTCCACCACGCACACGCTGTGTGCGGGAAACCGCCGCTTCAGTTCCCTGGCGATGGTCAAGCCCATGATGCCGCCGCCCACAATCGCGAAGTCAAACGCGTCCGGCCCGTTCACGTCGCCTCACCGTCCTCGTCCGGTGCGGGATCCCTGCGCCGCGATGGTTCCCACTTCAGTATAGCAGGAAATGCCATGGCCGGCGGCGAAGACGTCGCGGAACCCTCCTTCGTGGTACGCTCGCTGTGATTTGGCGGACCCGGAAACTGCGCAACATAACTCCGGTGAGGCGCTGGTGTGCGGCCATGAGCCAGGCGAGGCGCCGGGCCGGAGGTGCCGGCGGACGCGGGGCCCGGGCTGGGGGGGACCGCCCGTCAGGAAGGCGTCACCACGGGAGGGATGGGTTCGTGATACGGACG
>JADGIC010000209.1 GCA_019683615.1 Alicyclobacillaceae bacterium | reverse complement strand
TCGCGGTAGACACCCTTGCTCTTGGCTAACGGTAGGTATGTCGCCAACCCCCGTTCGGGACTTTCACCCTAGAGATTCCGCCCATGCCGGGCGTACGAAAACAAGCGCCCCTGAGGAACCTCAGGGGCGCACATCGGACTCGGTATTCAGACACCGCGCACCCGCGACTGGCACTGCCGGTTGTCCTCCCGCCACGGGCTGCGGTATTCCTCCTTCTTCCATCCGGACTATACCGTCGGTACTGGATTTTCACCAGTTCGTGCCTAAGCGGCTCGTGGACTTCGCCCCTCGGATCCCGTGCACATCTGGAGGCGTCACCACCGATCGGGAATTGGCGGTCACCCGCCTCACCCTGCCCCGAAGAAAGGTATGCAGTTGCTGGTTTCTGGCTCCATAATAGGCCACGGGCAACAAAAAATCAAGAATCGCGCACAATAATCGCGATCACGCGGGTTTCCCGAGCGCAAAATCCTGCGCAAATGAAAGCCCAGTTGAGCCTGCTTTCGCCCGATGGCCTACACGTCGGCACGCGGGCTGCAATTTTCCGCCGTATCGCGCGGCAAGCGCCAATTCCGCATTTGCAGCGGCTGAATCTTGTATTGTACATTCATCGCGTTCGCGCTCCGCCGTGGGCCGCGTTTCCTCGTCTGGCCGAGGCGGGCGGCGTGAATCTCATCTGTGGTTCAGACTGGAGAAGGATACACGTTATGGTCGAGTCAGTCAAACGTCTGATTGTTGGGCGCCCCTTGAAGACGAAGGAGCACCAGAACGTTCGCATCGGTATTATTAAAGGCATGGCCGTGATGACGCCGGACGCGCTGTCCAGCGTGGCATACGCCACCGACCAGATGGAGTTCGTGCTGTCGGTGCTGATTGGCGCGGGCGCGACGGCATCGTACGTTAGCAATGTGCTCGGATTCTCCCTGCTGGGCACGGCCATCATATGCGGTCTGGCGTTCCTGTTATTCCTTGCCTACCGCAACATCATTCGCCACTACCCGGCCGGTGGCGGTGCCTACGCCATCGGCCTGCACGACCTCGGCCGGTACTGGGGCTTGTCAGCTGCGTCCACGCTGATTGTCGGCTACACCCTGACGGTGTCTGTGTCGATTGCGGCCGGCATCGACGCCCTCGGCCCCGTTATTCCGTTCATCGGACACCACAAGCTGTGGTTCAACATCTTGCTGACGCTGATCATCATGGTCATCAACCTGCGTGGCACCGGCGAGTCGGCCGCTGTGTTTGTCCCGTTCACCTACTGTTTCATCGCCGGCATCCTGTTGCTCGGGATCACAGCCATCGTCGACGCCCTCCGCCACCCGTGGGCCATCCACCTGCCGTCCGCGTCCGGCATGCGTGCTGTGCAGGGGATGAGCCTGTTTCTGTTTTTGAGGATGTTTGCAAACGGGTGCAGCGCTCTGACCGGCATCGAAGCGGTGGCCAACTCGGTGCCCGTGTTCAAAGAACCGGCCACGAAACGGGCGCAACGGCTGCTCCTGATGCTCGTCATCACCCTCTCCGTGCTGTTTTTCATCGTCTCCGGCGTCGCCTTGATGCACGGGCTTCGCTACAATCCGGACGTGCCGCTGATCAACCAGGAGTCGATGGTTGTGTTCGGGACGCGCGGGTTCGGGTATGTGCTCACGGTCCTGGTGTCGCTGAGCACGACCTGTATCCTCGCGGTGGCGGCCAACACCGCGTTCACCGGCTGTCCCGCGCTGTGGTCCTCCATGGCCCGGGACGGCTACATGCCGCGATGGATCCTGCACAAGGGCGATCGCCTGGTGTACAGCAACGGTATCGTGTTTCTCACCATCATTTCCTTGTTGTTGACCATCGGCTTTGACGCCAAGGTCAGCCGGTTGATCCCGTTGTACGGCGTGTGCGTGTTCTACACGTTCACCATTTCTCAGCTCGGCATGGTGGTGCGGCAGATCCGGGAACGCGGGAAAAACTGGCTGCCAAGTGTGATCGGCGGCTCATTCGGCGTGATGCTCACGTTCGCCGCTTGCGTCATCTTCGGCGTCACCCACTTTCTGGACGGAGCGTGGCTGGTGCTGGTCTGCATCCCGCTGATGGTGATCGGGTTTGGCAAGATCAAGACCCACTACGACCAAGTGAGGACCGACCTGAAGTACGACTTTTCCGTGCCGTTTCACCCGGAGGACCCCGGCCTCACCATCGTGCCCATCGCCTCGGTCAACAAAGCGTCGGTGCGAGCGCTCCAGTTCGCGGTCAGTAACTTCAAGAACGTGATTGCAGTGACGGTGGTGACGGGCGACTCCGAGGAAGAGATGAAGCGGGCGACGGAAAAGGTAGAGGCCGATTTCGCGCGGCTGCAAAGCGGCGTGCGACTGGTCGTGATTCACTCCCAATACCGCAACGTCGCCAAGCGCCTGCAACGGTTCGTCGAGTTTGAGACGGAAAAGTACGAGTCGGACAACATCACCGTGGTGATCCCGCAGTTTTTCACCCGCCGCTGGTGGCACAAGCTGCTGCACAACAAAACCGGCGGCTACCTGATGGCATGGCTGTTGTTGAACAAGAACGTCAAGGTCATCACCGTGCCGTACCGGCTGCCCCGCTGACGCCCCGGTGCAGAACGAGCATGCCCACGCGGCCTGGCGCCGGGCCGCCGGGGCGGACGGGCGGAGGCCCCGGATCCAAAAAAGCGGCGCACCCGCAAAGGCGGTGCGCCCATCGATAGGGGTAAAGGGTTACTTTGAGTGTAACACCGTCCGCGCAGGCGGACATGAGCCTTTTGG
>JADGIC010000208.1 GCA_019683615.1 Alicyclobacillaceae bacterium | reverse complement strand
TACGCCGGCGCCCCCGCATCGCCTGGCACCCCCGCTCCACCCGCAGCCCCGGCGCCACCCGTTTCCCCGACCGGCTCCACCGTGCACCCCCACTCGCTGCGGTTGACGTCCAGTCCCAGCACCGGTACGCCGCGCCGGCGTGCCTCAGCGCAGATCACATGCACCGGGTAGCAGCCCATCGGGTACTGGTTGAGGACAGCGACGAAAAACTCCGCCGGGTAATGGCGGACGAGATAGGCGGTCTTGTAAGCCGTCGTGGCAAACGCGGCCGCGTGCGCCTCACAGAAGCCGTAGCTGGCGTAGCTCTGGATGTAGGAGAAGATGGTCGCGGCCACGTCCGACGCCACCCCCGCCGCTTCAGCCTTCTCCAGAAACCGGCGGCCAATCTTCTCCATCTCCTCGGCCGATCTCGCCCGGCTCATCACCCGCCGCAGCTCGTCCGCCTCGCCCGGCGTGAAATTCGCGATGGCGGTGGCGATTTCAATCACCTGCTCCTGAAACAAAACCACGCCGTACGTCTTGCCGAGGATGCGCTCCAGCTTCGGGTGCAGGTACGACACCGGCTCCTCGCCGCGGCGGCGGCGCAGGAACGGATCCACCATGTTGCCCTTGATGGGACCAGGCCGGATCAGCGCGACGCTGGCCACGATGTCCTCCAGCCGATCCGCCCCAAGTCGTGCCTGCAGCGCCCGCTGCGCCGGGCTCTCCAGCTGGAACACGCCGATGGTCTCGCCCGTGCGGATCATCGCGAAGGTCTCCGGATCGTCCAGCGGGATCGCCTCGTAGTCGAGCGGCGGGCCCCGCCGCCCGGACAGCTTCACCGCGTCCTCGATGGCCGCCATCGTCCGCAGCGACAGCAGGTCGAGCTTGACAAGGCCCACGTCTTCCGCGGCGTGCTTGTCGAACGGCGTCATCCACTCCCCTTTCGCGGACGGCTGCAGGGAGGTGGTCTCCCACAGCGGACGGGCGCTGATCACCACGCCGCCCAGGTGCATCCCGAAGTGGCGCGGGAAACCCGCCACCGCCCGCGCCAGCTGCCACAGCCAGGCCAACTGCTCCCGGTACCGCGCAAACGCCCGCAGCTCCGGCACGCGGCTGAGCAAAACCTCCAGCCGGTCGGCGTGGGCCATCCACGGCACCCGCTTCGCCAGCGCGTCGAGCAGCGGCTCGGGCAGGGCAAGCGCCGCCCCCGCCTCGCGGATGGCCGAGCGGCCGCGGAACGTCTGGTGGGTGGCGACGCGCGCGACGTGCTGGCGCCCGTACTTGCGGTAGACGTAATCCACCACCTCGTCCCGGCGGCGGCTGTCGAAGTCGATGTCGATATCCGGCTTCTCCGCCCGCTCGAGGCTCATGAACCGCTCGAACAGCAACCCCCGGCCGGCCGCGTCGACGTCGGTGATGTGCAGACAGTAGGCCACTGCCGAATCGGCTGCCGATCCGCGCCCGGCGAAGCGGATGCCGCGCCGCCTCGCGAAGTCGGAGATGTCCCAGACGACCAGGAAGTAGTCGGCGTAGCCGAGTTGTTCAATGATGGACAGCTCGTGGTCCAACCGCTGGCGCAGCGGCGCATCCACCTTCCCGTAGCGCTCGGTGGCGCCCCGGTCCACCAGCTTGCGCAGGTACCCGGCGGCGTCCCGCTCCCCCGGCGGCAGCGGGTAGGCGGGAAAGAGGGATGCCCCCAACCGCAGAGCCACCTCGCACCGCTCGGCGATGCGCAGCGTGTTGGCGATGGCCTCCGGGTACTTCGCGAAGCGGCGCGCTGCCTCGTCCGGACCGTGCAGCCAACGGGCCGGATTGAGCGGGCGCTCCGGGTGCGGCGTGTGCACGTCGATGCGCAGCCGGATGCAGGTGAGCAGGTCGTACACGGGAAACTGCTCCGGCGTCAGGTGGTGAACGTTGCTGGTAGCGACCAGCGGGATGCCCAGCCGGCCAGCCAGTTCGGCCAGCGCCTCGTTCAGCCAGTCGGTGTGCGGGTAATCGTCCCCTTGCAGCTCGATGAAAAACGCCCCCGGAAACGCCTGCTGGTAGCGGCGGGCGAGCTGCTCAGCGACGTCGAAGCGACGGGCCAGGATGTGCCGGCACAGCCGCCCCCGCCGGCAGCCGGAGAGGACAATGAGCCCACGCCCGCACGCCAGCAGCGCCGCCTCCGGGAGCCGCGGCCGGCGGCGCAGGTCCGCCTGGGCGCGGGCGGGATCGCAGGCGGGATTGCGGGCGATGCAGAGGCCGCGGGCGCGCTCGGCCTTCCCACCCGTATCCGGGTCCGCCTCCCGCTCCGCCCAGTCCGCCGCACCCCGGTCCGCGCCCTGTCCCGGCCACAGTGCCTCGCCCAGGTACGCGGCGCCACCGTACGCCAGCGTCAACAGCCGGCACAGGTTGGCGTACCCTTCCCGTGTCTCCGCCAGCACCGTCAGGTGCGATCCGTCCTCCAGCGTCACCTCCGCCCCCGAGACGGGCTTCACGCCATAGGCCGCGGCCCACCGGTGAAACGCCGGCAGCCCGGCGATGGTGTCGTGATCCGTCAGTGCAATGGCCGGCATCTCCCACATCGCCGCCCGCGCCACCATCTCCTCCAGCGGCACCGCCCCGTCCAGAAACGAGTACGGCGAATGGCAGTGGAGGTGGACAAAGCCCGGGAGCCCGCGCCTCGTCCCGCCGCTCACGCCGCTCACCCCCGCGTTTTGCGCCCTTCGTTTCAAACTCACAGCCAGCTCAATCCCACACCTTGTAAATCCGCCACGTGCCGTCCGACCACTCCAGATCGTAAATCCCGTGGTCCTCCGTCCACA
>JADGIC010000207.1 GCA_019683615.1 Alicyclobacillaceae bacterium | reverse complement strand
GTGTAATTTGCAGCAAATGTAGTACCGGCCGAATGGACATTGGGCAGCCCATAGCTGATTTTTCGCACAGTGTAAGCACAGTGTAAGAGCGCAACCCGCGAATTACTACACTGACCTGTCGTTTCGGTGCAGAGGAATTGGTCCTGTTCGACATACAAAGGCGGATCAATCCTCTTCCGCTTTATCCTGTCCGGTACGAAAAGTGAGGGAGATTCTGCATCGGGGCAAAAAACCGTCTCCCACATTCACACGTCCAAAAGTGGTTGAGATCCCCGTCCTGGGTCTTGAGAAGGGGTGGAAGTTCATGGCAATTGAGGGACCGGAAAAGGAATCAAAGATCGAGATCATCAAGCGGGAGAGCCGATACCTAAGGGGCACGATCAAAGAGGCCCTTCAGGACGATAAACCGATGTTCTCAGAAGAGAACGCACAGATACTTAAATTCCACGGCGTCTACCAGCAGGACGACCGGGATCTGCGCCTCAAGCTGAAGAAAGAAGGCAAAGACAAGCACTATATCATGATGGTGCGCGCCCGCATCCCGGGCGGTGTGTTGAGCCCGGACCAGTACCTGGTGTTCGATCGCCTGGCGGACGAGTACACGGATTACGGGACGCTACGCATCACGACCCGCCAGACGATCCAGTTGCACGGCGTACTCAAGGGAAACCTGAAAAAGACTATCCAATTGCTGAACGAGGCGCTCGTCACGACCCTGGGCGCCTGCGGCGACCAGGTGCGCAACATCATTTGCTGCGCGGCGCCGGGCGACGAACCGTTCCGTGCCGAAATGCGGGAAGACTTGCTCGCGCTGGTGGACCGGCTGGGTGCCAAAACGAACGCCTACCACGAGATCTGGCTCGACGGCGAACCCGTGCGGCTCTCCGAAGGCCAGACTGAAGAGCCGCTGTATGGGGAAGTCTACCTGCCCCGCAAGTTCAAAGTCGCGATGGTGCCGGAAGGCGACAACTGCATTGACGTGTACGACAATGACGTCGGCCTCGTGGCTCATCTTGAGGACCAGCACGTCGTCGGTTACACCGTACTTGTCGGCGGTGGCATGGGCCGGACAGCGTCCGACCAAGGGACCTATCCGCGGTTGGCGAGCCCGCTCTGCTATGTATCCCGGAAGGACCTTGTGGACACCGTCGTCGACACCGTCACCGCCATTGTGACCATTGAACGGGACTACGGGGACCGCGCGAATCGCCGCTTCGCCCGCATGAAGTACCTGATCGACCGGCGCGGGCTGGACTGGTTCCGACAAGAGGTCGAGGCCCGGCTGGGCCGGACGCTGGAACCGCCGCGTCCGCTCGTCTGGCACAACGGGGCCGACCATCTCGGCTGGCACCGTGAACGCCAAGGCTTTAGCTACCTCGGCTTATACATCCCAAACGGCCGCATACGGGATACGGAGACAATGCGTCTGAAGTCGGTGCTGCGGGATATTGTGCGCGAGTTCCGGCCAACTGTCCGCCTGACCACGCAGCACAATGTGATCTTGAGCGACATCCCGGACGAGCTGCGCCCCGCGATCGAACAGCGTCTGCGTGACGCGGGCGTACCCCTGCCGAACGAGGTCTCGACAGTCCGCCGGAACGCAATGGCTTGCGTGGCGCTGCCCACCTGCGGGCTCGCCGTCGCCGAATCGGAGCGGGCCCTGCCCGGCCTGCTGCCGCAGTTCGAGCAACTGTTTAACGAGCTCGGCCTTTCGAACGAGACCATCACCATCCGCATGACCGGCTGTCCGAACGGCTGCGCACGCCCGTACAACGCCGATATCGCTTTTGTCGGCCGCTCCCTCGGCAAGTACGACGTGTTCCTCGGCGGCAGCCGGCTTGGCACGTCACTGAACAAGCTGTTCAAAGAGCTGGTGCCGTTCGATCAGCTGGTCGACACCGTGCGCCCCGTGCTTGAGGCATTCGTCCGCGAGCGGGAGCCTGGCGAGGACTTCGGCAGCTTCTGTCGCCGCGTGGGCCTAGAGCGGTTCCGAGACACCGAACCCACGCTGTCGTGAATGCCTTGTGTCGTACGTCGAATGTCCTTTGTGAGGGTTCTTGCAATCCCCTGTTCCGGCTCTACTGACCGGACACCCAGGAAGCATGGAAGATCCGCGAGGTCTTTCATGCTTTTTTATTCATTTCACGAAATCATCAAAGGGAGAAGTCAGTGGATCATTGATGGTCAATCCTGCGGTACAGCCAATAGGAATACGCGACGGGCACAATGCAGGCCAAGATCACAACGGGAAAGAACACCCACATCGCCGCATCGCCAGGGAGGAAACCGCAGATGAACGCCACCACCCCGGCGGCCACCCATACGGGACCGGCCATTCGGTGGGTCCTGCGCCACACCTCCTCATTCGCCAGCGTTCAGGGGGGGCGAATGCCGAAAACAGGTCATTTTCCCGCTTCTGTTTGATTCGCGGAATCACTTTGAGCAGCAGTGGTAAGCCGATCAAAAACGCCACCATGATGGCCAGGAACCACCCCGCCGTTCGTCCGTCACCAATCGGGCTTGTGAGTGCAATGTCATCCGTTCTGGTTTGTATAGTGACTGCCGCAGTCATCATTTCGAAAGTTGATCCCACTTATTCCCAATGACAGGCGGCCGATATTCGCTTAACTTCGTAAGCAGAGTCCTGGCATCTTCCGCCGAGACCAGCAGCTGCTTATGCTTGTCTTGAACAAATCCCGCCTTGACTGCGTGTTCGATCATATCCAAGAGCGGTACATAATACCTTTCGATATTCAGGAGCCCAATTGGCTTACGATGAATACCGAGCTGTG
>JADGIC010000041.1 GCA_019683615.1 Alicyclobacillaceae bacterium | reverse complement strand
CGCGCGGCGCCGGCCCGCCGCTCCCCGGTGCGCAGGCTCGCGCCGCCACCCCGCGGCGCGAGCCTGGCTTGACTCGGCTCCTGTGTCGCGGCTCCTCACCGGCTGTGCGCAGGGCTCCTCATGGCGGCGGGCAAGCCGGTCAGTCAGCGGAGTCCGCGGACGCGGTCGCCGCGGCGGCCGTCGTACGGGGTTGGCACGTATTGCACGGTGGGGCGGCGCTGGGCCGGTTGCGGATACAGCTCCATCAACTCGTACACCTCCGGCGGCAACCCGCTGCGAATCGGCAGGTCAAACGCAGCCAACTGGTCGATGGTGATGGGGTAATCGTGGGTCCAAACGCCGGACGTCAAGATGTGAGCGAGTTCCCGGGCTTTGTCCGGGCCCAGGCGTTCCTCCAACAGTTCCGTGACGAACGACTTCATTTGATGCAGGGCTTTGCGGGCCACGTCGGCGAGAATCAAGGTGTCGTCCTTTACCTGCTCCGGCGGCTTTTGTTCGACCGCTGCCACGATGGAGGCAGCCGGGTACTGTCCGAGTTGGGGATCCACCGGGCCCAGCACGGCGTGTTCGTCAAGCATGATTTCGTCCGCCGCCAAGGCAATCATCGTGCCGCCCGACATCGCGTAGTGAGGGACCAAGACGGTGACCTTGGCCGGGTGCCGGTGCAAGGCCATGGCGATTTGTTCAGCTGCCAGCACCAATCCGCCCGGCGTGTGCAGGACCAGGTCAATCGGCATGGTATCGGGCGTCAGGCGAATGGCGCGAAGCACTTGCTCCGAGTCTTCAACGGAGATGTAGTTGCGCAGAGGGATGCCGAGAAAACTGATGGTCTCCTGGCGGTGGATGAGGGTGATGACGCGGGATCCCCGGCGCTGTTCGAGCCTGCGAATCGCCCGGAGACGCTGGGTATGCACCCAGTATTGGCGCCACACCGGCAACAGCGTCCAGATAAAAAAGACAACCCAGAACCACATGCTCATGCCTCTTCCCGGATGCGACAACCCCTGCGCAAAGGCAGGGGGTCGTTCATTCTCTCCGCCTCATGCGGTATGATACACTCAGTGGACAATCCGCTCCCGCATCTGCTGCAGGCGGTTCCACTGTTTTCGCAGGATTTCCAGCCGTTGATCGAATGGAATTGCGTCCCAGTTTGCGTGCAAGTGGCGGTTTGCCATCTCGAACCGCTCGAGCGTGTTGCGGAGGATCTCTGCGTTTGGATCGTTCGACTCCTGCCACCGCTCCTCATGGTACATACGGTCAGCAATCTGTTTCAAGCGGTGCTGCTGTTTTTCCAGAACGGCGTCCAGCTCGTCCGGAGACAGGTCATCCCAAACCGCCAGCAGCGCTTCGCTGGCCAGTTCGTAGTTGCGGATGGTTTGTTCGAGCATCTGCGCGTTGTCCATACTCCGCCTCCGTGTTTGCATCGTAGGTGCATCGCCCGGTTGGGTGCACCGAACGTATGGTGTACTCGCCGCCGCCCCGTTATGCAAGCAGGGACAAGCAGGACACAATGGATTCAAAGGCTGGTCGCCCTATTGGAGGTCGTTTGACGTCATGCGGATTGCGATGTTCTCGGAGACGTTTCTGCCGAGTACCGACGGTGTCGTCACCCGTCTGTGCGCCACTTTGCAGCGCCTGGAACGGTCCGGACATGAGGTGTTGCTGTTCGCCCCCCGTTCTCAGGGCATCCCTGGCACATACGCGTGTGCGCGCGTGGTCGGAGTCCCGTCGTTTCGTTTTTTTCTCTATCCGGAAAAGCGCTTCCCGCAACCGTGGCCGATGGTCGGCAGAGTCCTCCGCCAGTTTCAGCCCGACCTCCTGCACGCTGTCAACCCGGGGTTCATGGGACCAGCCGCGGTGTACTACGCCCGCCGCTTTCGCTTGCCGCTCGTCGCATCATATCACACTCACATCCCGACCTACGCCCGCTACTACCGGCTGCCTTGGCTGGAGCCGTTTTTGTGGTGGTGCTTTCGGGGCATCCACAACCAAGCCGAACTGAACTTGTGCACATCCCGCGCCACCATTGACGAGTTGACCGAGCGCGGATTCCGGAACCTGGTATTGTGGGACCGCGGGGTTGACCTCGACCGTTTTTCGCCGGCCAAGCGATCGGCGGCAATGCGCCGCCGGTTGGCGGGCGGCCATGATGACGGCCGTATCCTCTTGTACGTCGGCCGCCTTGCCCCGGAGAAAGGGATCGAGCGACTGCGGCCGTGCTTCGACAAGGTGCCGGGGCTGCGCTTGGCCATTGTCGGGGACGGGCCGTACCGCGCTCAGCTGGAGCAGGTGTTTGCGGGTACTCCGACGGCCTTCACTGGCTACTTGTTTGGCGACGAGTTGGCGGAGGCGTACGCGTCAGCAGACGGATTTGTGTTTCCTTCGACAACCGAGACCCTCGGCCTCGTCCTCTTCGAAGCGATGGCCAGCGGTGTCCCGGTGATGGCCGCTGACAGCCCCGCCACGCGGGAGGTGTTGGAGGACGGCAAGGCTGGCATCATTTTTGACCCGACCCGCACGGAGTCCATCGTGGAGGCGCTGCACAGCCTTCTGGAGGATGAGTCGAAACGGGCAGCCATCCGCCAGCGGGGTTTGGAACTGTCGGCGCGCCTTGACTGGGCGGGTCCCACCGAGCAATTGGTGCGCTATTACCAGCAAGTACTGGAAAAAGCAGCGTACGCCCAGGGGGAACCGGTACAGCCATGATTGCACGTGTGACTTCGTTGGGTGGGGTGACAGACCGCTGGCTGTTCGTGGTCAACCCGGTGGCGGGGAAAGGCCGCTGCCGGGGCCGTTGGGAGCGTTTGGCGGAGCATCTGCGCGCCCGTGCCGCGGTGCCTTTTGACGTTCATTACACCAGCCGGCCTGGTGAAGCCGAGGATGTCGTCCGGGAGGCTGTCGCTGCCGGCTACTCGGTGATTGTCGGGGTAGGCGGTGACGGAACATTCCATGAGTTGGTCAATGGCGCGGTGGGCACAGACGCGGTGTTTGGCATCGTACCGTTCGGCACTGGCAACGACCTCGCCCGCGCCCTTGGCATCCGCAGCTCCGAGGACGCACTGCTGGACCTTTTGCTCAAGCCGCGCACAGTGTCATTCAACACCTTGTCCATCAACGGCCGCTGCTTCGTCGTGGCGGCGGGAATTGGCTTTGACGGGATGGTGGCGCGCGACATCAACGAGCGGTCGCACATGAAGCGGATGGGGACGCTCGGCTACCTGTTGACGACGCTGCGCGTCATGCTCAGGTACCGGCCATTGCAGATGCGGGTGCGTCTGGACGGTCAGGTGATGGAACTTCGCGATGTATGGTTTGTCGCCATCGGCAACTGCCCGTACTTGGCGGGCGGCATGCATATGTTTCCCGGTGCCCGGTATGACGACGACCAATTTGACGTGTGCATCGTCTCGAACCTCTCCAAGTTGCAGTTCCTGCGCTTGTTTCCGCTGGTGTACACAGGGCGGCACGTCGGGCATACCCGCCATGTGACGATGCTGCGCGGGCGGGACTTGCGCGTGGAGTGTCCCCCTGACGTGTATGGCCACATGGACGGTGAACTGATTCCGGCGTCCAACTTGCACGTGCAGGTGCATCCCCGGCGGCTGTCGGTACTTTCGCCGCAAGGCCAGCCGCTGTCTGCAGGGGGTGTGATCCATGCCTGACAGCCTGATGAAGGGCGAAGTGGTCGTTGTCATCGGCGGGTCGAGCGGCATCGGGCTGGAGGTGGCCCGTCAGTTTGCCCGCCGCGGCGCCCGCCTGATGCTGGTGGCGAGAGGGCGGGATCGGCTGGAGCAAGCGGCCTCGCGGGTGCGTGCCGAGGGCGGCGAGGTGGAAGTGTACGCGGCTGACTTGGCGGACAGCCGGCAGGCCCAGGCTGCTGCCGATTACGCAAGGCAACATTTCGGCCGCGTCGACGTCCTGGTGTACAGCGCCGCGGTGTTTTACCTGGCGCCGGCCGAACACATGGATGTTGCCCGGGCCAAGGGCGCAATGGACGCGATTTTTTGGGGCGCCGTGCACGCGACGCAAGCGTTCCTGCCGCTCGTCCGGCTCAGCAAGCGCAAGTCACTGGTGTATCTGGCATCGCTGTCGGTACACTGCACACCCGCGTTTTTCACGGCCTACGCGGCGGCAAAACACGCGTTGCGCGGGTTTGCCTTGGCGCTTCGCCAGGAGCTGAGAGGTGAAGGGATTCACGTCGGTGTGATTTCGCCGGGGCCGGTAGATACACCGTTGATTGAGGGGCACCTCCACCAGGATTTGTACCGCCTGCCCGCCGGCGTGCCGGTGATCACGGCGGAAGCCGCAGCCAAGGGCGTGGTTCACGCGGTCCTCCGCCGTCGCGATGAGACGGTGCTGCCGCGCTGGATGGCGCCTGCAGCTGCCTTTGCGTTGGCGTTTCCGCGGGCGGTGGAGTGGTACTACCATTGGACCGTGCCGGGGTGGAAGCGGATTTTGGCAGAACAAACTAAAGCGGGCGGCCGAGCCGGCGAAAGCCGGCCGGACGCCCCGTAGACACGCGCAGACGGTGGCCGAGGGCCTGCGGTCAGGACATCGGCACTTGCGGAATGATGCGGCCTTCGATGCGTTCAAAAATGTCCTCGAGGTCGGGACCCGTGATGGTCAGGCCGTGATTTTTCAACCCGATGATCGCCCGCGACGGGTCGTCCGCTTGGCGGACCAAGTCGGCCACCGCTTTGGCCAGTTCAATCGTCCCGCACGGATAGTTGATCTGCGTGGACGGTACGCCGTCCATCCAGGCATGGATGTGAACGATGGCGCCGACCGACGGGTGCTCCGAGTAGATCATCCAGTGCTCAATCGCGTCCACGGAAACCCGGCGAGGCTGCACGTGGGGCGGCACGCTCAACTCCATGAGTTTACGTTCCGCATCGAAGTTCTTGATCAACAAGATGTCCTCGCCGATTTTGCGCAGGTTCGCCTTGTTCACGCCGCTCGCGCTCATCCAGAACCGCCGGCCGTCTTTGCGTGCACTGAGGTTTCCGTAACTCAGCCCGCCAATCCCGTAGAGACGCTTGACGTGCCGGAAGTCTTCAGGCGGAAGAATGTCTTGAATCGGGAACGGGGCAGGCCACAGGTTCATCGCCTCAATCTTTTTCGCGGCCTCGCTCACCTGTGCGGTAATTTCATCCCCTTCCCACAGCTCCTCGGGCAGGTCGGGATGAAACTCGTTGTCAATGATCAGGTTTGACGTGGCCAACGGCTCCAGACGCTCAAAAATGCGCTCGAAGTAAGCGTCGTCCTGCCCGGGTTCATACGGAACCTTGTAATAGCCTTGTTCGAGTGTCACAAAGTAGGTGTCAAAGCGGTCCGCTTGGCGGATGACGTAAATGAGCAAATTGGACAGGGCGCGAACCAGGATGGGGTATCCGGCCCGCAGCACGTCAACGACCGGCTCGTCGCTGACCGCCACCGTCACGACGTACGTGGCTTGTGCCTTGCGGCGGAACGGACGCGGGGATTTGGGATCGACAAAGTTTAGAACCAGCCGCACGTCGGTGTCCGGTTCAAGATCCGGCTGTTCGACAAACCGGTATCCTCTGCTCTGCAGCTTGTTGTGGAGTCCGTTCAGGAACCAATGTTCCCAATCGCTGTGCAGCGTTCCGGACATCGAATACGTCGTCATTGTGTACACATACCTCCTGAACTCTTCGCCATCAACCAGCCAGCGTCTCCGCGCCGATGCCGGCGCGGACAATCCGGTCTGTAAAGGCAGCAAGGGGCGGGGTGACCAGTGCTGGCTCCCGGGCTTCGTCCCGGCGCACCCCGCGCGGTTCCGCGTGTCATTCCCCGTTTCATTCTGAGTGAAAGCTGCGGTCACAAGCGCGTCCTCGCCAATCAGACACGTCAAAACGGCGTACGCCGTCTCCCTCCAACCGAGGCGCCGGCCGAAAGACATAACGGATGACCTCCGTTCATCCATGATCCCATAATACATCCAACAGGTATGTTTTCCAATCAAAACCCGACGATACTGTTTGCAAGCGGCCATACTTTTGTCCCCTGCCGCGTACGCTTTGGTAAAAAGGCTCCATTCCGCCAATCGCGAGCCTTGCCGGCAAGCCGTTTTGCTATAATGGACATCAGGAAGAAACTCGAAAATCGACGCCCGGGCCGCGTTTGGGGGAGAGAGGTTTGAACGCGAACGACCGCGGTCGACTGCAAACGGCGGAGGCGCCGTTTGACAACGACAAACTGCTGCGCAGGCGCCGCAAAGTGGAACACCTGCAAGCCGTGCGCGCGCTGGGAGACAATCCGTTGTCGACCACCTGGCTGGAGTGGGTCACGCTGATCCCCAACTGTGTGCCTGAGATGAGCTGGTCGGAGGTGAGTCTGGAAACCGAGCTGTGCGGTATCCGCTTGCAGTCGCCCGTCATCATCAACGCAATGACCGGCGGGGCCGAACAGGCCTACGACGTCAACCGCCGTTTGGCGCTCGCTGCCAAGCGCCACGGCCTGGCGATGGCGGTCGGATCGGAGACAGCGGCTCTGCGCGATCCGGACGTGCGGCGCACCTATGAGGTGGTGCGCGAAACATACCCGGAAGGCGTCTTAATCGGCAACGTGGGGATGGGTTCCGGGCCGGCGGCGGCGCGCTTCGCCGTCGACCTCATCAACGCGCAGCTCTTGCAGATCCATTTCAATGCGGCGCAAGAATTGTTCATGGCTGAAGGTGACCGCGATTTTCGGGGAGCGCTCGACGCCCTGCGGGCGGTTGCGGACAGCGTGGATGTTCCTGTCATTGCCAAGGAGGTCGGGCAAGGGGTCGCCGCCATGGAAGCCGAGCGGTTTGTCGAGGCGGGCGTCGGCGCCATTGACGTCGGCGGGCGCGGAGGCACCAATTTTGTCGCCATCGAGGCGTGGCGGCGCGGGCTGAGCCTTGCCGAGGACTGGCAGCAATGGGGTATTTCCACGGCCGCGGCGGTGTGTGAGGTCGTCGACGCTGTGGCCGGCCGAGCAGACGTGGTGGCGTCGGGCGGCATCCGAACGGGCCACGACGTCGCGAAGGCGATGGCGCTCGGTGCATCGGCGGTGGGCATCGCCGGCTCTTTGCTTCGCCTGTTGGATCACCCTGACGGCGACAGCGCTCTGGATTCGTACTTGGAAGAGTTGCACTGGACGCTGCGAGCGCTGTTGGTCCTGACCGGCTCCCGCAATTGGGAGGAGTTGCGGAGCCGACCGCTGGTGATTTCCGGGCCGCTCCGGGACTGGCTGACCGCGCGAGGGCGGACGGACTTTCTCACCCGCAGAACGGTTGGCAGCTGAGGCCGTGAAGGTTGATCCCTGGCGGGGTTGTTTATGGTAGTATGCGTCTTGTAACAGTTATAGACAAAGAACATTTCGCACCTGAAAACACACCGCCAATCCTGGTTCGGCTTGAGGCGCGGCGACCGGGTTGGAAACAGGGGGGATGGGAGAGATCCAGGCAGGGAGGGTCCGGCGGAGTGTCTGAACGAGGAGACGTGTTCGCCACTGCTGGCATCGCGGACCTTTTCGGTAATTGACTGGATGCGTTGGAATTCGGGTAGTTGCGTCAATTTTGGGGATAGCGAGGCGATGAACGTGTCCAGGCAACCATTGGGGCTTACCATCGACATGGCTAAGTACGTCGTCACTCAGAAGATGCGCGGAAGGCGCCGGTTTCCCATGGTTCTGATGCTCGAGCCCACGGAGATGTGCAACCTCACCTGCACCGGGTGCGGCAAGGTCCGCCAGAGTCCGGAGGTGCTCAACAAGCGCTTGACGGCGGAAGAATGCTTGGCTGCCGTCGACGAATGCGGGGCCCCGGCCGTCTCCATCGCGGGCGGCGAACCATTGGTCCATCCCGAGATTGTCGACATCGTCAAGGGCATTCTCGCCCGCAAGAAACTGACCCTGCTTTGCACGAACGGCATCTTGCTCGGCCGCGTCCTTGACAAACTGGAGCCGAATCCGCGTTTCACGTTCGTCTTTCACCTTGACGGGCCGCGGGAACATCACGACCGCATGGTCGAACGGCCGGGCGTGTTCGACATCGTGATCAAAGGGATCAAGGCAGCCAAGGAACGCGGGTTTCGGGTCGCGACCAACACCACTCTCTATAAAGGCGCGGACGCGAAGGCCATTGGCCGCCTGTTGCGCGAGCTTTGCGAGATGGGTGTCGACAATTGCATCCTGTCGCCAGCGTTTACATACGAGGAGGTGGATCCGGCCAATAGCAGCATCTTTCTGAGGCGAAACGAAGTCCGGCGGATGGTGCGCGAGATCATCGAAGAGGCGGGGCCCACGGTGCGGTATTATAACACGCCCATCTTCTTCGATTTCTTGACGGGAAAGAAAGACTTGCGCTGCACACCGTGGGGCAATCCGACGCGGGATCCGAAAGGGTGGAAAGGACCCTGCTATTTGCTGACCGACCGCCACTACGACACGTTTGACGAATTGATGGCCAACACGCGCTGGGAGGAGTTCGGCTACGGAGAGAATCCGCGCTGCGCCAGCTGCATGATGCACAGCGGCTACGAGGCCTCCGCCGTGGGTCAGATGACGCCGTTGGATGCATGGCGGATAATGCGCTGGATGTTTGCCTCCTGACGGGAGGAACGAGCCGTGGTATTGGTGTTGACCGCGCTGTCGTTCGAAGCGGCCGCGTGGCGGCGGGTGCCCGGACGAGGGCGCAGCTGGCTTCTCGCAGTGACCGGCGTCGGCCCCGACCGCGCCCGGCGGGTGGCGCAAGTGAGGATGCGCGAGACCAAACCCGACCTGGTGATCGGAGCCGGTGTTTGTGGAGGCTTGGCACCTGAAGACCCGGCTGGACAGGTGGTGATGCCGGATGAATTCGTGGCCGACGACCCGGACAAGCCGCTGCTGCGCCGTACGTGGCAGCCGGCAGAGTTAACGGCTAGCGCGCTTGTCCCAGGGTCGATTCAGACCACCGGTCGCATGGTGTCGGTGCGCAACCCGGCACTGACGCCCGAGGCGAAGGCGGTGTTGGCCAGCCGCCACCAAGCGCGCTGGGTTGACCAGGAGACGTACGCCTGGTGTGAGGCCGCACTGGAGGCGGGCGTGCCGTTTGTCTGCCTGCGGGTGGTTCTCGACACCGCGCACGAATCTCTGCCGCACTGGGGCAACTGGCGGAGCTTGGCGGGTGCATGGCGGCTGCCGAGACAGGCGTTGGCCGCTCGGCGGGTGCTCTCGGAAGCAGGGGGGCGGTTTCTATGCGCGCACTTGTAACAGGTGGTACCGGATTTATTGGATTTCATGTCGTTCGCGCCCTGTTGGCCGAGGGACACCGCGTCCGGGTCTTGGCCCGCTCTCAGGAAGCCGCCCGCCGCCTGGAACCGCTGGGTGTCGAGGTGGTGGCGGGGGATCTGGCGACCGGCGCCGGCATCGAGGCGGCGGTTGCCGGATGCGATGCGGTCTTCCACGTCGCCGCCCACTACTCGCTGGACCGCCGGGACGGTCCGCTGATGTACGCAGTCAACGTGGAAGGAACCCGGCGGATGCTGGCCGCGGTACGGAAAGCAGGCGGCCCGCGCATGGTGTACACCAGCAGCACGGCCGCCGTTGGCCTGCGGGCGGATCACCGTCCTGCCGACGAGTCCCAATTTGTCGATCCCGCCCGCGTGAAAAGTGAATACAAACGGACCAAGATCCTGGCGGAGCGTGCCGTCCTGGAAGCCTGCCGCGACGGGATGGACATTGTCGTCGTCAACCCTTCCACCCCGGTGGGTTGGGGGGATGTGAAACCCACGCCGACCGGCCGGATTGTTCTCGATGCAATGGAAGGGCGCATGCCGGGCTACGTGGAGACCGGTTTGAACTTGGTTCACGTCCGCGACGTCGCGGCCGGGCATCTGTTGGCTTGGCACCGCGGACGGTCTGGCGAGCGCTACATCCTGGGCAACGAGAACCTGCACCTCAGCGAAATCTTGCGCGTCGTGGCGGAGTTGGCGGGCCGGCGGCCGCCGACCTTGCGAATCCCCTTCTGGGTCGCTTGGTGTGCAGCTGTAGTGGACGAATACGTCCTGACGCCCGTCCGCGGCGGATCTCCTCGGATTCCGCTGGCCGGTGTTCGGCTCGCCAAGCAGCCGATGTACTTCACGGCTGACAAAGCGGTTCGCGAGTTGGGACTTCCGCAAACACCCGTCCGTCAGGCGCTGGCAGAGGCGGTGGCGTGGTTCCGATCGTTTCGAACACGCGCCGAGTTCAACCAAGCCGTGCCGCTCGCTGATGAAAGGGGTGAGTGATACGTGAGCGTCTCCTTGTCCCGCACGAAGATTCCGGAAGAGACGATAGAAGCCGGAGTCAACCACCTCCTGAAACTGCAGCACGCGGATGGTTACTGGTGGGGGCTGCTGGCCTCAAACGTGTGCATGGAAGCCGAATATGTGCTGTTGTGCCACTGTTTGGATTGCCGGAACACGGAGCGTGAACGTGAGATTGAACGGTACTTGTTCAGCCAACAGCGGTCCGACGGCACTTGGGCGATTTACCCGGGCGGTCCCGGCGATCTCAACGCGACGGTAGAAGCCTACCAAGCCCTCAAGTTGATAGGCGTGCCGGCGTCAGACCCGAGGATGGAGAGGGCCCGCGAATTCATTCTGTCGCGCGGAGGCGTTGAGGCCACCCGCGTCTTCACGCGCCTGTGGCTGGCGTTGGTTGGCCAGTACCCGTGGGACGCACTGCCGGTCGTCCCGCCGGAGATCATGTTCTTGCCAAAGTGGGCGCCGCTGAACATCTACGACTTCGCCAGTTGGGCGCGCGCGACGATTGTGCCCATCAGCATCGTGATGAGCCGGCGCCCGGTGTTTCCGCTACCCGACGGGTTGGGGATTCCTGAATTGCGCCGGTCCGGCAGGCAGGCCGCGCCGCCGCCGAAGGGCGGTGAACACCGCTTCTTTCAAGCGCTGGACTGGGTGCTGCAGGTGTATCAGAAGCTGTCGGTGCATCCAGGGCGGGCGGCTGCAGAGAAAAAGGCGCTCGAGTGGATCATTGAGAGGCAGGAGGGAGATGGCAGCTGGGGAGGAATCCAGCCGCCTTGGTTCTATTCCCTGTTGGCCTTGAAGGCGACGGGTCACACGAACCATCCCGCGTTTCGGAAAGGCGTCGAAGGGTTGGAGGCATACGGCGTCAAGACCAAAGACGGAGGTTGGTGGTTCCAGGCTTGCGTCTCGCCGGTCTGGGATACGGCGCTGACCGTGTTGGCTCTGAGGGCGGCAGGGCTGCCGCCGGACCATCCGGCACTGGTTCGGGCCGGGGAGTGGCTGTGTGACAAACAGGTGTTCGCTCCAGGTGACTGGGCGGTGCGGCGGCCCTCGCTGAGTCCGGGTGGCTGGGCATTTGAGTTTGACAACGTTCACTATCCGGACATCGACGACACGGCGATGGTCGTCCTGGCTTTGAACGGGCTTCGCCTCCCCGACGAGATGAGGCGCCGGCGGGCGATGACAGCAGGCTTCCGCTGGCTCGTCGGGTTGCAGAGCCGCAACGGCGGCTGGGGCGCCTACGACGTGGACAACACGCGGGAGTTGGTGAACCGGATCCCGTTTTGCGACTTCGGTGAAGTCATCGATCCTCCGTCCGAAGACGTCACCGCTCACGTTCTGGAGTGTTTTGGAAGTTTCGGCTACGACGACGCGTGGCCGGTCGTCCGGCGCGGCGTCGAGTATTTGCGACGAATGCAAAAGCCGGACGGGTCGTGGTTTGGCCGGTGGGGGGTCAACTACATTTACGGGATTGGTGCGGTGGTGCCAGCGCTGGCGGCAGTCGGCATTGACGTGCGCGAGGCATGGGTGCAGCGCTCCTTGGATTGGCTCGAGGCGCACCAGAACGAGGACGGCGGCTGGGGCGAAGACTGCCGTTCGTACGAGGACGAAAGCTGGGCCGGCCGAGGGGAGAGCACGCCGTCGCAGACCGGATGGGCGTTGATGGCGTTGGTGGCCGGCGGCCGTGCACAAAGCGAGGCGGCCCGCCGGGGTGTCGAATACCTGCGGAAAACGCAGCGGCCCGATGGCGGATGGGACGAGGTGCCTTACACAGGCACCGGTTTCCCTCGCGATTTCTACATCGGTTACCACATGTATAGGCATATTTTCCCAGTCCTAGCACTGGGCCGTTGGCGTGCCGCCATCCGGCAGGCGGAGAGGTAACAGCCGTGGCACCAGGGATGTCCGCGGGCCGGGCGAACCGCACCCGCCTGGCAGAAGCCTACCGCCGCTGCGCGCAAGTGGCCGGCCATTACGAAAACTTCAGCGTCGTGTCCCGCTTCGTGCCTCGTGACCTGCGCCCGCACTTTTGCGCCTTGTACGCCTACTGCCGCGGGGTGGACGACGTCGGTGACGAATGGGACGGAGACCGCCTGCAGGCCCTGGACGAGTGGGAGCGGCAGTTGCGCCTGTGCTACACAGGCGAGCCTGAGGAACTGGTGTTTCTCGCCCTCCAGGACACTATCCGGCGCTTTGATCTTCCCATCGAGCCGTTTTTGCGGCTCATCGAGGCAAACCGGCGGGACCAGCGCGTCAACCGGTACGCCACGTGGGAAGACCTGCGTGATTACTGCCGCTGTTCGGCCGATCCGGTCGGTCGCTTGGTGCTGGCCTTGTTCGGATACCAAGACGAGGAGCGCCAACGGCTGTCGGATGACATCTGCACAGCTCTGCAGTTGGCGAATTTTCTGCAGGACGTCGGGCGGGATCTTGAGATGGGCCGGGTGTACTTGCCTGAGTCTGATCTCGCGCGCTTCGGGACGAGCATCGAAGAATTGCAACACGACCACCGGCGCGGGCGGATGAATCCCCGCCTGCGCCGGTGCATCGAATTTGAATGCGAACGGGCTGAAGCCCTCTTTCGCAGCGGTTCCCGCTTGGAGGGCATGGTGCCCTTGCGCCTGTCCTTGCAACTGCGCCTGTACCGTCTCGGCGGCGAGGCCGTGTTGCGCGCCCTCCGCCGCCAACAGTTCGATCCGTTCGTGCGCCGGCCGACAGTCGGACCCGCAGCCAAAGCTTGGCTTGCGTGCCGAGCGCTTCTGGCCACGGCGGAGCCGAGGGGGTGAAGGTGTGAGGTTGATGCAAGCGTACAAAGTCTGCGAGCGGATCACGCGCAAAGCCGGCAGCAGCTTTTACTACGGCATGCGCCTGCTTCCGCCCGCGAAGCGGTTTGCCATTTATGCGGTGTACGCATGGAGCCGCGAATGCGACGACGCAGTGGACGAATACCAGGGACAAGCCGCACTGGACCGCTTGGACCGCGTGTGGGACATCTACCAGCGGGCGGCCGGCAGCATGTACGCGGCTGATCCGAACCCGTTGGTTCACGCGTTGGGCGACGCCATCCGGCGCTTTCAGCTGCCGGAGGAACCGTTTGCCTCTCTGCTCAAAGGGATGCGCATCGACATGCAGCCGGTGCTGTTCCGGACATTTGCTGAACTGCGCCAGTACTGTGAGTACGTGGCAGGAACCATCGGCCAACTGTGCGTGCACATCTTTGGTCCCAAGCACCCGGATGCCGAATCGCTCGCAGTCGACATGGGCATCGCCTTACAACTGACCAACATCCTGCGCGACTTGCGGGAGGACGTGGAGAGAGGGCGCGTCTACCTGCCGCTCGAGGAGCTGGCCGAAGCCGGGTATTCGCTGGAAGATTTGCGCAACCTGCGGTATACTCCGGCGTTTGAAGTGCTCATGCGTCGGCAAGTCGCACGCGCTCGCCAGTACTACGAGCGGGCGCTCGGACTGTTCCCATTGGTCGAAGCCGATTCGCTGCGCTGCCTCCACCTGTTGTATTCGGTCTACTACGAATTGTTGCAGCGGATCGAGGCAAGCCGCTTCCACGTGTTCGACAACCGAATCCGGGTGTCCAAGCCCCGGAAGATGCAGCTAATCTGGGGAGCGTTATGGCAAAAACAGACCGTTTGACGCGTACGGACACAACCTCCTGCGGCGTTCACGGCGCACCGGCTGCCGGTGGCCCGGGTGGCCGCATCGTCATTGTCGGAGCGGGTTGGGCGGGGTTGGCCGCCGCTTGGGAGATCAGCCGCCGGAGCGCGGGCGGCGAGGGCCACGGCAGGCCGGAGATTTGGCTGGTGGAGCGTGCCCCGCGACCGGGCGGCCGGGCGTTTTCCTTCCGCGACCGGGCAACCGGGCTCGAACTCGACAACGGGCAGCACGTGTTGTTGGGGTGTTGCGACCAGTTTGTACATTTTCTCCAGGAAATCGGACTGGGTGCAGCGGTACGCTTTCAAGACCTGCTGGACATCCCCGTCTTCGCCGGCGGACGCTGGGAGCGGCTGGCCAGTGCCCGCCTGCCGGGGCCGCTGCATCTGTTGCGCCTGCTCACGCAATACCGCCACCTGTCCCTTGCGGACCGATGGCGCCTGTTGCGCGTGGTGCGGCCGCTGCAGCGACCGGATCACAGGCAGCGTGACAACATGTCGTTTGCAGACTGGCTGGCTTTGCAAGGGCAGAGCGCCCGGGCCGTGGAGCGCTTGTGGGACTTGGTGGGGGTGGCAGTGCTCAACGGCCGCGCAGACCAAGTCAGCGCAGGTTTGGCGTTGGAGTCGTTTCGCATCGGGGTGATATCAGGGTGGAGAGCGGCTCGGCTGGGTTACCTGACCATCCCGCTCGGCTACGCCGCGCGCGCCGCGGCGGAAGCGTTGCAGGCGCGCGGCGTGCATGTCCTGTTCCACCAGGCTGTCGACGAGGTGCTGGTGGAGTCTGGCCGCGTAAAGGGCGTGCGCATTCGCCGGGGGCCAACCCTGGAGGCCGACGCGGTGGTGGCGGCTGTTCCGCACGACGCCCTGTACAAGCTGCTGCCACCGGCGTGGCGGCTGCACGAGGCGTTCGCCCAATCTGCTCGGTTGGCGTGGAGCCCCATCCTGAACGTGTATCTGTTGTACGATCAACCGGTATTCCATGAGGAAGTCGCCGCTTTTTGCGGGGGAGTGGTCCAGTTTGTGTTCAACCGCGGGCGCCTGCTTGGCGAACCGGATCTGGACGGACGCTGGCTGTCGGTCTCCCTGAGCGCCGCGGGAGGCCTGAGGAACTGGCCGGCTGCCAAGGTCATCGATCGGGTGGACGAAGAACTGCGCCGGACCTTCCCGCGCCCGGCATCCGGCGCCCGCTGTCTGCACGCCGCGACCGTCTGGCAACCGCGGGCCACGTTTCTGGCGGCACCGGGGACTTGGCGGTTGCGCCCGCCACCGAAGTCGCCGGTTTCCGGGTTGTTTTTGGCCGGAGATTGGACCGACACCGGCTGGCCCGCTTGCCTCGAGGGCGCCGTCCGCAGCGGCCGACGTGCGGCGGAGGCGCTGGACCAGTGGTTTCGGGAACGACAGGGGGGAGGGGAGCGCTTTTGGGCATCGCGCTCGTGACTGGGGCATCAAGCGGATTCGGCCTGCACCTGTCCGTTGCACTGGCCCGTCAGGGTCACGAGGTCGTGGCGGCGGTGCGAAACCTTGCCCGCGGCCAGGCGCTCACGGAGGCCGCCCGGGAAGCCGGCGTGCCCAACCGCATCCACATCCGGCGCTATGATGTCCGGAACACGGGTGAGGCGCCGGCGTTCATCGATGACGTCGTCAAGCAGTTTGGGCGGCTCGACATCCTCGTCAACAATGCCGGGTACGCCGCCGGCGGATTCGTCGAAGACGTGCCGATGGAGGTTTGGCGAGACCAGTTTGATACGAACTTCTTTGGCGTTGTCGCCCTCACCCGAGCCGCCCTGCCGCACATGCGCCGCCAACACAGTGGGTGGATTGTGAACATCAGCAGCATCGGCGGACGCGTCGCCGCTCCCGGCATGGGGCCGTACGTGGCTTCGAAGTTTGCGCTCGAAGGTTTCACGGAAGCGCTTCGTATGGAAATGCGCTCATACGGGGTGCATGTCATCTTGGTGGAGCCCGGCGCGTATCGGACGGCGATTTGGGAAAAAGGACTGGCCAACGTCTCCGCAGACCCGTCAACCTCTCCTTACGGACGGGAAATAGAGGTGTTGATGGCAGGTGTCCGTCAGGTTGCGGAGCGGGCGGGCGACCCGCAGGAAGTGGTTCACACCATCCTCAGGGCCTTGGCACAACCCCGTCCCCGTCTGCGTTATCCGGTGGGGCGCGGCGTGCGCGCAGCGGTGTGGTCCAAGGCAGTGCTGCCGTGGCGGTTGTTTGAAGGGCTGGTTGCCAACCGCTTCAACCGACGTTGACAGTTGGGCGAGAACCGGATTTACAAAAAAAAAAACGGTACATGCGCAGACGTTGGTGCTGCCAACCGGCTTGTCCTTGGGCCGGCGGGCGGCCTCTGGGACCGCCCCCGTCGCGCGTGCCGAAACAGGTCAAGCCGCCGAGACTGATTACACTTCGATGAGGCGGTCCCCCGGCTTCCAGTTGGCCGGACACAGCCCACCCGCTTGCAGGGCCTCCAGGACGCGCAGCGTTTCATCAACACTGCGGCCGATGTTCATGTCGTGCACGACTTGGTACCGCAACACGCCTTCCGGGTCAATGATGAACAGGCCGCGCAGCGGTTGTCCTTCCGACTCCACGAGCACGTCGTACTTACGGGCAACCTCCTTCGTGAAATCCGCCGCCAGCGGGTAGCCGAGTTCGCCCAATCCGTTTTTGTCGCGCGGCGTTTGAATCCAGGCGCGGTGGCTGTGCACGCTGTCGCAGCTGACCCCTAGAACCTCAGCGCCAAGGTCATGAAACTCCTGCAAGCGGTCATTCAAGGCCAGAATCTCTGTCGGACATACGAACGTGAAGTCAGCGGGATAAAAGAACAAGACAAGCCACTTCCCGCGGTAATCAGACAACTTCACGCGTTCATCCAAGGTCTTGAGGTTTTTTGTGGACAACATGTCGAAGTCGGGTGCGGGTTGACCTACCAAGGGCATCAGTGACCACCTCATCAATAGTTTTAGATTTAAACTTGATCTAATTATTGATTCAAAGTATACCACGCCGTCGGGCGAAAATCCATCTTTGCCTCACTGGATTTATGTGGATTCCATGGTCAACGCGGTGTGACAG
>JADGIC010000040.1 GCA_019683615.1 Alicyclobacillaceae bacterium | reverse complement strand
ATACCTTACACTTCGTGGAGTTTCATGAACCGCCGTATGCGGACCCGCATGTACGGTGGTGTGAGAGGACGGGGGCTAGGCGCCCCCTCCTACTCGATTCGCCGCGTTGCCGGGAAAACAGCAAGACCACGTCGCTCGGAACGTGGCCCTGCCGTAAGGATATGTAAGTCCTATGGCATTACAATACGCCAGCCGTGCCGAAACGTACAAGACCTGTTGGCGCTGCTGGCGCCAACTTTGTACCGGTGTTCACATATCTGGCAAACTCTCGAACCATTTCGACACATACTCGCACCGACGGCCAGCAGACCCACATGGTACGGTGACGAAAACAGCGGCACTTCGCGTGCCGCTGTTGACTTGGTGCGGTCGAAGGGACTTGAACCCCCACGGTGTTGCCACCACAAGAACCTGAATCTTGCGCGTCTGCCAATTCCGCCACGACCGCATGATTGGTTTGTCCGTCCTCGCCTGGCCGGGACTCGCCGCCTGTGGCGCAAAGACAAAAGATATTATATCACATTCGATTTGCTTCCGCAAGCCAAGTGGACGGCTTGCGACAGCGTCTCACGCTTATGGATTATAGCAGCGTCGCATGTCCTGTGCAACCCGGATTTCGCCGGCGCGCCTCCCCGATTGTGGCAACGGCGGCGTTCGCAGGGATGCTGCTGGGTGTGATAGACTGGGCGAGGAAGGGGAAGATCACGGTTGCGCATCACCAAAATGCACGCATTGGGAAACAGCTACATTTACGTCAGCGAGTTTGAGGAAGCGTTGGACGCATCCCGGCTGCCCGCGTTGGCGGTGGCGGTCAGCGACGTGCGCAAAGGGATTGGCTCGGACGGGCTGATCCTGGTGGGGCCGTCGGCCGCTGCGGACGTACGGATGCGCATTTTTAACGCCGACGGCTCGGAGGCGGAGACGTGTGGGAACGGCCTGCGGTGTGTGGCCAAATACGCGTACGACCGGGGCTATGTGCGGCGCCGGGAGCTGACGATTGAGACGAAAGGCGGCGTCGTGCAAGCGTATGTACACGCGCAAGCGGACGGTCCGGCGTCGCGCGTCACGGTCGACATGGGGACACCTGCGTTTGGACGGCAAGCGGTGGGATTCGCGGGGCCTGCGGACGCCCCGGACGTCGTTGACATTCCGCACGCGGATCGGCCTGAAGCCTCTGCCCGGCGGTGTCCGGACGCGTTGGAACTGGAGGCGGGCGGTGAACGGGTGACCGGCCTGTTGGTGTCGATGGGCAACCCGCATTTCGTCACGTTTGTGAAGGATGCAGCAGAGGCGCCCGTATCCCGGCTGGGGCCGGCGGTCGAACGGCACCCTTGGTTCCCGGCCCGCATTAACGTTGAATTCGTCACCCCGCGCAGCAGGAGCGAACTCGACTTTCGGGTGTGGGAGCGCGGTTCGGGGATCACCTACGCCTGCGGGACCGGCGCTTGTGCGAGCGTCGCCGCCGGCGTGCGGCTGGGCCTGTTGGACGCGAAGGTGACTGTACACCTGCTGGGCGGTGACCTGGAAGTCGAGTGGCGAGCGGATGGGCACGTGTGGATGACAGGCGAAGCGGTCGAGGTGCTGACCGGCGAGTACCACGGGTCGCCGTCCGGCAGTTAGGTGGTCCAAAGGCCGGCGGGCGGCGCAACCGGGACACGCTAAATGGCAACACGGTCACGGCCGGTGAACGAACGAACGCACGGCGGCAGCGGCAAACAACCCGATGACGCCGACCGCCGCCATCACGGCCAGCAGCCCCACGCAGAGCACGAAAGCGGCGAGCAGCCCGCTGCCTGCCCACAGGCGGAACCCGCCCAACCCGCGGCGGTGGAACACCACGTTGTGTCCCCAAGCCAAAAGTGCGCCTGACCAAGCGGCGGTGCAACCGATGAGTACCCACCCGACCGGGGCCGACACCCGCAACAGCGCGATGCCGAGGGCGGCCGGTGCCGACAGCGGCAGGATCGTGGCTTCCACGTTCAGCAGCCGCAGGCGCCGTCCCTGGGCTTGAAAGATGTGAATCGCCATGGTGTGTGCGACAAGCGTGTAAAGCCGCAGGATCCCGTACAGAGCCGCGGATGATACAGCCCAAGCGGCGGAGGTGGCCAGCGCGGCGGCGACGGTCTCGGCGACGGCCGTCGGCCAGGCGGCGGGGAACGCCAGCCGCCGCGACCACCAGAGCGCCAGCGGCTGGCCCGTGCGGACCAGGACGGCGGCGAGCAGACAACACGCAGACCAGGCGGCCATGTGCCGCGCGCGCCGAAACGCGGCCGGCAGAGGGATATCGAGGTTGCCTTCCACCGCCGCGCGCGGGCGGCGGGCGAGTTCGAGGAGCGTCCGCCAATACGTGGACGCGCCCGGCGAGGCTGACGATGCGAACGTCGGTTTCAATCCATTCACCTCCTGCCTGTTGACACTCCGGGCGCCGCCGACAGCCGGCCCGGAGCGGTTGGCGTCAGGGGTGCACGCTGCATACACTGGCGCCAGGAGCTGGCTGTGGTCGGCTGTCGGGGGTGTTGTTGGGATGGCTGTGTGGATGACCTTCGGTGGCATCAAGATTGCTGCTCAGTCGAACAACGCAGGCGTTTGGTTCGGACAGAACATGCAAAACGGCTGGGATGCCCACTCGGTGACGAAGGTGGCGAGCGCCCTAAACATGGGCGATTTTAACCTGCTGCCCTCCTTCATCAGCCTCTATCTGGATCCCGACATCGTCGACTCCCCAGTGGCCGACCAGGACGTGAAAGGCAACGCCAACTGGAACTTGCAGGGCGGCTGACCGGTTCACGCGCCTGTGCGGGGTATGTAGGCGACCAGCGCCACGCCGGCGAGGATGATGCAAACCCCCATCCACCGCGTCCACGGGACCGGTTCGTGCAGTACGAACCGGGAGGCGAACAGGCCGAGCAGGTACGACAGGCTTTGCAGCGGATAGGCGACGCTGAGCGGGGCACGTGCCAACACATAAAACCAGACGGCGGTCGCCACCACGTACAGCGCGAGACCTGTCCAAATCCACGGGTTCAAGGCAATCGCCGCGACGGCGTTTGCACCCGCACGGCCCGCCGCCGGGGCGAGTCCCCATTTGAAGCAAATTTGGCCGGACACAAGCAAGCCGACGTTGAGTAAGATGCACAGGTAGATCACGGGTTGTCCCCTCCAGCGCGCCGCGCCCCGCCGTCCGATGCCGCCGCCTGCCCGCAGACGCCTGGTTCGCGGGCGTGTGTGCCGGCGGCCGCGGGCGGCACAAGGTCTCCGGCGTCTCGCGGGGGCTGGCGAACAGCGGCGTGCACCCGGTGTTCCAGCTCGGCGAGCCGCATCTGGGTGATGCCCAGTTCCTGGGTAAGGCGGATGACGCGGTCCGTCAAGCGCGAGATCACCACTGTCACGTGCAGCAGCAGGACAAACGCGCAAATCAGGCCGAACAGGAACAACAGCGAAGGGGCGTAGTAGACGCCGAATGCGTGCGCCACCCACTGCAGCAGCCGGCTGCTCGCGGAGAACACCAGCATGACCAAACCGACGCCCAGCCACAGCAGGGAGTACTGTTCCCGCAGGGCCCCGCGCCGCACCAGTTCAATCACAAAAAAAATGAAGAACAGGCTGAATGCAATGGTAACCGCGTACAGCTGCAGGCTCACGGTTCCTCCCCCCTGTGGACCAACGGCTGTGCATGGTTGCCCGAACGGAGTGTGTTCATCAGCATGCCGAGCAGCACCTTGACCATGTAGTACACGCTGCGAAACGGCGTAATGGACGAGCGGCCTGCCTCCCGTTCCCGCATTGCCACTGCCACTTCGCGGATGCGGTAGCCGTTTCGATGCAGGTAGACGATGGCCTCCGGCTCCGGGTAGTCGGTCGGGTACCAGTGGGCGAACAGCTCGATGACGCGGCGATTGACGGCTCGGTATCCGGACGTCGTGTCCTTCACCGGGTAGCCCAGGATCAGTCGCACAACCGCAGCCAGGATCACCATGCCCAGCCTGCGGAAGGCGGTGGACCGATAGGAGGTGCGCTCGACGTAGCGAGATCCCACCACCATGTCCACCGGTTCGCCGGCCAGCAGGGGACCGAGGACGCGATCGAGATCGGCCGGGTCGTGCTGGCCGTCGGCGTCGAGCTGCACTGCGATGTCGTAGCCAAACTGGGCGGCGTACCGGTAGCCCGTCTGCATAGCGCCGCCGATGCCGAGGTTCACGGGCAACGTCACGACCCGCGCTCCCGCTTGAGCGGCGACTTCAGCCGTCCGGTCCTGCGACCCGTCGTTCACCACCAGCACGTCAACGTCGCTGCGGTGGCGAAAAATCGCGCGGACGACGTTGCCAACCACGGGTTCTTCGTTGTATGCGGGAATGATGACGAGAATGCGCGGCATCAGGCGATCACCCCCCGGCTCGCCAACGCGGCCCGCCCCCAGCACAGCGCCCGTTGGAGGGCGAATCCACTGGCAACAAACAGGATCGGCATCACCGGGAACGCGTACCGGTTGACGGGAATGAACGGGAGTTGCAGCGCCACGAGGCACAGGCCGACGAGGGACAGAAAGCGCATCGACGGCACCCACAGGCCGCTGACGATACCGATAGCGCCGACCACGACCCACACCAGGTGCAGGTGCAGCAGCCACACCGTCACGGCGCCAGTGGTCGCGTACACCGGGTGATACCACGGCTGGCCAAACAGGATGTGGAGCTTGCCGACGGTGTACCACTTCAGGTAGAGGCCGGGCTGATGCTCGAATCCGTAGACGATGCGGTGGATCGCCAATCGCTTCTGCTGCAGTTGATTCAGTCCGCGGCCGAGGTCAGGGCCGGCTTGAAAATACGGGTCTGATCCGAACAGCAACGGGTTGCCCACTTCGGTGTCGGTGAGCACGAGCTTGTGAAAGACGCGGAAATTGCGAACCCACCAAGGGATGAGCGGCAACACGAAGCCTGCGACGTGCCCGGCGAAACACGCCAGCGCCCGCTTGCCGGGCAGGCCGTCGCGCAGCCGCCACAAGAGGTAGATGCCAGCCGACAAGACCAGCGGGAACACGGTCGGGCGCACGAGGCCGCACAAGCCGAGGACAATGCCGCACAGCAACCACCACCCCGGGTGCCGGCGTTCCGCGGCAACCGTGAACAGCCACAGGAAGCACATCAACAGGAACAGGTACAGCGTCTCGGTCAGCAGCAACAGCGGCGACCACACGGCCGGCGGGTAGACTGTCCACATCAAACTGACGGCGACCGCCCAAGGACGCGCCAGCGGCCGCCGGCTTGTCCAGTACAACACGCCGACCGTGAGCGCCGACAGCAGTGCCTGGACGTATTGGGCAGTTTGAATCTGCCAGGTAGCAGCTGTCGAATGAAGGTTCGCCAAGGCGTAACAAAGCGCCAAGAACAGCGGGTAGCCAGGCGTCACGTAAGCGTCCGGCTGGTGGCCCCAGAAGCTGAACACGTGCCGGTCCAGCAGCAGCCGCGCGCTGTGATCGTAGTGCACCATGTCGCCGTACAGCGACATGTCGTGCGGACGAATCACCGCGTACAGCCGGATACAGGCGGCCATCGCGATCAGCGCCAGTCCAACCCAGGTGTCCGTCCGGTCCAGTCTGTCCGCAGGACGGCGGGGGGACCCGAGACGACCGGCCGCCCGGACCACGCGTGAAGATCTGTTCACCACTGGGGCGCTGTGCATGTGCACCGGTTCCACTCCTCGCGAGGTGTCATCTCCCCGCCGGGCGCACGCATAAGGCAGGCCGCGGGGACGCAGTTCGTCACTGACTCGATGTTACTGTGTGGGTTGGGGTCGGTCAACCTCGGCGCCTCTTCGGTGGCGCGCCGATTGGCCGGGCTGGCGCTCACGCCCGCCCGCCCTGTGACATATACCAGCAGTATAGCGGTATGGCCGGCGGGGCTCCGGCCCGTCGCCAGGACTTAGCACAGGGTGAGGGGAGAGCGGAGATGACCGACATGCGCTTGTGGGCCCCGTGGGCCGGTGTGTTGAAGTATTTGAAAGCGAGCATCTACGCGGAACAGGTTTTCTGTTCGGTGACGACGGAAATGCGCTTCTTCCCCGCGTTCGCGGAACAGCCTGCGTTTCGGGAACTGCACGCGGAAAACTACGAGACCAGCTACCACCGCAACACAGCGGCCGGCAACCTGATCCGCTTGACGCACGCGGAACCGGAGTACACTGAACCGAACCGGCGGCTGGTGGTGACGACGATCGCCTGCTGCTCGCAGTCCCGGGAACACGACCGCAGGGCGGAACAGGCGCTGGCTGCTCTGACCGCGAGCAGCGCCGAGGAGAGAGCGTTTCTCGACCTCGCCGGCAAGTGGCACGAACACCGCAAATACTGGCTGAAGCGGGCGATGCGTCTGCTGCGGGCAGGCGTCCCGGCGGAGTTGTGGCAGCAAGGGGTCGCCAAGGCCGGTCAGGGATGATACACTGGCGGGTGGCAAACCCGCCCGAGTTGGGCCGGGCGACAGAGAGAAGGTGACGGTGTGGGTTACTTGAACCGGTCGTGGGAGCTGGCACTCATCGACCTGGATGGGACACTCTACCGCGGCGACCGGGTCATTGCGGGTGCCGCGGCGTTCGTCGAGCGGCTGCGGGTGCGCGGCATTCAGCCAGTGTTCTTTACAAACAACGCGACGCGGACGCCTGCGCAGGTGGTGGACAAGCTGATGAGCATGGGCATCCGCTGCACGCCCGACGAGGTGTGTACGTCTGCCCAAGCGGCGGCGGCGGTCATCCGGGCCAGCACCGGCGGCAGTGTGCCCGTCGCGTACATCGGAATGGACGGTTTGCGCGAAGCGATTCTCGAAGCGGGTCTCGAACCGCTGGAGGTTCGCGCCGGGACACCGCGCCCGGCACTGGAGTCGGCAAAAGCCGCCGCCATCGGTCTGGACACGCGGGTCACTTATGGTGATCTCGCCGCGTTCTGCCGCGTGGTCAGTCGCCTGGGCCAGTTCGTATTGACCAACGGGGATGTGCGCTTGCCTGTCGAGGACGGCTTTGTGCCAGGGAACGGGGCGTTGGGGGCGTTCGTGGAGACGGCCACCGGAGTGGCTCCCGTGGTCACGGGTAAACCGGAGCCCCGCTTCGTGGCGTACGCCCTGCAGCGGTACGGTGCGCGGCCGGAGCGCACGCTGGTGATTGGTGACAACCTGTTGACCGACGTCGCCGCGGGGGTCCGGGCAGGGTTGTACACCATTCAGGTTCTGTCCGGGGTCCGTTACGCAGCCGACGGTGAACCGCAAGCCAGAGCGGTCGGAATGTCGCCGGACGAGGCTGCGGCCTGCAGCCGGGAGCCGCAGCAGCCGGCCGGTCAATGGGCGCCTGACGAGGTTTATGGTTCGGTCGACGAACTGTTTCCCGACGGCGATGCCTGAGCAGGCGCGGTGCCGCGTCACGCCGGCCGCTCCGGGGCGGTCGGCGAGGTGAGGACAGCGTTCCGCCGAGACCGCCGGGATTCTGCCTCATTCGAGCTGTCTCTGCGAATTTTACTTTCGCCGCAAAGACTTGATAGACAGTATATCTGGTGTTTATAATCGGTCTAAGGCGGTGTTCAAGCACTATATCTGTGGTGCGTTGGGAGGGTGTCAGGTGCGCTGTCCCTACTGCGGTGCGGACAACTCCCGGGTGATCGAGTCGCGGGCAGGCGAGGACGGAGCCGCCATTCGCCGAAGGCGGGAGTGCAGCAACGAGCGCTGCGGCCGGCGCTTCACTACTTACGAGCGGGTGGAGCAGCGGCCGCTGATGGTCATCAAGAAAGATTCAAAACGGGAAGAGTTTTCTCGTGACAAGCTGTACCGGGGCCTGATGAAGGCGTGTGAAAAGCGGCCCATTCCGGCGGAACAGCTGGAGGACGTGGTGGAGCGAATTGAACGGGAGATCCGACTCGAGTTCGAGCGCGAGGTACCGTCATCCACGATTGGCGAGCGGGTGATGGAGGCCCTCAAGCGGTTGGACGGCGTGGCGTACGTCCGCTTCGCCAGCGTGTACCGGCAGTTTCGCGACGTGGAGACACTCGCTCGGGAGGTGCTTGCGCTGCTCGGTGAGGACGGGGAGCATCCGCCGGGCTCATAGCCGGGCCGGCCGGGTATTCGCCGGACGTCTTGGTTTTCAACCCGCACCGCACAAATTGTACATACCAGCGCTGTGCATGCCGGACGGCTGCAGGTCCGGGCGAAGGCGAAAGTCGAATCCGGAGGGGGACGGACTCGTTGTGAGTCGATTGATGGAACAGAGCATGCTGCCGTTTTCGGCGGAAGACTATCTGGGTCCGACTGGGGAGCGGATTGTCGCCGACCGCTACCTGTTGAAGGACGTCAAGAAGGAGACGCTGCGCGAAGGGTCGCTGGTGGTGGCGGTGCTCGACAAGAAGCGCGCCTACCACGAGCTGGCCCGCGTGGTGGCGGTGAACGAAGCGCAGCGGGAGGTCACCGTCGAGCTGAAGGACGGGGTGCGGGAGGTGCTCCCGTTTCACCAGGTCGACGTCTTGCTGGAGACCGCCCCGCGGCAGATGTGGCGGCGTATCGCCAAGGGTGCCGCGGAGGTCACGCGGGATCCGGCGTATTGGGAGGAACGCTTCTATGAGCTGCAGAGCGGCTGGCGGTACGTGCCGGGCGGGCGTATCAACGCCTCCTTGGGAACGGGCATGCAGACGACCAGCTACAATTGCTTCGTGATCCCCAACGTCGGTCCCACCATGCGCGATTACGCGGAGTCGTTCGGACAGACCTTGGAGATTCAGGCGCGCAGCGGCGGCGTCGGCATGAACCTGTCGCGAATCCCGCCGCAGGGAACGCTGGTTCCGAAGTCGGACAAGCCGCGCAACCGCGAGCTTTACCTGGTGCTCGACGTGTGGCACCAGGATTTGCCTGAGTTTCTGGAGACATCTTATCCCCACAGCACCAAGGTGGTGCGGGTGAACCGCGAGTTTTTGCGGGCCGTCGAGGAGGATGCGGACTGGCAGTTCGGCTTCCCGGAGACGGACGTCCCCGGCTACGACGAGATCTGGACGGGCCGTCTCGAGGACTGGTTGGCGCAGGGGCTGCCCGTGCAGTGGTCGGAACGCCGGCCGGCACGGGAGCTGTACCAGCAGATTCTCGCCAGCGAAGCGCTGGTGCTGTCCGAAGTGGTGGGTACCGTGCTGTATCCGGGCGACCAGCGCAGCACTATCGCCTCGACGCTGGGCGACATGTGGGAGCGGATGGCAGAAGGCAAGCCGGTGTGGATGGTGCTGTCCTCCTTGCGGCCCCGCTACAGCTACGTGCGCGGCGTCAACGGCCGCAGCTCGGGCGCGTATTCGTGGGGGTTATTGTACGACAAGGGCAACCAGGTGTTCGGCGACGGCTTCGGTCCCGTCGGCGTCGGCGAGATCATGAGCGTCGGCTGCCAGCTCACGCTCCAGGGCGGGTCGCGCCGCGGCGCCCTGATGCTCATCTTGAACGACTCACACGCCGATGTGCTGAAGTTCATCACCTGCAAGCAGGTAGACGGGGTCATCACGGGTGCCAACATCTCCGTCGGTATCTCGGAGCGGTTCATGGCCGCCAAGGAGAAAGGCGAGCCGTGGCAGCTCGGGTTCGTGCCAATCGACCAGGTTGCGGCCTTTGACGGTGATTTCGAAAAGTGGCGAGCGGAGGGCCGGCCGTTCGAGGTGACGCAGACGCTGCGGGCGGACGAGCTGTGGAACGAGCTGGTGACCTCAGCCTGGAAGTCGGCGGAGCCGGGCGTGGTGTTTCTCGGCCGCGCCAACCGGATGTCCAACTCGTGGTACTTCAATCCGCTGGTGGCTACCAATCCTTGCGGCGAGCAGCCGCTGCCCGCTTACGGGATTTGCAACCTGGGGGCGGTGGTGTTGAGCAAGTTTGCGGCCGGGTTTGCGGATTCCGGCGAGCGGGTGGAGTTTGCCGACAAGGGCAAGGAAGCATACATCCGCGGTTGGCTGCGCCGCCACTTCGACGAGGAGCGGGCGGAATTTTTGCTCCACCACGTGCGGTGGGAGGATCTGGAAAGAACAACTCGGACAGGCCTGCGCTTTCAGGACGCGGTGATTGACGCCACCTATTACCCGTTCGAGGAGAACCGGGTCAACCAGATGCGGGAGCGGCGCGTCGGGCTCGGCATCATGGGCTTGCACGACCTTCTTATCTACTGCGGCATCCGCTACGGATCGGAGGAGTCGGTGCGGTTTATTGACGTCCTGATGGGCCTGATGGCCGAGTGGTGTTATCTGGAGTCGGTGGAGTTGGCGAAGGAGAACGGCCCGTTCCCGGCGTTTGACGCAGACCGCTTCCTCGCCTCCGGATACATGCAGCAGATGGCCCGCGAACGGCCTCATGTCGTTGACGCCGTGCGGCGCCACGGTGTCCGCAACGTGACGACGATGACCATCGCGCCCACCGGGACGACAGGCACGATGATTGGCTGTTCGACCGGATGTGAGCCGTACTATGCGTGGTCGTACTTCCGCAACTCGCGGCTGGGGATGTTCGAAGAAAACGCAGAGATTGTGCAGGCGTACATGGACAGCCATCCGGGCCAACCGCTGCCGGACTACTTTGTGACAGCGATGGAGTTGACGCCGGAGGAACATGTGCGCGTGCAGGGCGCGCTGCAGAAGTGGATCGACAGCTCCATTTCGAAGACCTGCAATGCGCCGAACTCGTACACGGTGGAAGACACCAAGCGGCTGTACG
This sequence comes from Alicyclobacillaceae bacterium, assembly GCA_019683615.1. Lineage (GTDB taxonomy): Bacteria > Bacillota > Bacilli > Alicyclobacillales > Alicyclobacillaceae > JADGIC01. The sequence continues at coordinate 6,549 of JADGIC010000040.1, read as the reverse complement.
ACCTGGCGTACGAGCTGGGTTGCAAAGGTGTCACCATCTACCGCGATGGTTCCCGCTCGGAGCAGGTGTTGTCCCTGAAGAAAGACCAGAAGCAAGTTTCCGGGCAGGAGGCGGCGCAAGCGGGGGTAGGTCAACCGGCGCTGGAGGCTGCCCCGGCAACGGCCTCCGCGGCGGCTTCCGCAACGAACACCCAGGTTTCCGGGGAGCAGCCGTCGGGTCCCGGCGTATCGCCCTCCGGGCAGGGACGCGCCGACGGATATGTACGCCGCCGCCGGCCCGACGTCCTGTACGGCGCGACCTACCGCAAGAACACGCCGCTTGGCAAGGCGTACATCACGATCAACGACGACCCGGACGAGCACGTGGCGCTGGAGATATTCGTCAACATCGGCAAGGCGGGCAGCGACGTGTATGCAGCCAACGAGGCGTTGGGACGGGCTATCACCCTGTACCTGCGGGATTCCCGCAACCCGAACAAAGAGGCCGAGCTGGTGAAGCATTTTTCGGGCATCGGCGGGCAAAGCTCGGTCGGATTCGGCGACCAGCGCATCACCTCGGTGCCGGATGCCATCGCCAAGTCTTTGATTGAACACGCGGAGACGTTCCCGCTGCGCAAGGTAGCGTTCCGCGAATGGGCGTCAGGGCAAGAAACGGCTGCTCGGGAGGGCGCAACCGGCCGGTCATCGCTGCGCACGTACACGGTCGCGACCGACTGGTGCCCGAACTGCCACCAACACGCGCTGGTGCGCACGGGCGGTTGTTTTGAGTGTGAGGCGTGCGGCTACAGCAAGTGTTAGCCCGGGCATTTTGTGAAGGCGGAGCGAATCGCTAAAAACCAACACGTATTAAGCGTTGGGGCTATGTACACATGTACATAGCCTCTTATCATTTGTTGCCGGTGTGGCCCCCCTTGCCCAATTGACTCCGGAGAGTGCCGCGGTGGTGGGGCGGGGCGCGCCCGGGCAGCGGGCATGTGCCGCTCGCCACGGACGGCGGCGCCCCGCCACAGTCTGCGAGTCCCCGTGTGCCACCTGGCGGACGGTCTTCGCAGGGCTCACTCCGGCCGGGCCTGGCTTTCGGTGGGCAGCGGGCGGTGCGAGCGGGCGGGAGCGGTCAGCACCAGTTGGATCACCATCATCACGACGACCACCGCCATCAGGAATTCGAACGCCGGCGTGAACCCGTGCCAGCGATCCCGGATGAAACCCACCACGAACGGGCCAGTTGCGCCAATCAAGTAACCGACGGACTGTTCCATCGCCGTCCACGAACTGGCTTCCAGGGCTGTGACGGTGTAGTCGACCGGCAACAACAGAGCGAGCGGAAACAACCCGCCAGCGCCGAAGCCGACGATGGCCGCCACGCACAGCGGATTGGCGTGCGCGAACACGTACAACACCAGCCCGGCCAGTTCCAAGAGGCTGAACGACACCAGCCAGACGCCGCGGTTCGGGATGGCCCGGATTAACACGGGAACCAACAAGGTGACGGGGATTTGGATGAGCATGAACACCGTGCCCACCGCGCCCGCGAACGACTGGCTGGCCCCGGCTGCCTGCACGGCCGGCGGCAGCCAGGCGGTGATGCAGTAGAACATGAACGCCATCAATCCGAAAAACAACGTCAGCACCCAGGCGCGACCGCTGCGCCAGGGCAGGGCGGCGCTGGCCGGCCCAGCCGCTCTGGACAGGGAAGACGCGGCAGCGTCCGTGCGCTGTCCGGCACCGCCCCCAGACAAGCTGACTGGTCGCGCTTCTCCGGCCAGGGGCTGGGCGCGCCGGCTGACCCGCAAGACCCGCCACCACCGGACGAGCGCGATCGCGCCGAACACTGCCCACACCGCCAGTGCGGCGCGCCACGAACCGCCCAGGCAGTTTTCCAGAGGGACGGTGAGGCCGGCTCCGGCCGCGGACCCGAACACCATGAACAAGGTGTACAAGCTGATCATCGCGGATACGCGCGACGGAAAATGGGTTTTCACGAACCCTGTGAGCAACGGGCTGGCTGTGGCGATGCCCACCCCGATGAGGAACGCGGTGAGCAGCAGAAACCAAGCGGTATGTGTAAACAGGCGGAGTGCCGTGCCGACGGCAATCAGGCCCACCGACAGGGCCAACACTTTTTCGACGCCCAGCCGCGCGGCGACGTTGACACCGACCGGCGCAAAGGCCCCCATGCAAAGCACCGGGATCGATGTCAGGAGGCTGGCCAGCGGCGGGCTCATGCCCAAACTGTGCTGAAGAGTTTCGAGCACCGGCGCGACCGACGAGATGCCTGGGCGCAGGTTCAGCGCGGCCGTGCACAGGGCGAGGATTAACAAGGCTGGACGCGGTTTCACGGCAAACCTCCCGTCTTATGACCCCCGCCGGGCGGCGCGGCCGACGGCCACCGCCGCTGGCGGGGAGATCAACCACCTGTTTCATTCTGGCTCATTTCAGTACAATTGGGAAGGTACCATTGGTTGCGATCCGCTGCGTCAGAGTAAGCCTGGCGCCGACGCGCAGCGATGGGATGCCGGAACGTCGGCACATCGGCGGAAACAGGGTTGGACACGGAGAACGGAGCTGCGTCAATGTGCGCGCTTGCGCGAACCGCGCGGCGCGAACAGGGGGTCGACGGCTCTGGCGAGGTAAACGCCTGCGGTTGCCAGCCCGTCTCCGCTGTCGCCGGCAATCAGCCAGCGACACCAGGGCGGCATCACCAGCGTTGTGCGCCTGGCGAGCCGGACAGAATGGGTGGCGGGCAAAGGAGGACTGACAGTTGGTTGATGAACACCCGCCGATTCGGCACTTGCGCCCTGCAGCCTGGGGGCAACGCGCAAACGGCGATATGGCGGCGACAGAGGCGGCGGAAGAGTATCTGGACGTGTACGACGACCACCTCCAACCGGTGGGTTCACGGCCTCGTTCCGTCGTCCACCGGGAGGGCTGGTGGCACCGTACGTTTCATTGTTGGCTGGAGTGTCGTGCGGGGGGCGGACAGTGGCTGCTGTTTCAGCGCCGGAGCCGCCAGAAGGACACCAATCCAGGCAAGCTCGACGTGGCGTGTGCGGGCCATCTCGCGGCCGGCGAGCGGCTGGCTGACGCGGTACGGGAATTGCAGGAGGAACTCGGCGTGATCGCCACGTTTGAGTCGTTGTCGGCGGTCGGAACAATTCGGCACGAACACCGGCAGGAGGGGATTGTCGACCGCGAGGTGTGTCACGTGTTCTGGCTCGCGGAAGCGGTGTCGCCGTCCGACCTGCGGCCAAACCCCGCCGAAGTCGAGGCCCTCGTCCTCATCCGCCGGGAAGACTTTCTCGACTTGCTCGCGGGGCGGGTGCCGCACACCGTCGTGCACCAGGTGCTCGATGCCCGTAGCGGGCACTGGCGGGCGAGCGGTGAGCAGGTGCAGTTGGCTGACTTCGTTCAGCGGCCGCCTGGCTACTATCGCATGGTGTTCGGGCTTCCACCCATCCCCTCTGGCCGGTGATGCGGGCAGGTGTAACAATGTTGGTGGAACACCGGCGTTGACAGGCTGCCCAGGAGCCGGTGGTTGACAGGAGTGATGGGTGTGAAACGGTTGTGGGAGAACCTGCCTGAACGGTTGAGCAGCGGCATTCCCGGCGGGAAGCTGCTGTTTATGTTCATATTCTCGTTGTTTCTGGTGGTCGCCAACCTGCCGTTTGTGGCCGACGTCGACGTTTCCGCCGCGACCGGCACGCAGGCGGTCAGCGACGGCTTGTTGGCTGTCTGCTACCTTAGTCTGTGCGCCCTGTCGTGGTTCGTATTGGTTCCGCTGTTACACAGGCGCATCCGCAGTGACCAGCGTTGGCTGGGGCCGGCGGAAGGGGTGGCGGTGCAGGGGTGGTTGCGCGCACACCGGTTTCTGCTTCCCGCCGCGCGGTACGGCAGTGTGCTGGCGATCGGGTTGTTCGCCGGGCTGATGGTCTCCGACCTCTGGACGAACCTCGACCCGTCGTTCGGCGCTTCGGTGCAGGCCCATTCTCTCCGCACCGGCTGGGCTGAGGGGTTCGTCCTGTCGCTGTTGGCTGCGACGGAAGAAGTGTGGCGGTGGTCGATGATTGTTCTCGTCGTCTGGGGGTGCCGGGCGCTGGTGAGAGAGCGCTGGGCGAGGCAACCAGGGTGGCGGTGGTCGGCGTTCGCGTGCGCGGTGGTGGTCAGTTCCCTGTTGTTCGGCTTGGGCCACGTCGGCGAATACCCGCAGCACGGCCTGACAACCTGGCTGGCGTTGTCGACGTCCGGGCTTGTGCTGGCGGCTTGCACATTTGTCACGCGCCGCTTGGCGGCTGGCATCGCCGTCCATTTCGTGTACGATTGGATTGCGTTCACGAACGTGGTTGAGCACGCGACTGACAGTGCCATCCTTTGGATGGCGGGCGCCAGCGTGTGCATCCTCTTGGCCTGGTTGCTGTGTCTGCGCCGGGTGTGGGGTCTCTTGCGCATCGGAGTGGAGGCGGGGCCGTCTTGCCAGCCCGCGCCCGGTCAACTCGGCGCACCGCGGTCGCCGGGTCGGGGTGAGCGGATGGCGCCGACCGCGGGCAGGCAGCCAGCGACTGTGAAGGAGGGGTCAGGATGAAGCTGATTTCCGGCGGGATTACCGGGCCCAGAGGGTTTTTGGCGGCCGGGGGGCGCGCGGGGATCAAACAGGAAGGGGACGACCTGGCGCTGGTGTTCAGCGAGGCGCCGGCGGTGGCCGCGGCGATGTTCACGACCAACGACATCAAGGCGGCTCCGGTGCTCTGGTCGCAGCGGTTGATTGCCCAGGGCAAACCTGTCCGCGCCATCGTGGTCAACAGCGGCAATGCGAACGCGTGCACAGGTTCCCTCGGGATGGAACACGCCATCAGCATGGGGGAGGCGGCGGCGGCGAGCTTCGGTGTCGACACCCAGGAGGTGTTGGTGGCGTCGACGGGTGTGATTGGCGTCCCGCTGCCGGTGGACCTCGTGTGTGACGGTATCCAGCGGCTGAGCCGGCAGGTGTCGCGTTCGCCAGCCGCCGCGACCGCCGCGGCCCGGGCGATTCTGACGACCGACACATGCGAAAAGCAGGTGTGTGTGCAGACGGAGATTGACGGGGTAGTGGTCACGGTCGGCGGGATGGCAAAAGGCTCGGGCATGATCCACCCGAACATGGCGACGATGCTGGCATTTGTGGCCACCGACGCGAACATCTCGCGCGAGCGGCTGGCGGCAGCGGTGCGGGACAGCGTGAACCGGTCGTACAACATGATTTCCGTCGACGGCGACACCAGCACGAACGATTCGGTGTTCGTCCTGGCGAACGGATTGGCCGGCAATCCGCTTATCGACCACGACGGGGAGGCCGATCAGCGCTTTCGGGAGGCGCTCGACTACGTGAACTTGACTCTGGCGAAGGCGATTGCCCGGGACGGCGAGGGCGCCACGAAATTCTTGGAGGTTGCCGTCACGGGAGCGCGCACGGTCGACGACGCGCGCAAGCTCGCCCGCACCGTGGTATCGTCGAACCTCGTGAAGGCGGCGATGTTCGGCGAGGACGCCAATTGGGGACGCGTGATCGCCGCGATGGGACGTGCCGGTGCCTTTTTCGATCCCGCCCATGTCCGCTTGGTGTTTCGCAGTCCGGCGGGTGCGGTGACGCCGTTCGACGGAGGTGAGCCGGTCTGCTTTGACGAGGCCGCGGCGGCCGCCGTCCTGCGTGAACGGGACATTACCGTGGAAATTCACCTCAACGACGGTCTGGCGGAGGCGACCGCCTGGGGCTGCGACTTGAGCTACGAATACGTGCGCATTAACGGCGACTACCGGACCTGACAGCGCTTCACCGGCCGGCCGGGGAACCAGCGGCGAGGCCGCCCCTCGCCGGCGAGCGGACGCCCTTGCCGCCGTTCGCTCACCAAGCCGGCCGGTAGCGTTCGACGACCGCCCGGATCTCTTCAATGGCTTCCAACGGCAGGGTTTTGATGGCCTCGGCGAGCCGGACGATTTCGTTCAGTTGTGCAGCGCTCACGGCTCCCTGCACGAGGTTCATCTGGCGCCGCTTCTCGTACACCTTGTTCGTCGAAACGCCGAACATCTGTGCGATCTCCGCGTCGCTGCGGCCTTCATCCCAAGCCAGCCGCTTCAATTGTTCGCGGGAGATCAAATCAAATGCGGTGGTAGACGGCGAACGCATCAGAAAAGACCCACTCCTTTGGTGCCAGCTTCATGCGTGCGGCCGAAGCGGCGGCTGCCGCGCCCGCGTCGGCCGCTGTTTGTCGTCAATCAGCGCGGTGCAGGTTCAGGATTCCCCAACCCTCTCTGGCCCATGTGCGCCCGGATCGCCGTTCGCATATCTGGCAGGAGCGTCGTCCACCCTAGCTACGCGTGAGGAGGGAAGACCTTGCTGCTGATGACAGTCATCTGGGTGGGAAACGCGGCAGCCGCCCTGTGGGTGGCGTTGCGGGAAGCGCACAGGCCCTTGCGGGCGCTCACGTGGGTGCTCATCTTCCTGTTGTTCCCAGTAGGGGGTTTGGTCGCCTACGCCTTGCTGACGCGCCCGCTGCGCGTACAGCGGCGGGGGGTGGGT
>JADGIC010000039.1 GCA_019683615.1 Alicyclobacillaceae bacterium | reverse complement strand
GCCGTACAGCTGCCCCTTTTGCACAGTATCAGGCCATATCTGTATGTCCGAAGGTGCCGGCTTGGCCGGCACCCCCCTGCTCTCCTTCGTCCGCGTCCACCGGCTGAGTGAGCCGCTCTTCCCGAATCACACTGTACAGGGAGGCCGCGGACTCTTTGCGCGGATTGTCGGACAACTCGTCGACCCGCACCTCCACCAGCCGGCTGCCGTAACGAATGCTCACCACGTCCCCCACCGCAACTTCGGACGCGGCTTTTGCGATGCGCCCGTTGAGCGTCACACGGCCCGCGTCGCACATCTCCTTCGCGACGGTCCGCCGTTTCACCAAACGGGACACTTTGAGAAACTTGTCCAGCCTCAACGCAGTCGCGCCTCTGTTCAGCGAATGACTTCCTTCAGTTTGTTACCCGGTTTGAACGCGGGCACGGTCGACGCCGGAATCGTAATCATCTCGCCCGTTTGCGGGTTTCGCCCGGACCGCGCGGTGCGCGTGCGCGTTTCAAACGTCCCGAATCCAATGACCTGCACCTTCTCGCCATTCGCCAACGCTTCCTGGATGATGTTGAACACGCTGTTGACGGCCAGTTCCGCGTCCTTCTTTTTCAGGCCAGTCCGTTCTGCAACTTTGTTGACCAGATCCACCTTATTCACTGGGAAGAGCCTCCCTTCAGGAGATGTCGAACAGAAGTATTCGTGTTCACCTAGCAAAATCCTGCTTTATCACCGGCTATCCGCCCGGTTTTCTGCTGTCCAGTTCCTGCTTCCGGGCCCGACCGTTCGTTTGGCCTGCGCCCAGAGGGCGTCCAGCTCAGCCGGGGTGAACGCATGCCAGTCCCGGCCCGTCTTGCGCACCGCCTTCTCGACGGTGAGGAAGCGGCTGCGAAATTTTCGGTTGGCATGGGCGAGGGCTGCCTCCGGATCCGCCCCCAGCCAGCGGGCCACGTTGACGGCGGCAAACAGCAAATCCCCGAGTTCTTCAGCCGCGCGGGCGGCATCCCCGGCCGCCACTTCGTGTTCCAGTTCGTCGATCTCTTCCCGCAGCTTTGCCAAAACGCCCCGCACGTCCGGCCAATCAAATCCGACAGCGGCCGCCGCAGCTTGCAATTCCCGTGCGGCCATCAGCGCCGGACGAGCCAACTTTACCCCATCCAACGCCGACGGCGCACCGCCGGCCGGACCGGTCCCCAGCTGACCGCCCTGCTCCGACGCTTTCGCGGTCCGCCACAGCCGTTCCGCCTCAGCGGCGTCTCGCGCCTGGCGATCCCCAAACACGTGCGGATGTCTGCGCATCAGCTTGTCCACCAGCGCGGCGTACACGTCGCGCAAGTTGAACGCCCCGGCTTCCTGCCCGATTTGGGCGTGCAACAACACCTGCAGGTACAGGTCTCCCAGTTCGCCGACGAGCTGTTCGCCATCCCCTTCATCATCCATGCCGTCAATGGCATCGGCCACTTCGTACGCCTCCTCCAAGACGTACGGGCGCAGACTCCGGTGCGTTTGGCTGCGGTCCCAGGGACACCCGTCCGGAGCGCGCAGCCGTTCCACCAACCCGGCCACAAACCAAGGATCCCGGCGGAGGATGAGCGGGTCCTCCGTCCTTGGCACAAACACCGTCGTCAGGTGGTCCAAAACCTCAATCCGATCCAGCTCGTACAGCGCCACATGTCGGCAGGACTCTTCGCCGGGTACACCGGCCGCTCGAACCACCGTGACAGCGTACTCGTCCGGATACACGTCCATCAAGGTCAGCTTGACCTCGGACGCCACATCCCGGTTGAACACCTGCACAATCCAGGTGTGCATATCCGGCCGCAATTGCTGGCTGTGCAAGGCGGTGCCGTCCAACAGCAGAAAGCCTTCTGCGGGGTCGGCCCGCACCAGCGCGAGCGACGGGTCGAGAAAACTTTGCCCCGGCCCCACCACAACGTCGACGCTGGCGGATGCCAACAGGTGTTGTACCGTCTGTTCCGCCATCAACGGGTGCCCGGGAACCGCGTAGATGACATCCCCGTGCCGCTGTGCCTCGCGGATCAAAGCGGCGGCGATTTCACGGTACAACTCTGAGAACTGGCGGGCACGTTCGTACATTGTGTCAAACGACAAAAACGTCACGCCCTCCGCCTCAAGGCGAGGAACCACCGGATGCACCGCGGTCCGCAGATACACCGGCCGGCCGGACTTCAACAGCTCGTAGGTGCCCAGCGGCATCGCCGACCAATCCCCGGGCCCGAGCCCCACCACGCGTATCGTCGCCAACGCCATCCCCCACATCAGCGCAGCAGTCCAATCCTCGCACACCAGGATACCAATTGCGGGCCGATTTTGGGAATCGCCTTCAGTTCTTCCCGCCGGAGCGAGCCTGCAGCCAACAGCGCCATCCCGTACACCAGCATGCCGAGTGCGGCGACAACCAAGCAGACGGCGGCACACTCCGCCCGCCCGGTGAATCCGGTCCACTCCTCGGCCTGCCTGACCATCGCGTAGACAGCAGCTGACATGATGAACGTCGCCAGCAACGGCCTGCCAAACCAACCGCTCCAGTCGACCGGCTCGCGCAAACGCCGGCGGACGGCCCACAGGTTGAGAGCGCTCGCCGCCACATAACTGCCCACGGTCGCCCAAGCGGCGCCGGCAATCCCCAACACAGGGATCAACGCGAGGTTACCCGCCAGTTTGAACAACGCTGCCAACAGCAAGTTGACGACCGGCAGATACATCCAACCGGCCCCTTGCAGTACAGCCGCCAACGTCGTCTGCAGACTCGCAAACACCGTTGCGAATGCCATCGCCTGAATCGCACCCGCTCCGGCGCTGTCGCGGAAGAGAGCGATATCCAACGGAACGGCCAACAGGGCCAGCCCTGCAGAGGCTGGAAGGGCGAGCGTCACGGTCAGGCGGATCGCCGTCGCCATTCGATCTGCTGCCACATCCCGCCATCCCAGCGTAAAGGCCTCCGACACCGCCGGCATCACGGCGATGCCGATCCCTGCAGCGAGCGTGGTCGGCAACATCATCAGTTTGAACGCCCGACCCGTCAACAATCCAAAATCGGCGGTCGCCTGATCCTGGCTGACCCCGGCCGCCTTCAGCAGATTGACGACAGTCAAGACGTCCACGTTGTTGACCAACGGCACCACCAGTGCGCCCAGACTGACAGGGAACGCGATGTACAGCAACTGCCTCGACAAGGCGGACCTGGACGGACCGTGACGGCGGGACGGCCGCGCAGCCGCCGGCTCGTGGCGACGCCAGTACCTCAACAGCACCATCATCCCTGCCAGCGCTCCGGTGACCGCGCCAAACGCCGCACCTGCGGCGGCGTACGGGACCCCAAACCCCGCCCACACCAAGCCGATGGCCAGGCCCAGGATGGTGGCGACGCGGACCAGTTGTTCCGCCACCTGTGAGGACGCTGTCGGTTCCATCCACTGATACCCTTGAAAGTAGCCGCGCAGCGCGCTCATCACAGGCACCACCAACAAAGCCGGAGCGATGGCACGGATGGCCCCGGCAGAGGCAGGATCGCCCGCCAGGCGGGCAAACACGTCGGCGCCTGCGAACAACACAGCACAGCACGCAGCGCCTGCAAGCGTCAGCAACACGCAGGCGATCCGAAACACGGTCCGTGCACCGTCCGGGTCCCCAACGGCCACGCGCTCCGACACGAGCTTCGAGATGGCCACTGGAAACCCGGCGGTGGCGACCGCCAACAACGTGGCGTAGATGGGGTACGCCATCTGGTACAACCCCATGCCGCGGTCGCCAATCACGTTCTGCAGCACGATGGTGTACACCGACCCCAACAGCTTCGACACGGCTGTGGCACCCGCCAGCAGTACGGCGCCGCGGACAAAGCCTGTTCGATGCGGCACCCGGCTCCCCCCTGTCCACCTTCGTCCTTATCATACCTATGGACAAAGGTGGCTGGATAGTCCCAACGACTCCCGGTACGCCGGAACCGGGCAACACGTTTGGCCGGCCCTTGCGGCGGCGGCGCAATACCGCACAGGAGCGCCGACAAAAAAGCCCGCACCCCGTGTGCACACAGGGTGCGGGCCGATGCCAGACGTATGGTCACTGTTCCGTCGTCACTGTTCCATCTGTTTGCCCAGGAAGCCTGCCGCCGTCTCCACCAACTTCCGTTCCAAGTCGCCCATGCGAACACTCTCGTCCCGCGAGACCATGATGACAGCCCCAATCGGATCGCCCGCGGCGATGATGGGAGCGACCACCCGGGAACTGAACCGTTCCGGCCGGTCCCGAACCACAGTGTACTCCCCCGGGCTGGTGTTCAGAATGGTCTTGCGTTCCTCCATCGCTTGCTCGATGTCTTCGCTGATGGGCTTTTCCAGGAATTCTTTCTTGGATGCACCCGAAACGGCGATTATGATGTCACGATCCGCAATCATGGCGACATGTCCAGTCGAGTCCGCCAAAGACTCCGCATACTCCTTAGCGAAATCACCCAACTCGCCGATCGGAGAATATTTTTTCAGGATCACTTCTCCGTCCCGGTCGACGAAGATCTCCAGGGGATCCCCTTCGCGAATTCGCAGCGTCCGCCGAATTTCCTTCGGAATCACGACACGACCGAGGTCATCAATTCTTCGCACGATGCCGGTTGCTTTCAAGCGTTGATCCCTCACCCTCCGTGTTGGTCTTGAACAGCCTTCACCTCGATTGCCGTAATTTCACCGGGGACCATCGCCCGGGACGACTCGCCGGGATTTTGCCCGAGTCTGCAGATGCCTGACGTGCCATTATTATGATTCAGCCCGTTGGCGACTATACGAGCGCCGCCTGCGGGACCAATCCCGCAGGCGGCTGCGCCGTTAGCTCCGTTCACAGCTCCGCGTCCTTGACGATGACCTTGACGTCGGCCTCTTTCTTGGCGGAGGTCAGGATCTGTGCCTGTTTTGCCTGTTCCGCCTGGTACTGCAGCTTCTGCTTCACGTCGTCCGCCGCTTGCTTGAAAGACAGCTGTTTGCGGCTGTCGACGCGCAGAATGTGATACCCGTACTGGGTATGCACGGGATCGCTGATCTGCCCGATGGGAAGAGTACGGCAGGCGTTCGCGAACGGAGCGACAAAATCACTGACCAGCGTGTCGGCCATGTGGCCGTGGTTGTTTTGAACGGTGGGGTCTTGGGAGTACTGGTCCGCCAACTTCGCGAAATTGCCGCCCGCCTTCAGCTTCGCCTCGATCTGTTTCGCCTGGCTCTCCGAGTTGACGAGGATCTGGTCCACCGTGACCTGGATGTAATCCGACTTGTGCTTGTTGTAGTACGCCTCCGCCTGGGCGTCGCTGACCTGGACGTTTTTCATCTGTTCCTGCATGTATTGTACCAGGTACTGGTACTTTTCGATGTACAGGCGAAGGTCGTCCGCGCTGACGCCGAGGGCCTTCATCTTCTTTTGAAGCCCTTGCTTGCCGTTGTACTGGGAGGCCAGCTGGGACATCTCCTCGTCGTAAATCTGCTGTACAGAGTTGGTGTCAAGCGCCGCCTTCGTCTCCTTGACGGCCTTGCCGTACAAATACTTGTAATACACGACGTACGTCTCCAGGAACTGTCTTTTCGTCGGCGGCTTGGTGCCCAATCCCGCCATCAGCAGCATCAGGTTGTACTGCTTGTCCAACTCACCTTTCGTCAGTGTACCGCCTCGGTATGTGGCCACCACCGGTCCGGAGTAGACCGGCTCCTTGGGCAGGCTGGCGCTCGGCTGCTGAGCCGGCGCGGTGGTGTTGGCCTCGCTGTTGGGGGATTGGCTGCATCCGGCCAACGCAAAGGCGAGAACCGCAGACCCGCCGGCCAACCATCGGTTCCAATGACGTCGCTTGTGCAATCTGTTCTCCTCCTCTTCCGCCATTCCTACACGTTTCCGGCCATTCCGGGCGATCCGCTGGACACCAACCCCCGCTCTTCCTTCAGCACCTCCCGAAATTCTGCCAGGAACTGCAACAAAAACCGGCACGTTTCCCGGTCTGACATTCCTTTCGTGCGGAATGCCACCTGCAGAGCGCCTGTCGACTTCTTGGAGTACTCTCCTTTCCACTTGCGGGTGAGCAAAAACAGCTTGCCCGGGTCGACGTACCGAATGGCATCCGGGCGCAACCGAATGACGGTCTCAGCTCCTTGCGAACTGATGCTCTCAATGCCGTACTGCATCGCATACGACTTGATGCGGGTGACGTCCAGCAGGTTTAAAACGGCCTCCGGCAAATCCCCGTAACGGTCAATCAGTTCTTCGGTCAGTTCGTCCGCCGCCTCCAGGCTCCGAACATACTTGAACTTTTTGTACATCGCGATTTTCTGCGCCGGGTCCGGAATGAACGTGTCCGGAAGGTACGCCTCCAGCGTCAAGTCCAGAGTCGGCTCCGGCAGCTCTTCCTCTTGCACGCCGCGCGCTTCCTTCACAGCCTTCGCCAACATCTCGTTGTACATGTCGAAGCCGACCGAATTGATGAAACCGTGTTGTTCCGCGCCCAGCAGGTTACCGGCGCCACGGATGGCGAGATCGCGCATCGCGATTTTGAAGCCGCTGCCCAGCTCGGTGAACTCCTTGATGGCCTGCAGCCGCTTTTCCGCCACTTCTGTCAACACCTTGTCCTTCTGGTAGGTGAAATACGCGTAGGCAATGCGGTTGGAACGCCCGACGCGGCCGCGCAGCTGGTACAGTTGGGCCAAGCCCAACCGGTCTGCGTCGTAGACAATCAGAGTGTTGACGTTCGGGATGTCGAGGCCGGTTTCGATGATGGTGGTAGTGACCAGGACGTCAATGTCCCCTTCGAGGAAGTCGAGCATCACCCGTTCCAACTCGTCCTCCGGCATCTGCCCGTACGCCACCGCCACCCGCGCGTCAGGCACCAGCTGCTGAACCCGGTCTGCCATCGAGCGGATGCCGTTCACCTGGTTGTACAGGTAGTACACCTGGCCTCCGCGCGACAATTCCCGTTCAATCGCTTCCCGGATCAGGCTTTCGTTGTACTCAACCACGTACGTCTGCACCGGAAAGCGGTTTTCCGGCGGTGTTTCGATGATGGACAGGTCCCGCACGCCCAGCATTGACATGTGCAACGTGCGCGGGATGGGTGTCGCGGTAAGCGTCAGACAGTCGACGTTCGTGCGCAGCTGTTTCAGCCGTTCCTTGTGGGTCACGCCGAACCGCTGTTCTTCGTCGACGATCAACAGCCCAAGGTCCTTGAACCGGACCGTCTTTTGCAACAGCCGGTGCGTCCCGATGACAATGTCGATACTGCCGTCGCGCAAACCAGCCAGTACCGCCTGCGCCTCCGAGCGGCTGCGGAACCGGCTGAGCACCTCAATCGTCACCGGAAATCCGGCAAATCGCTCCTTGAACGTCTCGTAATGCTGATGCGCCAAGACGGTGGTGGGCACCAGCACCGCTACCTGCTTGCCGTCCATCACCGCCTTGAACGCCGCCCGGATGGCGACCTCCGTTTTCCCGTAGCCGACGTCTCCGCACAGCAGTCGGTCCATCGGGCGCGGCTTCTCCATGTCGCGCTTGATCTCTTCGATGGCGCGCAGTTGGTCCGGCGTCTCCTCGTAGGGAAACATCGCCTCAAAGTCTTTCTGCCACGGCGTGTCCGGCGAAAACGCATGACCGGGAGTGGCTTGGCGCGCCGCGTACAGCTTCACCAAATCTTCGGCGATGTCCCGCACACTCTTGGAAACTCTCTGTTTGACGCGCTGCCACTCGCCGCCACCGAGGTGGTACAACTTCGGCTCCTTGTCGTCCGATCCGATGTAGCGCTGTACCTGGTCAATCTGATCGACCGGGACGTACAGCGTGTCGTTTCCAGCGTACTGGAGGTGCAGGTAATCCTTGTGCCGCCCGTCGATCTCGAGGGTCCGAATGCCCAGGTACTTGCCAATCCCGTGGTTGACGTGGACGACGTAGTCTCCCACTTTCAGCTCCTGGTAACTCTTGATGCGCTCCGCGTCCGACATCTCCGCCCGGATGCGCCGCCCCTTCTTCCGAGACGAAAACACCTCGGTGTCGACAATCACCGCGATGCGATGCAGAGGCAGTTCAAACCCTCCGGACAGGTTCCCGACCAAGATCTGCGGCGTTAACGTTGGCAGCAGCCGTTCGGAGCGCATCACTTCCATCCGGTAGTCGCTGAGCACCCGTTCCAGCCGCTCCGCCCGCTCCTCGGTGGCTGCCAGGAACACCACCCGCACGCCGCTCTTGCTCCACCTCTGCAGTTCGCTCTTCAACAGGTTCATCTGGCCGTGGAAATTCTGCATCGACTTGGCGGTGACGTTCCACACGCGACCGTGCCGGTGATGCCCCGTGCTGCGGGCAAACGTCGAGCACTGGACACCGGGCCCGCGGTGCCCCCAGACCTTTTGAAAATCAGGCGGCTCCATCGTTCCGCTCAACAATTCCCCGCGCAGCAGGGCGGCGCTGACCCATTCGGTGTACTCTTTTTCCACCCCGCGCTGGCGCTCCTGAAGCCGCGTTGGTTCGTCCAGGCAAATCAAGGAGGACAGCGAACAATGATCGACCAGCGTGCTCACGTGCCCGCGGAACAGCGCCGTGTAACGGAGCAAGCCGTAAAACGGCAAGCCTGACGACAGCCGCCGGATGTCCTGCCCGACGGTTGACTGCAGGCGCTCCCGCAGTTGTGCATCCGTTGTGGTGCGCAGGCGCTGTTCCAACTGCTGGGCCAGCGCGTCCGCAGCGTCGGTCATGACCTTAGCAGGCACAAACAGGTCCAGCGCAGGACCCACGTAAGCCTCTGTGACCTTGTCGAGCGAGCGCTGGGAGGCGGGATCGAACGTACGGATGGAATCGATCTCGGTGTCGAACAACTCAATCCGAAACGGCCGGTCCTCCGTCATCGGGAAGACGTCCACGATACCGCCCCGGACCGAAAACTGGCCTTTGCTCTCCACCATGTCCACCCGTTCGTAGCCGATGCGCACCAAGTGTTCCACATGATCCGCGCGCAGCACCTGCTCACCGGTGCGGTACGTGAGAGCTGCATTCTGCCAAGCCAACCGGTGGGCCACCGGTTGCACCGCGGACGCCAGTGTGGCCACGACAACGCCCGGCCGGCCGAGTGCCAAATGCTTCAACGTGCGCAGCCGGTCGGCAACCACGTCCGGACTGTACGCGATGGCGTCGACAACAGACAGTTCGTGCTCGGGAAACAACAGAACCGGCTCATCGGGCAAAAATTCGCGGAGGTCTTCCCAGATGCTTTCCGCCTGACCCATCGTGGCCGCCACAATCAGCATCGGCGACGTCGCATGCGCTTCCTTCCACAATGTATACAACGCTGCGTAAAACAGGTGGCGGGCAGACCCGCTCAGCCCGGTCACGAGGGTGTGCGGAACACCCGGCCTCAGTTCGTCAACGACTTCGCGAAACCCCTTGTCCGCAGCCATCAGGCGAACGAGATCGAACACGATACCCCTCCTAGCCCCTAGATCCCTGCAGGTCGCCAACGCAAAAGAGCCTTAGCTGTACGCTAAGGCTTGGAACACCGCAGGTCGAGCGGGACCCTTCTCGTGCTAGGCCATCGAATCGGTTCTATTGGAGCAACTTCCCTTCAATCAACAGCTCGGGGTGCAACTCGACCGCGTGCTGACAAAAGTCGCACACGGTGTGAATGTACATCACCCCGCGATCCCTATTATACGTCACCGTCTCCGACCGCTCCACCGGTGTCAGGTGGTGGATGCCGCAGAACCGCTCGGCGTCTGCCAACGACCAGTCCGGCCGCACCAATTCGCCAACCAGGTGCCGGCAGTATTTGCACAGGTATTCGATCCGCATACCATCCCCCGCTCCCGCCCGCGGATGCCGCTCTGGCACGGGCGTCTATTCGTCTAGTATGGGGGGAAGGGGAGGTTCTCATACAGAACTGCGGCGAAACCCAGCCAGGAAGAGCTTCCCGAAGCGGTCAGCCTGCGCCTCCGTCCGGTGCATCCGGGATCCCCGTGCGTTGGCCCGCGGCATCCTCGCCGGCAGCGGGTCGGCGGTGCCGGCCGTTCACTTCATTGAACCGGTTCATGGCGCGGGCAAACGAGTGCTCGAGCGCGTACAGCACGGCATCCGCAGCCGTTTGCACCATCTGCTCAACCACTTCCCGCTGCTCAGGCGGGAACGGGCTGAGAACGTAGTGGACGACATCCGACCCCGGCAACGGCCGGCCCACGCCGAGGCGCACCCGGGGGAACTGGTCGGTGCCGACCGCTTCAATCACCGAGCGCACCCCGTTGTGTCCGCCGGCCCGCCCTTTCTCGCGCAATTTCACGACACCCGGCGGAAAATCCATGTCGTCGTAAATCAGCCACAGAGCCTGCTGTGGATCGAGGCGGAAGCAGCGGACAACCTCCGCCACCGACTCACCGGACCGGTTCATGAAGGTCTGCGGCTTGCACAGCACCACCCGTTCTGCGCCGAACCGGCACTCGGCGACGTGCGCCTGCCACTTCAGCCGGTCGCACTTGGTCCCCAACCTGCGGGCCAGCTCGTCCACCACCCAGAAGCCCGCATTGTGCCGCGTCCGCTGGTACGAGTCGCCCGGGTTGCCCAGTCCCACAATCAGCTTCATCACGTGGTCAGCGGCGCGTGAAGTCACGCTTCTGCCGCGGTCTCCTCCGGTTCGTCCGAACCGCGGCGCGGCGCCAACACTGTCACGAGCACCTCGTCGCCATCAGAGCGCAGCTGCACACCGGGCGGCAAAGGAATATCGGCGACTGTCAGGTGTTGGCCCGCCTCCAGGTGACGGATGTCAACCTCCAGAAATTCCGGCGTGTCCTTCGGCAGCGCCCGTACCTCCACCTCCCTCGTCTGTTGTTGGACGACCAGCCCGCGGCGCTCAACCTCTTCGATGCCCTCAACGTGTACCGGCAGGTGGATGTCCACCGGACGCTCGCGGTCCACCGTCTGAAAGTCGATGTGCAGGATTTTCCCGGACAACGGATCTTTCTGCACATGTTGCACCAACACGTCATACGCCCGGCCGTCCACTGTCAACTTGACGAACGAGTGCCCCAAACCGCGCCGGGCCAACTCCTTTTCGGATACCGCCAATTTGACAGGTTCCATGCCGCGGCCGTACAGAACGGCCGGAATCTTGCCACTGCGGCGCAGCGCGCGCAAGACGCTGCGCTGTGTTCCTTCCCGCACTTCACCGGTCAACTGAATCTGTTCCATCCCGATGTCGCCCCCCTGTCCGTCAAGGTCCGCAAACAGCGGTCACTGAACAGATTTCCCAGCTTCACACACTATCAATCAAACAATTGGCTGATAGAGCGGTTAGTGTGCACACGAAGGATGGCCTCGGCAATCAGCTCGGCGACAGACAGCACTTTGATTTTGTCAATGCGCTTTTCCGGCGGCAACGTGATGGTGTTGGTGACGACGACCTCGATAATGTCGGACTCGGCCAGCCGCTTGACGCCGTCGCCCGACAGTACAGGGTGGGTGCAGCAGGCGTAAACGCCGCGCGCCCCTCGCTCCAACAACGCCTTGGCGCCGAGCGTAATGGTCCCGGCGGTGTCAATCATGTCGTCGACTAAGATGGCCGTTTTCCCCTCGATGTCGCCAATGATGTTCATCACCTCGGCGACGTTCGCCTCCGGCCGCCGTTTGTCGATGATAGCGAGCGAAGCACCGAGCCGCTCGGCGAACGCCCGGGCGCGTGCCACGGACCCCGGATCCGGCGACACCACAACCGGGTTTTCCAAGCGCTTCTTCTTGAAGTAGTTGGCGAGTATCGGCATCGCCACCAAGTGGTCCAAGGGAATATCAAAAAAGCCCTGGATCTGACCGACGTGCAAGTCCATGCAGATGACCCGGTTGGCTCCGGCCTTGTCCAACAGGTTGGCGACCAGTTTCGCCGTGATGGGGTCGCGTGCACGGGCCTTGCGGTCCTGGCGCGCGTAACCGTAGTACGGGATGACCACGTTGATGGTGCGTGCCGACGCCCGCTTCAGAGCATCGATCATGATCAGCAGTTCCATCAAGTGTTCATTCACGGGTGCGGACGTCGGCTGAATCACGAACACGTTCGTGCCGCGCACGCTCTCGCCAAGTTTGATCTGGACCTCGCCGTCACTGAAGCGCCCCACATAACACTCCCCGAGCGGAACCCCGATGTGATCCGCGATCTCTTGCGCCAGTTCACGGTTGGCGTTGCCCGTGAACAAGGCCAGTTCGTTGTCTTTGGCCGACATGCTGTGCATGCTCCTTCTTCATCGTTCGATAGGCCTTTCGGTAAGGACACCAAGGCGTGGTGTCACGAGGACATGCTCAACCGGAGGTGCCCGGTGTGTCACTTTCTCGCGCAGGTGCCCTCACTCCGGGCTGCGCGAATCGCCGGCGAGGGAGACCTGCCGGCGGGCGTCTGGTCCGTCCGCACGCCTGCGCGTCTGTTTCCAATTCTTTACGTAGTTCGGCTTTGTCACCTGCCGGCTGCGGGCAATGGCAAATCCATCGGCCGGCACGTCATCGGTGATGGTGGAACCGGCGCAAACGTAAGCCCCCTCGCCGACGACCACCGGGGCAACCAGGTTCACGTTCGATCCGACGAACGCATCATCAGCCACCACCGTCCGGTGCTTTTGTTCACCGTCGTAATTGACTGTGATGACACCGCAGCCCACGTTGACCCGGCGGCCCACCTCGGCGTCGCCGAGGTACGCCAGGTGGCTGACTTTGCTGTCATCTCCCACCGTGGCGTTTTTCAGTTCGACAAAGTCGCCGATTTTCACGCGCGCGCCGACCCGGCTGCCGGGACGAAGATACGCGTACGGACCGATGGACGCGTCAGGGCCGACTACACTGTCGCGAACGACGGAGTACTCGATGGTCGCCCCGTCTGCGACCTCTGCTCCCGTCAAGCGTGAATGGGGCCCGATTACGCAACGCTCCCCCACCGTGGTCTGCCCCTCCAGGAAAGTTCCCGGCAGGATTACGGTGTCGCGGCCAATCCGAACGTCGGCGCCGATGTACGTGCGTTCCGGGTCGACAATGGTCACGCCCTCCCGCATCCAGCGCTCGCAAATTCGCCGCCGCGCAATCGCTTCGACAGCAGCCAGCTGAACGCGGTCATTGACGCTGGCAACCTCGTCCGCGTCTTCCACCCGCAGCGTTCGCACGAGTCGGCCGCGCGCGCGCAGAATGGCAAGGGTGTCCGTCAGGTAATACTCTTGTTGTGCGTTGTTGTTGGTCAGCCCGCTGAGGGCGTCTGCGAGATCCGCCGTCCGGAACGCGTAGACGCCGGTGTTCACGAGCCGAATCTGGCGTTCCGCGGGACTGGCGTCCTTCTCCTCGACGACGCGTTCGACCGAGCCGTCGGCGGCCAAGATCACCCTGCCCAACCCTGCAGGGTTGTCCAACTCGGCGCTCAACACGACGGCAGCCGCACCGGTCCCTTCCCGCTCGGCCAACAGTCTCTCCAGCGTCTCGGCGCGGATCAACGGCGCGTCTCCGTACAGCACCACGACCGTGTCGACGTCACCGCGCAAGACAGGCAAAGCCACCTGCGTCGCGTGACCCGTCCCCAACTGTTCGGCTTGGTAAGCGGTTTCAGCCCGGTCGCCGATCACGGCGGTCACAGCCTCGCCTTGCTGACCGACCACGACGACCACTTGGTCCAACCGCAGCCGGGCAAGTTCGTCGAGGATGTGAAGGATCATGGGCTTCCCGCACACCTCGTGCAGGACCTTGTGACGCGACGACTTCATCCGGGTGCCCAAACCTGCCGCCAACACGATTGCCGCTCTGGCCACAGCATCGCCTCCACGAGCACTTTCCACCTCAGTGTAACCGATGCCTCTGCGGCATTTCAATTTCCATCTGTCACACAAAAAAGCCCTGACGCTATGGCCAGGGCTGAACGACAGGCGCCAACCTGTTGTCTTCACAAACCTGTGGTCTTGCTCGTGTGCGAAAAAACAGCTCACGCACTCGGTTCTTGCACCGCATCCATCCGGTAATACTCCTGCAACACCGCGTCTTGAATCTTTTGACGGGTTGCGGAAGAGATGGGATGCGCAATGTCGCGGAATTCGCCATCCGGTGTCTTCTTGCTGGGCATCGCCACGAACATCCCGTTGTTCCCGTCGATGACGCGGATGTCGTGCACCACAAATTCACTGTCGATGGTGATGGACGCGATGGCCTTCATTCTTCCTTCGCTGCTCACCTTGCGGAGACGGACGTCTGTGATTTCCACCGTTTTCACCACCCTTTACCTACCCGTTGACGGTTGTTTTTCTGAATTCAACAATTTCAGTAAAAATCCTGCCGGGCGACAGCGATTTTTTTCACACTTTTTCATCATCAACGGGTGGACCGGCTCCGCCCGGTCCGGCGGTGGGCTGGTACAAGCCACGGATGGCCGGTGCAGAGCAAGTCCGTCAGGCACGCACGGCGACAAACTCGATTTCCACCGCGGCTCCGCGAGGCAGCGCTGCCACTTGGACGGTCGAACGCGCCGGCCTGTGCTCGCCAAAATACGCGGCGTACACCTCGTTGACCGTCTGAAAGTCGCCCAGGTTTGTCAGGAAGATGGTCGCCTTTACGACGTGTTTCCGGTTCAGCCCGGCCGCCGCCAGAACAGCGTCGAGGTTGCGCAACACCTGCTCAACCTGTTGGCGGATGTCGCCATCCACCATCGTGCCGTCCGGCCGCAGGGGAATTTGACCGGACGTGAACACAAACCCGGACGCTTCAACAGCTTGTGCGTACGGCCCGATCGCGGCTGGCGCTGCGGTGGTCGAAACTTCGCGCATCCTTGAAATCCGCCTCCTCTTTCGTGCTGCGGGTCAGCGGACGGAACGAGGCAAAGCCAAGTCACCCGGTCCAACCCGAACCCGTTGCCCTTCCTCGAGCTGCTCCAGCCGGAACAGCGACACGAACTGGTCCACCAACTTCGCCGCTGGTTTGTTCGTCGACATGAACACCGCCGTACCCACCACCTCCGCCGAAAACTCTGCCAGCAGGTTCATGACTGCACGCGCAGTCGCGCCGGCGCGCATGAAGTCGTCGACGACCAATGCACGGGCTTGCCGGGGCATCGCCCTCGTTGACACGGACATCGTCTGAATCCGCCTCTCCGATCCGGACACGTAGTGCAAACTCAAAGCCGGTCCGTCCGTCACCCGGTGTTCCCGGCGCACGACGACGACCGGTGCGTGGAGGTAACGGGCGGTCGCCACCGCCAACGGAATGCCTTTCGTCTCCACCGTCACCACCACTTCGACCCCTGCCGCATCAAACGCCTCCGCGAACAGACGGCCGGAGATGTCCAGCACGTCGGGATCGCCCAACACGTCTGACATGAAGAGAAACCCGCCGGGCAGCACCCGCGACGAGTCAGACAACCGAGCCACCATATCCTCGACAAACGCCGAGCGCAGACCGGACGGTACCGCCACGCGGTAACGCACACCCCCGCCGACCCCTTGAATGGTGTCGACGAGTCCCGCCCCGTCACTTTCCAGTACCCGCCGGATCATCGCAACGTCCTCGCTGAGCGACGACTTGGCCGCCCCCATCGAATCGGACAGCTCCGACAAGGACAACGGCTGATGCGGGCGATCCAACAGCCGCTGCGTCATTCGAATCAACCGCTCCGACCTTCGCACTCCTCCCGCCTCCCGCCACCGCTGTCTGAGGCACCTGAGCCGGCGTTACACAAACCGGCACAGGTACACGTCCCGGCTGAACCCGCGCACGGCACCCCACAGGCGCTGGGCCGGTCCGCGGGCGGCGAACAGGCAATACAGCGTGGGACCGCTTCCGGACATGTGCACCGGAACCGGAGACAGGTGTTCCACCCTGCGCTCGACTTGCAGGATCTCCGGGTACAGGCGCTTGGCGGCGTCCGCCAAGCCGTTGTGCACCAGCGCCTGCACCTGTTCCAAGTCGCCCGCGACCAACCGTTCCACCAGCTGGCGGCTGCGAGGCTCACTCGTGTAGTCCTGAGGAGACAATGCCTCGTACACCTCGGCCGTCGATACGAACACCGGCGGGCGAATCAACACCACCCACGCCCGTAGGCTGTGGTCGACCCGCTCCAACCGTTCCCCCCGCCCGCGTGCAATCGCACAGCCGGATTGCACCAGGAAGGGGACGTCGGATCCGACCCGGGCACCCATCTGCGCCAGTTCATCCGCCGAGAAGCCCGTATTCCACAGGCGGTTCAGTCCGCGCAGGACAGCGGCGGCGTCCGCGGAACCGCCTCCCAACCCGGCAGCCACCGGGATGCTCTTGTCGATGCGGATCCGGACGCCGCGGCGGATACCTGCCGCCCGCCGGAACACGTCGGCTGCCACATACGCGAGGTTGCGGTGATCGGCCGGAATCTGTGACGAAGAACTCTCGACCTCAATCGCGTCACCGTCCGTTTCGTCCAGCCATACCAAGTCGGAGAGGTCGACCGTCTGCATGACCATGTCGACCTCGTGATACCCGTCTGGACGCCGTCCCAACACGTCCAGCGTCAGGTTGATTTTCGCATACGCACGTTCCAACAACGTCCGCCCACCTCGGCCGATCCTAGCATGGCCGAAGCAGACGCCGGCGTCAAGAGCAACCGGAACGAGGCGGCTGCACCCGCTGAGTCACGCCTGAGCCAGCGGCTCCCCCGTCCAGGCGGCGGCGACATCCCGCCGCGGCAGCTGAGTCAGCGCAACGGGACGGCCGCCCAGACTGCGGATCAGCGCGTCCAGCGGTTCCAGTTTCTCGTAAAACGCCACGACGATGTCGCCAGCGTCCATGGCCGCAACCGCCTGCCGGACGGCGTCCGTTTCCGAAAAGATCACCATGCACGGCTTCCCCGGTGCCCGCAGGCGAATTCGTTCCGCCAAGATGTGCGCGACTTCTCCCGGTGCGCGGCCGCGCAAGTCGCGGTCCTCCTTGACGACAAAGCCGTCAAACAGTTCGGCGAGCACATCTGCGCCGCTGCGGATGACGTGGTCTGCCCGGTCGCCGGGCATGCCGACGACGCCAATCAAGCGGCGGTGCGGCAGTTTCCGGAGCCACCGCCCCATCTTGCGAAAGCCTTCCGGGTTGTGGCCGTAATCCAGCACCACCCAGCCGCCCGGCAGTTCGTACAACATTTGTCGGCCCACGTTGTCCCGTTCCGGCAAGAACGTGCCCAGAGCGGCGGCGACCTGTTGGCGTGTCAACCCCAGCGCGCGCAGCGCCGCCACGGCCGCGAGGCTGTTTTCGACTTGAAATTCTGCGGTGCCCCCCATCGTCAACGGAATATCGTGCACGGGGATCACCTCCCAAGTCAAACTGCCCCGCCCTTCCATCACC
>JADGIC010000206.1 GCA_019683615.1 Alicyclobacillaceae bacterium | reverse complement strand
GGTTTCACGTCGGATTCCTCTCTTTAGGCGTCGTTACCGTCTATTTCGACAACAACGCCGCCCTGCCCTGGTAGACAGACTTTTTCACCGGCCTTCTAGAACGCGGGCCACAAGACCCCACACGCATCCAGGTCCCGCCAACGGAATCCGTCGAATCAAAAACGCGCCCCCGCCGGCCAAAGCCGTGCGCCATGCTCTCGGCCGAATGTGCCGATGGCAGGCGAACGCCTGGCTTTGCGGGGGCTCTGAAGGCGGTTTGCCAACGCGGTCTGATTAACCTTTTTGTTTCGCGAGCCACTCCACCACTTTGCGAACCTCTGCGTCACTGCTCAACCCGCCGCGCGGTGGCATCTGGCCCATGCCCTTGATCACAAAGTCGTACAACTGCTGCTCATTCCAATACTTTCCGATCGCGTAAACCGGGGGCCCAAATCCGCCTTCACCGGACGCCCCGTGACACCCGGCACACGTGTGGGAGAAAATCTCGTACCCGGGCATCGTCGTATCCACCAGATGAATCTGGGAAGCCGGCACCTTCGGCAGCACCGGAAGCCCTGCCGACACGCCGCCGCCCTGCTCAGCCGCCACCTCCGCCCGGTGTTGCACCGCAGCCTCGTTGGTCAACCAGATACACAAGAACGTCACCAGGACCATCGAGGCCGTGGCGAGCGGGCGTTTGTACGGATGCCGCGCCTTCGAGACGTCCAGCCAAGGCGCGAACAGGAGCAACAAGGCGCCGACCAGCGGCAACACGACCGTGCCAAACACTTCGTAGTTGCCGGGGAAGTACTTCAAGATCTGATACAGAAAGTAAAAGTACCAGTCGGGAACCGGGATAAACGACGTGTCGTCCGGGTTGGCCTTCGGGCCCACGTCCATCGGGTTGAACACGACCCAAAGGATGAAGCCCAATAAAAACACTGAACCCGCGATCCATTCCTTCAACAGAAAGTTGGGCAGAAATGGTTCGGTCCCTGGATTCTTCAATAAATGGTGTCGATATCGCGGCGTTCCCGGAATCCGTTCGCCTGCTGCCACGCTCCGATTCCCTCCTTGCTCAGCGGCCTGCCAGTCGCCGGGCCGGCCGGACCCGCCCGCCGACCCGCGGCCTGTCCCTCAACATCACAGCGGACCCGCGATATGCTGCGCCCGAATCATGATGAAGTGCAGGGCCAGCAACACGAGCAGCGCTGCGGGCAAGAAAAACACGTGGATGGCGAAAAAGCGCGTCAACGTCAGCGCGCCCACGGTGTGGCTGCCCAGCAGCAGCGTTTGCAGGTACGGGCCAATCCAGGGCACGGTACCGGCCAACTGGCTGCCGACGGCCGTTGCCCAATAGGCCTTTTGGTCCCACGGCAGCAGGTAACCGGTGAACCCAAAGCCGAGGACGACGAAGAAGAGAAGGACGCCGACAACCCAGTTCAGCTCCCGGGGAGCCTTGTACGCTCCGGTGAAGAACACGCGGAGCATGTGCAAAAACATCATAATGATGACCAAGCTGGCGCCCCAGAAGTGCATGCCGCGGACGACGTTGCCCAACAGAACCTCGTCCGTGATGTACTTCACGCTGTACCACGCGTTAGTGATATCCGGCGTGTAGTACATGGCCAGGAACATCCCGGACAGGATCTGGGTCGTGATGACGAGGAACGTCAGCCCGCCGAAACAGTACACGAAGGCCGACATCTTGATGGCTGGATTGACGTGTGCGGGCACCTCGTGATCTGCCACGTCGCGCCACAGCGGCGTTACGTTCAACCGCTCGTCAATCCAATCGTACGCCTTTTTGAGCATCCCCTAAATCACCTGCCCTGAGCGGTTGCGTTGTTGCAGCGGCCCCAACCACAAATAGCCCGCGTCATCCACCCTGACCTTGTGGACGTCGAGCGGCCTGGGTGCCGGAGAATCCGGCGAATTGATGCCGTACTTTGTGTATTTGCTGCCGTGACACGGGCAGTGGAACCACCAGGGACCATCCTGGGACGGCGCGGGCTTGCCGTCGGGTCCCAGCGTGCCGTTGACCTGGCAGCCCAAGTGCGTGCAGATGGGCGACATCGCCAACGGCGTACCGTCCGGCAGCAGGATCACCCACGTGCGCGCCGCGACGTCTGCCGAATTCCAACCGTCGTCCCGGTGCACCGTGTACTCAATCAAAGTCGGCAATTGCCGGCTGAAATCCGTCACCTTGTGATGGGTGTTGGCAAACGCGTTGGCGCCCAGACGGCGAAGAGGGTCAAAGGTCGACACAATAAGCGGCGATGCGACCACCGTCGCCATGAACCCTCCGGTTCCCCCCAAAACGTAGGTCAAGAACTGTCTGCGCGTAAGCGCGTTGAGCGACTCATCTGGCGCGTGCTCTTGGAAGTCAGACACGGCGGTACCCCCTGACCTCCATTGCCAAACCCATGCGAATCCCGCGAGAAGCGTTATGTAGATTTGGGTGTCCGCTGCACGTACACCATCTTAACTGTGCCGGTCGCCGAGTGTCAAGCAATGCCAACTGCACGGCAGGACAACGGTCGGCCGGTTTCGAGAATTCGTCATGAAGCTGTGAGAATTCGGGTTTAGGCAATGGATGGAATGTCATTGCTAGCATGGCCAGAAATGACTCGTTTATCCGGGGATCCAACGAGAGGGGAAACGCCGCGGATGGAGACTCAGGTTGACCAGCCGGTCAAGGCCGAAGGCCCGGCACGCTCGCACCCGCCCACAGGCGCTCGACTCGTTCCGCCAGCCAAGCGACCAACACGTTCAACAACCGGTTGCCTTCGGCCGCCATCTCGTCGGCCGTTTGCGCAGACAAACCGAGCGCCCGCCATTCCTCGCTGTGCCGGTATGGCGCGTGTGCGAGGCTCAAGTACAGCCAGAGGTCCGGCAGCCGCTCTCGGGGCGCGCGGCTGCGAAAC
>JADGIC010000205.1 GCA_019683615.1 Alicyclobacillaceae bacterium | reverse complement strand
GGGCGGGTCCGGCCGGCCGGGGGCTTGGACAGGGGGCCCTTGGCCGCCTGCAGGCGGTCGACGAGTGTTGCCGCATCGTCCGCGGTGATCAGCAGGTCCTTGCCCCGAGCGGGGACGAAGCCCGCTTGCACGGCGTGATCGACCAGGCGCATCAGCGGCACGTAGTACTCCTCCACGTTCAGAAGCCCGATGGGCTTGTGGTGGATACCCAGCTGTGCCCAGCTGATGACCTCAAACAACTCCTCAAGCGTGCCGTAACCGCCGGGCAGGGCAACGTAGGCGTCGGACAGGTTGCCCATGGTCGCCTTGCGTTCGTGCATATCCTTGACTTCGACCAGTTCCGTTAGGCCGGTGTGAACGACCTCGCCCCGGGACAGCGAGCGAAACAGCGTTGTGGGCATCACGCCAATCACTCTGCCCCCGAGTTCGAGGACCCGATCCGCCACGATGCCCATCAAGCCTGCCTTTGATCCGCCGTAGATCAACTCGAAACCATGCTTGACAATGGCCTCCCCGAGCCGGCGGGCTTGGGTCCGGTACGCCGGATGACTGCCCAGGTTGGATCCCGCAAAGACGCAGATTCGCTTCATCTGCTGACTGAGTCCCCCAATGTGCACGTCGATCTCGACCATGGTGATGCAGAGATTGTTCGGTGATCCATTGTACCGGTTTCCGTCCCGTCAAGCACGCGGCGCTTGTCCGGCGACACGTGTTTGCGTAGACTGTGGGGGAACAAAGGATGCTTCAGAACGTTGGACTTGCGAAAGGAAGTGGGGAGCGGTGATTCGCGTTCGCTTCGTCAGCATTCCCGTATCCGACCAGGACCGGGCCCTCGATTTCTATGCGAACAAGCTGGGGTTTGAAGTCGTTACTGACCAGCCGTTCGGCCCCGGCCAGCGCTGGATTGAACTGCGCCCGCCGGGTGCGGAGACGCTGGTCGTCTTGTTTACGCCGCCCGGGATGGAGAATCGCATCGGCGGTTTTCAGAACGTGGCGTTCACCTGTGATGACGTGGAAGCTGCGTACCGCGAGTTGAGCGCCCGCGGCGTCGAGTTTGTGCAGCCCGCCCGCCGGGCACCGTGGGGCGGTGTGGAAGCCATTTTCAAGGACCCGGACGGCAACACGTTCGTGCTCGCTAAGCCGGCCAACAACTGAATGCCCCCGCCGGGCGGCCTGGGCCTCAGGTTGCCTTCGAACACGTGCATCCGTCCATGGCGGCAGGAGCACCCAATCGTGAGAGATGAGAAACAGAAGCAGAAAGGATTCGACTCCTGTAAACAGGTAGCGCCAAGCCATCGTGTCACTGGAGCCGTGTCACTCAGCCGCTTGCCTCCGCGGTCACGATGTCGTAACCGGGGTCGCGGGGGTCCGGCTGGTATGCGAATCTCACCGCGACCGGCAAGGCGAGCGTGGGCAGGATCGGGATGAGTGTCACGGGTACGCGGAACGAGAACGAGGCCCTCGTACCGGTGCTGAGGTGGGATTCCATAGCTGCCGCGAGTTTCTGCGGATCGGTGAAGGTGTACGCGTCTGTCTCCAGGTACTCGCCTGTGTGCATGAACACCTGCCTCCAAGCCCGGGCGGCGTCGGACGAGTCTTCGCTGTGGGCGAGAACCGTTTGCAGGAAGTCGGTCGTGGCGGGCGGGAGGCCGGTGTGGTTCCAGGCGTGATCGCGAGCCATTTGGGCGTCCGTCAGGTTGAAATAGGCATAGCGGACGCGGCCGGGCTGATCCGGCACCGGGTCGTCCCAGGTGGTGTCCAGGTGGTACCATTGGCCGGCAATCTTGACCATGACCCAACCGTGGCTGCCGCCGTCGGCGGTGCCGTTGACCATCTTGCACGGAATACCGGCTCGCGTGAGCATCAGGTAAGTTAACATCTGGTAACCTTGGCAGACGGCCGTGCCCTTGGTCAGCAAGTCGTACGGCGTGACGTGCTGCAGGGTGGTGTCGTACTTGGCGTGCAGCACGATGTAGTCGTGAATGGCCAATTCCTTTTGCACGTCCAGCATCCGAGGTTTGATGATCTGCTGCAGGATCTGCTCCACACGCCGCTGTACGTACTGATACTGCGCCGCGGTTTCGCGGTACCGCATGTTGACATGTATCGTCATCAAGCTGCCGTCCAGCGCAGCTCCCCACCGCGAGGATTCATAGTCATTCGCTAGGTACGGGTCACTGTGAAGGGCGGCGTTCATCGCTTGTGAGACGCTTCCCCATAAACTGGCAGATGCGGTTACCGTAAAGCTGGTTTTTCGCTGCTCGAGATTGGTGTGTAATGCTTGCTGGAGAGCGGCTTTCGTCTGGATGACAGCGGCCGACGCCTGGGGGACGGCCCCTGGCCCGAGCGACACGGCGGTGGTCACAGCGAGCGTTGGCAGCAGTTTCATTCCGCGCATGCGTTGTCCTCCCCGACGGTCGTTTTCCCTGGCATTCCGCTTTCCCGAGACAAACTTACGCCTGCTTCAGGAGAAACTACGCCAACATCGTCTCATTTCCTGCTCAGGTGCGGGGCTGAACGTATTTCCAGCAGCCATGGTCTGATGCTGCAGGGGCGTGTGTCTGTCGGCGGGTGAGTACCACGTCCGGCCGATCACGTGTGTGGCCGGACGGATTGTCGCTGTGGAACGCGAATCGGAGAACGACGCGTGTCGTAGGCGTTGGCGGTGCCACTGCGCAACGGACGGGCGGACCTTGGCTTGCAACCGCTGGGCCGGCCGGTGGTCTGCCCGGTTGGCGTAGCGCAGGGCGGGATCCCCCGCGTGAAGGGCGCCGGGACCCTTACGCCCACACCAGCACTTGGCACACCCAGCCGAGACATAACGCGGCGATGCCCCGCCGCGGCAACCGCAGCGGGGCCCGCGCCGCCGGGCTCTCCGGGAGGTCGCCGGGGCGGGGCCGTGGGAAG
>JADGIC010000204.1 GCA_019683615.1 Alicyclobacillaceae bacterium | reverse complement strand
AGCTTTAATGGAGCGGGTGAAGGGAATCGAACCCTCGCATCCAGCTTGGAAGGCTGGAGTTCTGCCACTGAACTACACCCGCCCGCACCCGTACCCGCCAGTCCCGCCGTGCCACGCAGCAGCGGCTGACCGGTCGGTTCCAACCGCGCCAACAGTGTACACGAACACAGCCGTGGAAATCAAGGGCGTCCGAGGCGCCTGCGTCACGACGGCGGTGTCTGCGGCCCCGCTGCTACGCCCCGGCCTTGACCAGCGCGGATATGTTGCTGACGATGTGGCCGCGGTCGTCTATATGGACAACCCTGACCGTCCAGCCGTCCGGGGACGGCGCGTTTGCGAATTCCAAGACAGCAACCGTGCGCTCCCGGTGACCACGCGGAGACGACAAACTCCCGGGATTGACGCACAACACCCCCTGCACCCAGTCCACGGCAGGGATGTGCGTGTGCCCGTACACCGCGATCCCGGCGCCCACTTGATGTGCCCGCCCAGCCAACCATTCCAGGCTCTCTTTGACGCGCAGCCGGTGACCGTGGGTCACGTACAAGCGCGGGCCGAAGTCGTCGACAATCCGCTCGGCCGGGTACCGCGCCGAAACCGCATCCCAGTTCCCGCTGACCCCGTACAACGGCCAGCTGACGCGCTTCACCAACCAATCCGCATCGGACGTCTCGTCTCCCGCGTGAATCACCGCGTCAAAAGGTTGCGCGTTTTTCACGGCCCGCAACAACTCGTTCCGCGCACGGTGGCTGTCACTCACCAAGCAGATGCGCATCCGCTTGTCCCCTCCACAACCGCATCAAGGCCTCCACCGCTCGCGCCCGGTGTGAATACCGGTTCTTTTCCTCTGCTCGGAGTTCCGCGAACGTACGACCAAGTTCGGGCAAGAGGAACAGCGGGTCGTAGCCGAATCCGCCAGACCCGACCGGCCTTTCCGCGATCACGCCGGCAACCGCACCGGTGGCCACCAGCCCTTGCCGGGTCGAACCGTTCCACAGCGCCAGTGCACAGACAAACTGCGCCCGGCGGCTATCTCCCGACATCCCCGACAAAGCGTCCAACAGCTTGCGGTTGTTTGCTTCATCGTCGCCGTGAACCCCGGCGAACCGCGCTGAACGCACGCCGGGAGCACCTCCCAATCTGTCTACACAAAGACCTGAGTCGTCCGCCAGCACCCAGCCGCCGCAGTACCGGCTGTAAAACACAGCCTTGTCTAACGCGTTGGCCTCAAACGACTCCGCCTGTTCCGGACAATCCGGTACATCCGGCGGCAGCAGCTGCAAATGTACCTCCCACGGTGCCAACAGAGCCGCAAATTCGGCCAACTTGTGTCGATTTTTCGAGGCCAAGTGCCACACAGCCGCCACGGGATGCACCTCCTCTCTAGGCATCGGTCGGAGACCACGCCTGGCCCCCGCGGCGTCACAACGTCGGCGCCGCAGCCCAGTCAGCGACCAGTTCCACCCGCGCACCCTCCAGGGCATGGTGGACAGACAGCCAACGCTGGGCAGCGACCGCCATCCTCTCCGGGTCTCCACTCGTAAACAAGCGGTGTACGGGAGGCTCCGTGGCTCTGCGCAACAGGCACAAAGACGCCAACACTCGCCCGACTTCCCGCGACGTTTCCTCCGCGGAAGAGATCAACCGTACCCCGTTGCCCATCGCCCGCTGAATGACGCCCTGAAGCAGCGGATAGTGCGTGCATCCGAGAATCAACGTGTCCAAATCGACCCAGCGAAGCGGCGCCAGTGCGCGTCGGACCTCCTCCTCCACCGCTTGTCCGGACCACTCGCCGCGCTCGACCAACGGCACCAAGGACGGACAGGCGAGACTCCAAACCTGCGCATCTGGCATGATGTTCTTAATCGATTGCTCATACGCGCCGCTCCGAATCGTGACCGCCGTACCGATGACGCCAATCCGCCCGCGCGAACTCGCGGCAACGGCCGCTCGCGCGCCGGGCTCAACGACACCCAAAACCGGAACCGGGTAGCGTGACCGCAACGCCGGTAAAGCGGCTGCCGTTGCGGTGTTGCACGCCACCACCAGCATTTTCACCCCGAGCGCGTATAAAAAGTCCAACACCTGCCGAGAGAACGACACCACTTCGTCGACCGAGCGATCCCCGTAGGGACACCGGGCCGTGTCACCAAAATAAAAAATCCGTTCGTTCGGCAGTGCCTCCGCGATTGCCGCCGCGACGGTCAGACCTCCGATACCAGAGTCAAACACGCCAATCGGCTGGTCACTCCGCACGATATCACGCTCCTCGCTGGTCGACTGATGCATCGTACGGGGTGGTGACCAAAAGCGTGCGCAATCTTCACGCGTTCTGCACAACCTCACGTCTCCGACATCTTGGTGTCCAACAGTACCAGCACGTCGAGGATCTTTTGGTGCTCTGCAGGGTCAATCGATTCCAGGATGGATTGCAGGTAAGCGCGCCGGGCGTCCAAAACCTGCTCGTACAACTCCACCCCGGCACACAACAGTTTGACGCGAACCACGCGGCGATCCTCGGCGTCACGTTGACGCATGACGAACCCGGCCCGTTCCAGGCGGTCTACGAGGTCCGTGGTTGTACTGTACGCCAAGAACAGCCGGTTGCTCAAATCGCCAATGGTCAAGTCGCCATCCCGGTTTAAGATCACCAAGGCGTCAAACTGAGGCGGCGTGATACCGTACTTCTCCAACAACAACCGGCCCCGCCTGCGCACCACGCCCGCGATTTGGCGCAAACGCTGCTCAATCTCTATCACGTGCACAGGGAAGCTAGACTTCAAACGGGACACACCTCAACGTTCAGTCGAATTGCTACGATTTTATCATCCTCGCTTCCTGAGCGTCAACGAACGCGTGAGGGGGTCCGTGTCAAGCTTCGGTAGGGGAGACCTCACCGAGTACAGTGCCTATGCAACCGTATGTGGCGATCTCGCCAGCTCCCGTAATACGTGCTTCACCC
>JADGIC010000002.1 GCA_019683615.1 Alicyclobacillaceae bacterium | reverse complement strand
GGGCGCGGAGATGTGTATGAGACAGGGGGAAGGGAGTCCACGTGTTGGTGGAAGCGGTCCGCCAGCTCCGGCGACGCGGAGTGCCGGTCACACTGACCATTGTCGGCCGCACGCCTCCTTGGGAGGCGGCATACGCGCGCCGCCTGCGGCGGATGGCGAGCGGATTGGCGGTTGACTGGGCCGGATTCGTGCCCCCAGACCAACTGGCGCGATACTACCACGCGGCCGACGTGTTCGTCTGCCCGTCACAAGCGCCGGAGGCGTTTGGGCTCGTCAACCTCGAGGCCATGGCCGCCGGATTGCCGGTGGTCGCGAGCCGGCAGGGCGGCATCCCGGAAGTCGTCACACCTGACGCCGGTGTGCTTGTCACCCGTTTCCGCGATCCCGCCGCGTTTGCCAACGCCCTGAGGGACCTTGCCGCGCGTCCGTTGCGATGGCGACAACTGCGCCGCGGTGCCCGGCAGCGCGCCCGCCAGTTCACCTGGCAACGGACAGCGAACGCGTGGGCCGATTTGTACCGGTCCGTGTACAGTGAGAGGTGAGCGACAGCGAGGAGCGAGCGAACCCGGAACACCGGCGCGGAAGCCCCCTCAGCGCATGAGCCCGCGCAGGACAAAAGCGACATTGGCCGGTCGCTCGGCGAGCCGGCGCATGAAATACCCGAACCAGTCGGTACCGTACGGCACGTAGATGCGCACCGGATAGCCGGCTTCCGCCAAACGCATCTGCAGCTGCGGCCGAATGCCGTACAACATTTGAAATTCATACTTGTCCCGGGACAGGCCGCGAGCGCTGATGAACGAAATGGCGTGCCGGATGATCTGCTCATCGTGCGTGGCGATGGCCGTAAAGCCGGGTCCGAGCAGGCTCGCCTCCATCAATTTCACGTAATTCGCGTCCACGTCCGACTTGTCCGGATACGCGACCGAAGCCGGTTCACGGTAGGCTCCCTTCACAATCCGCAGGTGCGCACCCATGGCGCCCAGCCGCAGCACATCCTCAAAGCTGCGGTACAGGTACGCCTGCACAACCGTGCCGACGTTGTCAAACTCGCGCCGCATCTGTTCAAACAGGTCGAAAATGGCCTGGCAGTGCCGGTAGTCTTCCATGTCGATGGTGACCTGAAGCTGGCAGTCCCGCGCCGCAGCAAGGATCCGGCGGAGGTTGGCGGCACACAGCTCGCGGTCCACGTCGAGGCCAAGCTGCATCAGTTTCACGGATACCGATGAATCGACGCGGGCGGCGGTGATGGCCGCCAAGGCCGCCAGCAGCTCATCCACAGCCGCCGCCTCGGCAGCGTCTTGGACAAATTCGCCCAAATGGTCGAGGATGGCGGACATGCCCGAACGGTTCAACTTCCGGACCACCTCGATGGCCGCATCAATCGTTTCCCCCGCCACAAACCGCGCCGCACCGAGGCAAAGCCCGTAGCGGCGGGCCAGGCGGCGGGCGGCCGCACTCCCCGCCATCGCCAGAAACATCCCGCGCACGAGTCGTTCCATCGGGAAGCCTCCGTTTCGCCGACCCTCTTCGCGAGGTCGGTTCATCGGGTGCCGCGTCATCAAAACAGGATCCGCGCCACGTGCACGCCGCGTTCACCCGCCTGATAACCCGCGACAAAGCCAAGCAGGGCAAGAAACGCCACCCAGGTCACGACGGCCAAAAACGTGAACAGCCGGCGGCCCGTCCGCCGGCGGACGTACGTGCACACGCCGGCCAGCACTAAAAGAAGCGCGAGCAAGAGCAGCAGTTTCACAGCCCAACGCCTACTTGTGCACGGCGGGTAACAGGCGGTTGATGTCCATCGTCCGCTTCGGCACCCACGTCTCCGGATTGCCTTCGTCAAATTGTTCGAGATACTGAATGATCTCGTTCGTCACTGCGGTCGGCGTGGAAGCCCCTGAAGTCACCGCGACTGTCCGCACGCCCTTCAACCACGATGGGTCTATCTCGCTGACATCCGCCACCCGCCGGGCCGGCGTCCCGGCAATCTGTTCCGACACTTGCGCCAACCGGTTGGAATTGTTGCTGCGCGGATCCCCGACAACGATGCACAAATCCGCCCCTTTGGCCTGTTCCGCGACCGCCTGCTGACGAACCTGGGTGGCATTGCAAATCTCGTTGTACACTTCCGCCTGCGGGTACTTGCGCTTTACGGCTTCCATGAGTTCGGCTGTATCCCACTGGCTCATGGTGGTTTGGTTCGTCACCGCAATCTTGTCGTTGTCGAGTGCGAGTGCTTCCACGTCCTGGTGATTCTCGACTAAGTGAACGCGGCCTGGTGCGACACCCATGGCGCCTTCCGGCTCGGGGTGGCCGCGCCGACCGATGTAGACGATGTCGTACCCTTGGCTTACGCGATCGCGAATCAACTCGTGGGTCCGCGTCACGTCCGGACATGTGGCGTCAATCACGTGCAGGCCGCGCTCTGCCGACCGCCGCTTGACCTCCGGCGAGACGCCGTGTGCCGTGAAAATGACCGTGCCGGTCTCCACCTGCTCCAACAAAGACAAGCGGTCCGGCCCGTCCAACGTGACAATGCCCGCTTGCGCCAAGGCGTCCACCACGTGCTGGTTATGCACCAACATCCCGAGGATGTGAATCGGGCGCGGCAGCGACGGGTCCTCAGCGGCCTGTTTCGCCAACACCATGGCATCGACCACGCCGTGGCAGTAACCGCGCGGGGTGATTCTGATGACCCGCATGGACAACCCTCCTCCCCGTAACGTCTCCTTTGCCCGACCGCTTCAGCGCACTCACCGGGCCGGCCGCATCTGGTGCAGCAGCCGCTGTTTCAGGTCCCACAGCGGCTTGGACAGGTCGACGTGGTATTCGTGCGGATTGATGGGCCGCAGCACTTCTGACGCGAACCGGCTCAAGCTTTCGACGGCGCGGCGGCGGATCTCGCCGAGCGAAGGCAGCGGGTAGACCAGCCGTCCGCCGAGGAACACCGGAACCAACAGCGGTTCTATCTCGTAATGCTGAATCGTCTTACGCTTGTACGTGTGCACCGGATCGAACAGCTCCAGCGGTTGCGCCGGGTCATACTCCTCGTCGTCCAGGCAGATCAGATCCGCCGAGGCCTGGCCGTCCACGTACAGCCGAAGAACCTTCTTCTTCCCGGGGTTGGTCACCTTGCCGGCGTTCTCGGACACCTTAATCCTGGGTTCGAGAACGCCGTTCACCTCTTGCGCCACCAGCTTGTACACCGCGCCCAGCGCCGGGCACCCGTAGCTTGTGATGAGCCGTGTGCCCACGCCCCAGGAGGTGATCTCCGCGCCTTGGATCACCAACTCCCGGATGGTCGCCTCATCCAGGTCGGACGAGGCGATAATTCCGACATAGTCCAGCCCGGCAGCGTCCAACATGGCCCGGGCGCGTTTGGACAGGTATGCGAGATCCCCGCTGTCGATGCGAATGGCCTTGAGGCGGTGACCCCGCTGTTCCAGCTCCTTTGCCACCATGATGGCATTCGGGACGCCGCTGCGCAAGACGTCGTACGTGTCCACCAACAGCACTGTCTGGTCGGGAAACGTCTCCGCATAGGCGCGGAACGCCTCCAGCTCGCTGGGAAAGCTCTGGATCCAACTGTGGCTCTGTGTCCCTACTACGGGGATGCCGAAGCTCTGGCCGGCCATCACGTTGCTGGTGCCGGCACAGCCGCCGATAAACGCCGCGCGCGCCCCGAACACCGATGCGTCGACGTTTTGTGCGCGGCGCAAACCCATCTCCAACACCGGCGCGTCCGGATGCCGCCTGTCCGTCCGCGCTGCGTCGACGATACGCTGCGCTTTGGTCGCAATCAGGCTCTGGTGGTTCACGAACGAGAGCACGGCGGACTCAATCAACTGCACCTCGAAAACAGGCCCTTCAAACCGCAAAAGCGGCTCGTTCGGGAACACGACCGTGCCCTCCGGAACCGCCCACAAATCACCCGTAAATCGAAATTCCGCCAACGCCTGCAGGAACTCCTCCGAAAACTGCCCGAGGCTGCGCAGATAGGCGAGGTCTTCAGGCGTAAACCGCAGGTTGTACAAATACCAGACGACCTGTTCCAGCCCCGCCGCTAAAACGTATCCGTTGCCGCACGGATTGGTGCGGTAGAACAAGTCAAACACCACACGTTGGCGATGCTTGCCGGCCTTGAAATACCCGTACATCATGGTCAACTGGTACAAGTCGGCGAGCAAGGGCAGCGGGCGATGGCGGTACACAGGCAGGCTGCACAGCTCCTCCATGCGCCGCTCTGCCTGTTGCGCCCGCTGCTCCAGTTCCTCAGACGCCATGAGCATTCGCCATGCCGCCTCCCTTCGCAGCGCCGCCGCCGTCGATGGCTTGCAGCGCCTCGATGATGGCATCCGCCACGCGCGGATGCCCGCTGACCACGACATCCCGCATGGTCAACGTGTACGGCCTGCCATCCGCGAGCCCCCGCACAATGCCCCCGGCCTCTTCCACCAGCAAGACGCCAGCTGCCAAATCCCAGGCGTTCAGGTCATACTCCCAAAACCCGTCCAGCCGGCCTGCCGCGACATATGCCAAGTGCAACGCTGCAGATCCCAGCGCTCGCATGCTGCGCACCCGCTCGCTCAGGATGAAACCGGCATGTGTGGCCAGGGTCCGCGAAGGCGCCCGGGTCGGAAAGCCGGTGGCCAAGATGCAAGAAGCAAGCGACTCCGTCGCCGACGCGCGCAGCCGCTCGCCTGGCGGGTCGCCGCCGGGCGAGTCTGCCCAGGCGCGCATCGCCGCCCCTGCGGCCAGCCGCGCCCCCTGTCCGCGCACGCCGTAAAACACCTCTCCGTGGTACGGATCGTACACCACACCCACCAACACCTGCCCCCGTTCACTGTACGCAATGGACACGGTAGACAATGGCAGGCGATGGACAAAGTTGGTGGTGCCGTCGAGCGGGTCGACAATCCAAAGGCGAGGCGAGCCGGCGCGCGACGCAGCCGCCCGCGCCGACGCTTCCGCACCCGATTCGGTCGACTCCTCGCCGAGAATGTCATGATCCGGAAAGCGCGCGAGGATCTGCTCCCGGATCAACCGTTCACAGACGGGGTCCACATCGGTGACGAGATCTGCCGGCGACGACTTGGCCTTCACCTGTTTGGCAGCCGCCAACCGGGCTTTGAAGTAGTCACCTGCGGTCAGGGCAGCCGCTGCCGCCACGGCCAGCACCCGCCCAAGCGCGCTGTGCTGCTGCAACGCGGTCATCCTTTCCGTGTAGATGAGTCCAACCGCAGATTACACTTCCCCTGTGCTGGATGCAACCGCCGTGCAAGCCGCCTGCCCGGCGCAAGCCAACAGCGGGAACGGCTGGACGTCCGCTGGCAACCTGTTGTCCCTGTAAGCGATGAATGAAACGATTTTCCCACATCAGCGCATACTGAAGGTGCTGCAAAGGATGCCAACGGAACCAGGAACATGGTTGATACGGGAGTCGATTCCATCAAAGCGACGAGGAGTGAATGGAGTGAATCAGATGCAGGCAAGGACCCGTGTAGTCCGGGATTCCCTCGGCGAGCTGGAAATCCCCGCCTACGCGTACTACGGCGCGCAAACCGCGCGAGCCATGGCCAACTTCCCGATCAGCGGACTGCGCCTGCCGCGGGCGTTCATCCGGGCACAGGGGATCGTGAAGTGGGCGGCAGCCCGGGCACACGGAGACCTGGGCGCGCTGCCGCCGGACAAGGTGAACGCCATTTGCCAAGCGGCTGACGAGGTGATTGATGGCAAGTTGGACGCCTGGTTCGTCGTCGACATCTACCAGGCAGGCGCCGGCACATCCCAGAACATGAACGCGAACGAGGTCATCGCCTCCCGCGCCGCCGAACTTTTGGGCGGCGCGCGGGGTGATTTCCGCCTGGTGCACCCGAACGACGACGTGAACCGCTCGCAGTCGACCAACGACACGTTCCATGTGGCGATGAACATCGCTGCCATGGAGCTGCTAGCGCACAGGCTGGACCCTGCTCTGCGCCGGCTGGCCGCGGCGCTGGAGGACAAGGCTCGCGAGTTCCAGGGCGTGGTGAAGGCGGGTCGCACCCACCTGCAGGACGCCGTGCCGATGCGGCTGGGCGATGAATTTGGCGCTTGGGCGGACAACGTGCGACGCCACCGGGACTGGCTGGAGATGGCGGCCTCCAGCCTGTTGGCCATCGGCCTCGGGGGCAACGCCATCGGCACCGGCATCAACACGCCGCCCGGGTTCGCGGAGCGCGCGGTCGCCCACGTCGCTGAACGGACCGGGCTCGGCTTCCGCCTGGCGCCCAACCCGTTCACTTTCAACCAAAACCCGGACGAAGTGGTGCTCGTCAGCGGCGCGTTGCGCAACGTCGCCCTCGCCTTGCAGCGGATCGCCAATGACCTGCGCCTGTTGGCATCCGGCCCGCGCACGGGCTTGGCTGAAATCGCG
Organism: Alicyclobacillaceae bacterium; assembly: GCA_019683615.1. Classification (GTDB taxonomy): domain Bacteria; phylum Bacillota; class Bacilli; order Alicyclobacillales; family Alicyclobacillaceae; genus JADGIC01. Next base: position 45,266 of record JADGIC010000002.1, on the reverse strand, counting down.
CTGCCGGCGGTGCAGCCCGGCTCGTCAATCATGCCCGGCAAAATGAACCCGGTGTTGGCCGAGATGCTCAACATGGTCGCCCACCAGGTCGTCGGCTGCGACACGGCCATCGCCCACGCGGGAGGCGCGGGCCAGCTCGAACTCAACGTGATGATGCCGGTGATGGCTGCCAACTTCCTGCACGAGATCCACATTCTCGCGACCGCCGTGGAAGCGTTCACCGACCGCTGCGTGACGGGGATTCAGGCGAACGCCGCCCGCTGCCGGGCGTACGCCGAGCAAAGCCTGGCGCTGGCGACAGCGCTGAACACGGAAATTGGGTATGACCAAGCGGCGGCGGTGGTCAAACAGGCGCTGGCGCAGGGCACCAGCCTCGCCGAGGCGGCCCAGGCGCTGGGCATCCCGGTGGAGGTGGTGCAGCGGGCGCTGGACGTGGAGCGGTTGTCGCTGACGGTGCCGCGGACATTCGGCGAATCGGTCTGGTCGGTCGCCCCGCCGGTGCACGCCGTACCGACGATGGCCGGCACTGGCAGCGTGGCCGGGGCGGCCATGCCGCAAGGCACGCCGGTGACGGCAGGCACAACACCCCCCTTGGCCACCCCCGCGACACCACCCGTGGAAGGCCATGCGACGCGTACGCCGGGCGGAGTCCAGACGACTCCGGAGCCACGGTCAACCTTGGCGGAGCCTGGGGATTGAGGGCAGCGGCTTTGAACGCAACGGCTCCCGCACACGCCGCGGGAGGCCACGCGGGAGGCCACCTCTACGGGTTGTCAGCGGACGGCACAGCGCCTATCCACGGCCCGCAGCCAGCCAGCACGTCGGCCGCTAGCGCTTCAATGGCCCCTCCCAGCGGGGCGTCCGCGGTCAACACGGGGGCGTGTGCGCGCACGTGCTCCAGACAAGTTCGCGCAAACGGACCCACGTTTCCCTCCGCCTCCTGAAAGGCGAGAGCCTGGGAGGCGCAGATCATCTCGATGGCCACGACCTTGGCGGCGTTGGACACGACCTCCCGCGCTTGGCGGGCAGCGGCGGCGCCCATGCTGACGTGATCCTCCTGGCCGGCGGACGACGGAATCGAGTCAACGCTGGCGGGGTGTGCGAGCACCTTGTTTTCCGACACCAAACTGGCCGCCGTGTACTGGGCAATCATCAATCCCGACTCCAACCCTGGCCGCCGCGCCAGGAACGGGGGCAAGCCGCTGAGATGGGGATTGACGAGCCGCTCCACCCGCCGTTCCGAGACGCTCGCCCACTCCGCAGCGGCCAGCTTCAACACGTCCATCGCGATCGCGATGGGCTGGCCGTGGAACTGCCCGCCGGAGAGGATGCGACCGTCGGCGAGCACAATCGGGTTGTCCGTGGCGGCGTTCAACTCCGCCTCGATACGCTCGCGCGCATACCCCCACGCCTGCCAGGAGGCGCCGTGGATCTGCGGAATGCAGCGCAGGGAGTAGGCGTCCTGGACGCGAATCTCGCCCTGCCGCGTGACCCGGCGGCTGCCGGACAGCCAGCGGCGCAGGCGCGCCGCGACCTCCTGCAGCTCCGGATGAGGACGGACGGCGAGCAGGTCGGCGTCGAAGGCGCTGACAACACCTCGCAACGCTTCCAAGGTGAGTACGGCAGCCGCGTCGGCCGCCAAGCCGACCCGTTCCGCCTCCGTCAAGGCGATGACGCCGACAGCCGTCATCATCTGGGTGCCGTTGATCAACGCCAGTCCTTCCTTCGCCGCCAGCTTCACCGGCGTCAACCCCGCCCTTCGCAACGCCTCCCGGCCCGACAGTATGGCACCTTGATACTCCGCCTCACCCTCGCCCATGACGACCAGCGCCATGTGTGCCAAAGGCGCCAGGTCGCCGCTGGCGCCGAGCGATCCTTGCGACGGCACCACCGGATGCACGCCGCGGTTGAGCATGTCAATCAGCAACCGTAATGTCTCCAAGCGGATCCCCGACACGCCTTTTGCCAACGCATTTGCCCGCAGGGCGAGCATCGTCCGGACCACTTCCACCGGGAGAGCAGCCCCCACCCCAGACGCGTGCGACCGGATCAGGTTCACCTGCAGGTCACCCGTGTCCTCAGGGGCGATCCGCCGGTCGGCCAGCCGTCCGAACCCTGTCGTCACACCGTACACCACGTCCCCCGATTGAACGCACCGCTCGACCCACCGGCGGCTGGCCAGAACCCGTTTCACGGCGTCCCGGCTCAATTCGCACCGGGCGCGCTGAAGCGTCACCGCCATTAAGCCCTGCCGCGTCAGCCGCTCTCCGTCGAGGATGACCACCAACTCAACCACACTCCTGTTCAGCCGCACGCCGGTTTCGCTCCGCTTCCCGCCGTGTTCTCGCCTGACATACCCTGTCGGGTGCGCCTAGACTCCGCTGCACTGCCACACCACAGCCGTTTGCCACACGGACCCTTGTTTTGAACACGAAAAGGACATCTTCCGCATCCAGCGGAAAATGTCCTGAACATCCGGCTCAATCCGACTTAAATCGCCGCCAGTCCAGGCGAGAAGAATCCAACAGTTCGGCAAACGACGCGCCCTCGTCGTCCTGGGGATCAAACAGCTCCGCGAACGACGGTTCGAGTTGCGAACTATCACCAGCGTTGTCCGCCATGGCGTGTCGCCCGGCTCGCGTTTCCGGGGGCGTTGTGACCCTGCCGGTATCGGTTGTCAGGCGCCGCGGATCACCCGCAGAGTGTGTTGGGACGGTGCGGTGTCTGCCACCGACCGGCTTGTCGGCCCCGGCGTTGGCCACATCCGCTTCTGCTTCCTTTTTCCACCGGGTCAGCCGCTCCCGAACGTCCGGTGCCAGCCTGTCAGCCAACGGCACCTCAGCACCAGGCAACTTCCTCCCGCCAGACCCCAGGTGGCCTGGCTCACGCCCCTGCTCGCGCGCCATCTGGCCAAGCCCGGGCTCCTCCGCCAACCCCATGGCCCACGCAGGCTTGTCGGTTTCGCCGCGCCATGGCGTCCGTTCCTTGTCTGCTCGCGGTCGGTTCCGTTTCACGCTCATCCCCTCCCACTGCCGTACCTCTGCCAAGGTCCGCGGACCCGCCGCCGTACCGAATGTATGCCCTCCGGCGGTTGTCACGAATGTTCTCCGCGTTGTGCGAGAAAAGCTCGAAGGTACGCCTTCTCGGCGTTGACGAGATCGGGGTGGGCGTTGAAGAACCGGCGCAAGACCGCTTCTTCCCACGCTTCGCTGCCCGGCTCCGCGGTAACGGTCGCATCGGCATCGCCGACGCGCCGGTCGTACAGAATCTCCCATTCCTCGGCGCCGTTCTGCACACGCCGGCGTGAAACTTGCACGAATACGCCTCCCTGTTCGTCGCCGGGCAAGGCGTACAACATCATTTCGAATTCATCCCACTGGTGCGCCCACGCGAGCGGATCCACGTTTGCCGACTCCCTTTCGTTTGGTACAATCGGGGGTGGACTGGACAAGCCCAAGGGGCGGACCGACGGAGGAGGTCTCCTATGAAGAAGTTCACCATGATCCTGTTCATTATCGCACTGATCATCGTGGCCATTGAGACGTTTCGCCCGCAACCACCGTTTCCGGCCGAAGGGACGTCATTCGCGGTTCCTGCCGCCGGTGTCCACCAAACAGCCGATCCGTCCATGTGACGCGCGGGGAGATGAAAGCGAGCGATGCACCCCCGCGCGAACCGGGGGCGAGGTCACGTCTGTCGTCCCTCGTCGCCCGGCTTGCCCACCTCTGGCCTTGTGAACTGGACAGGACGCGACATACTCGGCCGGGTGCGTTACGATTCCACCGGAAGGCCCAATGCTTCGCGGATCTTCGGTTCCACCTTTTGAAATCCTTTGTCTCCAGCTGCCCGAAATTTCAACGTGCCATCCGGTCCGAACACGAAGAACGCTGGCACGTATTCATTCTCGAAGCGATCAGCGATGGCACGCATGTGGTCCAGCGCCACTGGCTGCGTGATCTGGTACGTCTCGATGTCAGAGCGCACCCGTTCCACCTGGGTGTCTTCCTCAAACCGCGGCATGTGAATCGCCACCGTCTGCAGACCTTGCGGCTCATACTCCCGCTTGATGCGCATGACCTCATCCATTGTCTCATGACAGATGTGGCAGGATACCGCCCAAAAGTGGATCAAGGTCACCTTTCCCTGTTCCAATTGTGGCACCCCGTCGCTGTTCAGCCAATCCGTCGCCCCCTCCAGCGACGGCATCGGAGTCCCCAACCGCATCGGCATCTTCACGCACCTCCGAAACACGTGTCCCGCCGCAAGGGCTTCGTTTCTCACCGCGCGGGACAGGAATGGCACCGCACGCCCGCAGCACGGGCCGCTTGAAACCTCCCACGTGCAACACGGGGGTTAAGCGAAACACACTTAACCCCCGTGCATGCGTATCTGGACAAGCCTGTGCTTCCAGCCCTTATTCCGGCGTCAACAGCTTCTGACCCGGACGCCAATCAGCCGGGCACAAACCACCCGCCTGCAACGCTTCGAGGACGCGCAGGGTCTCGTCGACGCTGCGCCCGATGTTCATGTCGTGTACGACCTGATACCGGAGAATCCCATCTGGGTCGATGATGAACAAACCGCGCAACGCGGTGCCCTCGCTCTCCACCAGTACATCGTAGCGGCGAGCCACCTCTTTGGTGAAATCAGAAGCCAGCGGATATCCCAACCCGCCGAGCCCGTTCTTCTCGCGCGGAGTGTTGATCCAGGCCTTATGGCTATGTACGCTGTCGCAGCTGACCCCGAGCACCTCCGCGCCCAGATCCTTGAACTCCTGCAAACGGTCGTTCATCGCGATAATCTCCGTCGGGCAGACGAAAGTGAAATCCAGCGGGTAGAAAAACAGGACAAGCCACTTCCCGCGGTAATCTGACAACTTCACACGCTCATCCAGCGTCTTTAAGTTTTTCGTGCTGGGCATGTCAAAATCCGGAGCAGGTTGTCCGACCAGCGGCATTGGCAAACCCTCCCGTTCAATTGGTGATTGACGGTGGCGAGCGGCCTTCACAGCCCTTTCCCGCCGAGCCTGGCTGTCACATGATGTGTCCGAACCCGAATAATGGGTTGGCGACAGGATGACCAGCCTGGCGAATCCATCCGGGTTGAATTATACTATGAAGTGGAACGGGATTTCAATTTTCCTCCTGGCCTACACGAGTTTGGCCCGCAAGCGTTTTCGTCCGGATCAACGCATACCCGCGCACAGCTTGCAGCACTCTTTATGCGGGCGATAAGCCTCCGGCTCGCCGGCTGACCGGTTTCGTCACGCAGGTGTCACGGGTTGCCGAACTGGCATCCCGCACTACTCCACCTCGGAAAGGAAGGGATACCCGATGACAATCCTTCGGTCAGAGGAATGGAGCAACGCCCACCTGTTGGTGAACGACTTGCTGTCCAAATTGTTGAATGCCCTTCGCGACTTGGGATATAATCCAAGCCTGCACATACGATACGCCCACGACGAGCACCGACTGCTGGTCGACGACGAGGTGCTCCACGCACACCCGGAACTGCGTCACCTGTACGAACAGTACCGCCGCGCGTGCGACCAAAGGGATGAAGCCCTCCGCAAGATCCAGTCATTGCCCAAGATCGACTTGGGATTCGAAGCGCAGGTGAGCCATGCAGGCGGTTCCCAACAGGGTTAACCCCGCGGGGGCTGCAGTGCTGCCAAACAGTCGACGAGCCGGTCTGGGCACGTACCATCCCCAAACCGGCTTGTCTGCATCTGGCAGTTTCCCTTGGGACTAGGAACCTGCATCCGCACCGTAACCGCCCTGCTCCCCACATTCGCCACAACCGTCACAGCGCCTGCATCAACGGCACCTCATCGCGCATTACGTCTGCCAGCGAGATCGAATCCAGCGCACGGGTCACCGCGGCCATCACCCGGAGCCACACGCTACGGGTGTGGCAGTGGCTGGCCCGGTCACAGAACTCCTCCGCCACCGTCAGCTCGCCGTCGCCGATACACCCCATCGGAGCAAGCGAACCTTCCAATACGCGGACGACCGATCCCACTGAAATCTCCTCGGCGGGCCTCGACAGCAAGTAGCCGCCGTTGACGCCGCGGACGCTCTTCACGAAGCCCGCCTTGCGCAACTGCATCACAATCTGGTCCAAGAACTGTTCCGGGATTCCCTCCGCCTCCGCCACGGCCGACAAAGGAACCGGCCGCCGCTCGCCGGCCATCGAAGCGATGGCCACCATCGCGCGCAGACCGTATTCCGTTCGCTGAGAGACTTTCACGGTCATCCTCCTCGCCGTCATCAATCCAGCGACGAAACCGCCCAACCGCCTCAGCCCAGGCCGTCACCACTCCTCGTAGTCAATCCAGACCTCGTCCCCCCGGACCTCCACCGGGTACGTCTGCAGCGGGATCACGCAGGGCGGCGCAACCGCCTCGCCGGTGCGGATGTCGAACTTGCCGCCGTGCTTCGGGCACGCCACCACGTGGCCCAACAACCTGCCTCGGCTGAGTGACTCACTGGCGTGCGTACAAACGTCGGACGTCGCGTAAAACCCGTCCTCGGCGTGGTACACCGCAATCTCGTCTTCGTTCACCGTGACCTGTTTCATCGTGCCTGGCGGAACGTCCGCCACGGCGGCGACCTTTATCCAAGCCATCCGTTCACCTTCTCAACCCACGGACCCTTCCATCTCAAATTTAATCAGCCGGTTCATCTCCACAGCGTACTCCATCGGCAACTCCCGCGTGAACGGCTCGATGAAGCCCATGACAATCATCCGGGTCGCATCTTCCTCGGAAATTCCCCGGCTCATCAGGTAGAATAACTGCTCTTCGCTGACCTTCGACACCGACGCCTCGTGTTCCAGTGTGACGTCGTTGTTCATGATCTCATTGTACGGAATCGTGTCCGACGTGGAGCCGTCGTCAAGAATCAGCGTATCGCACTTTACGTTGGATTTGGCGTTCAAAGCATTGGGTGCAAAGCTGGCCAAACCACGGTAGGTGGTCTTTCCGCCGTGCTTGCTGATGGATTTGGACACGATGGTGCTCGTCGTGTTGGGCGCGTTGTGCACCATCTTGGCCCCGGTGTCTTGGTGCTGGTTGCGGCCAGCCACCGCGATGGAGAGCACCATCCCCTTCGCGCCCTCGCCCATCAGGTACACGCTCGGGTACTTCATCGTCACCTTCGATCCGATGTTGCCGTCCACCCACTCCATCGTCGCGTCCTTGTAAGCGAACGCCCGCTTGGTCACCAGGTTGTAGATGTTGGGCGCCCAATTCTGAATGGTGGTGTAACGGCAGCGTGCCCGGTCCTTGACGATGATCTCCACCACCGCGCTGTGCAGTGAATTGGTGCTGTAGATTGGCGCCGTACAGCCTTCCACGTAGTGAACGAAGCTGTCCTCGTCGACGATGATTAACGTCCGCTCGAACTGGCCCATGTTCTCCGAGTTGATGCGGAAGTACGCCTGCAGCGGCACCTCGCAGCGGACACCCTTGGGCACGTAGATGAAGCTGCCGCCGCTCCACACCGCGCTGTTGAGGGCCGCGAACTTGTTGTCCTCCGGCGGGATCACCGTACCGAAGTACTGCTTGAAGATCTCCGGGTACTCGCGCAACGCGGTGTCTGTATCGGTGAACAGGACGCCCATCTTCTCAAGGTCCTGCCGCATCGAATGGTACACCACTTCAGACTCGTACTGGGCCGACACGCCGGCCAAAAACTTTTGCTCTGCCTCCGGAATCCCCAGCCGGTCGAACGTCTTCTTGATCTCTTCCGGCACTTCCTCCCAGCTCTTGCTCTTCTTCTCGGTTGGTTTCACGTAATACGTGATGTCGTCGAAGTTCAGGTCCGACAGGTCGGCACCCCACGCCGGCATCGGCTTTTCGTAAAACACTTCCAAAGCCCGCAGCCGGAAGTCGGTCATCCAGCCCGGTTCGTTCTTCATCATCGAGATTTCCTCGACAACCTTGCGCGACAGCCCCTTCTGGAACTTCACGACCGAGATGTCTTTGTCCCGAAACCCGTACTGGTATTCTTCCAGCTCAGGCAATATCTTCGCCATTTGCGCGACCTCCTCTTCCTTCCGGACTGTTCACCGGTCCTCGTCTGCTCCGTCTTCGTCGGCCATCGCGGCCGATTCGCCCCGGATGGCCCGCTCAAGGGCCTGCCAGCCCAGCGTCGCACATTTAATGCGCGCCGGAAACTTGGATACTCCCTGCAGCGATTCCAGGTCGCCGAGGGCGTCGGCGTCGACGGGTTCGCCTCGCATCATGCCCCGAAAGGTGCCTGACAACTCAAGCGCCTGCTCCAAAGTCATCCCTTTGATGGCCTCCGTCATCATGGACGTTGACGCCATCGAGATGGAACACCCGGAACCGCGGAAGCGCACCTCTTCCACCCTGCCGTCCCGGACCCGCAGCTGCAGGTGGACCTCGTCCCCGCAGCTCGGGTTGCGCAGGTCGACGCTGACCGCGTCGTCGCCGAGCACTCCCTGGTTCCGTGGGTGCAGGTAATGATCCATAATGACCTGGCGGTACAGATCATCCAATTGCATGTTTGAAAAACTCCTTTGCCGACCGCAGCGCACCGACCAGCGCGTCGATATCGGACTCGTCGTTGTACAGATAAAAGCTCGCCCGCGCCGTCGCGGGTACCCCCAGGATCCGCATTAACGGCTGCGCGCAGTGGTGGCCGGCGCGGATGGCGACGCCCTCGGCGTCCAACACGGTCGAAACGTCATGGGGGTGAATTGACCCCAGGTTAAACGTCACCAGCCCGCCGCGCCGCTCGGCGTCCGCCGGGCCGTACACCGTCACGTCGTCCAACTCCCGCAGCCGCTCGAGGGCGTAGGCCGTCAGGCGACGGTCGTGATCGCGAATGGCTTCCATCCCAACTTCTGTCAGGTAGTCGATGGCCGCAGCCAGCCCGACGGCTCCGGCGATGACCGGCGTGCCACCCTCGAATTTCCATGGCAGCTCCTTCCAGGTCGACTCGTACAGTTCCACGACGTCGATCATCTCGCCGCCGAAGTACACCGGCTCCATGTCTTCGAGCAACCGGCGCTTGCCGTACAACACGCCGATGCCGGTCGGGCCGCACATCTTGTGGCCGGAGAAGGCGAGGAAATCGCAGTCCAGCGCCTGTACGTCGACCGGCAGATGGGGTACGCTCTGGGCTCCGTCTACCACCACCACCGCACCCACCTCGTGCGCCAGGCGGGCAATCTCCGCCACCGGGTGGATGGTTCCGAGTACGTTGGAGATATGGGCAATGGCGACCAACTTCGTCCGCGGCGACAGCGCCGCCCGGACATCCGCCAACGCCACCGTCCCATCCGGCTGCAGCGGCAGGTACTTGAGAGTGGCGCCGGTTGCCTTGGCCGCTTGCTGCCACGGGATCAGGTTGCTGTGGTGCTCGGCCGGCGACAAAAGGATTTCATCGCCCGGGCCGAGGCGCGGCCGCGCGTAGCCGAGGGCAACCATGTTCAGCGCCTCGGTGGTGCCCCGCGTGAACACGATTTCCGAAGCCGAACGGGCGCCGATGAAGCGGGCCACCTTTTCGCGGGCCCCTTCGTACGCCTCTGTCGCGCGTGTGCCCAGTGTGTGCACGCCGCGGTGCACGTTGGCGTTGTCCCGCTCGTAGTAGCGCCGGACGGCCTCAATCACGGCCCGGGGTTTTTGCGACGTGGCCGCGCTGTCGAGGTACACCAACCGGTGGCCGTTCACCGTCTGATCCAAGATGGGAAAATCGCTCTTGCGCGCAGCGATGCTCATGGGACCAACTCCTTGTCGATCCGGCCAGCCAGCCAGCGGCGGACGCCCTCGGCCGGCACTGCCTCGACCACCGGCGCCAACTCGCCCCAGACGATCATTCGCACCGCTTCCGCCTCCGGAATCCCGCGCGACATCAAGTAGTAGATCTGCGCCGGGTCCACCTTGCCAACGCTGGCCGCGTGGCTGCAGCGCTGGACGTCGTTCTCGTCAATCAACAGCATCGGAATGGCATCAGCGCGGGCGTGCGCGTCCAGCAGCATGATCCGCTCGCGCTGTTCGCTGCCCGCTGCCACGGCGCCGTTCAGGATGTGCGTGGAACCGCGGTAGCACGAGCTGGCCCGGCCGCGCAAGACCCCGCGCATGTCAATCTCGCTCTCCGTATGCCGCCCCGCGTGCACCGCGCTGGCGGTCAGATCCAGGTGCTGCCGGCCGCTGCCAAGGCCCATGGCGCGCAGCACGCTGCGCGACCCGGTACCGGTCAGCCGGCTCTCCACCAAGCCGACGGTGAAACCGTCCCCGACGTCGGCAAACACCCATTCCACCGCGGCATCCGTGCCCACATCCGCGCGGTTTACCACAAACCGGGTGGGGCCCTTGGCCAGATTGCTGACGGCAGCCACTTTCACCTGCGCCGCAGCCGCGGCCGCCACCTCCACGACACCCGCGTGCACCTGGCCAGGCTGGGCGCCGCCGTCTACCAGATGCACCTGCACCAGGGTCAGAGAACTGTTTTCCTCGGCCACGACCAGAGTCCGCGGGAAGGCGCCGTTGCCCTCACCGGTTTCCAAGTAGACGAACAGGAACGGTACCTTCACGGCGACCCCCTTCGGAACGTGCACCAGCACGCCGCCGTGCCAGAGAGCCGTATTCAGCGCCGCCCACTTGCTCTCCGCCGCAGACACGACGGTGCCTAGGTGTTTCCGAACCACGCCCTCGTAATCGCGCGCGGCGGTGTGAAGGTCCGCAAACACCACGCCCAGGTTGCGAACGGCCTCGGTCGCGTCGACCCGGACGACGACGCCGTCCCGGACGTACGCCACCGGCATGCCCGCCTCTGCAGCCGACTGCAGAATGGCCCCGGCATCACCGGTTGCCTCCGCCGGCACCGTGGCAGGGAACGGGCCAAATCCCCACGTCCGCTTGGTCAAATCCGTCTTCTCCAGCTTTGGCGACGGCATCGCCTCGTACTGCTGCCACGCCGCCTCCCGCATCTCCCGCAGCCATCCGGGTTCCCCGTGGCGTTGCGAAAGCTCTGCCACCAACGGCGCCTGCGACATCACTGGCTCCTGCACGTGTTTCCCCCCTCAGGCGTTCGCTCCCACGGTTTCGTCCACAATGCCCAACTCCTGCTTTAGCCAGTCGTAACCGCGCGCTTCCAACTGGCGGGCCAGCTCGTTGTCGCCGGAGCGGACGATGCGCCCTTGCATCATCACGTGCACGTAATCCGGCACGATGTGCTCCAGCAGGCGCTGGTAGTGGGTGATGACGAGAAAGCCGATGTTCGGCGAGCGCAGGGAGTTGACCGCCTGCGACACAATCTTGAGGGCATCGATGTCCAGCCCGGAGTCAATCTCGTCGAGAATCGCGATCCTTGGCTCCAGCATCACCATCTGCAGGATCTCGTTACGCTTCTTCTCGCCTCCGGAAAACCCTTCGTTCAGGTACCGCTCGGCGAAGGAGGGGTCGATGCTCAGCTCGCGCATCTTTTCGTGCAGCGTCCGGTGGAACTTCATCACCGGCACCTCATTCCCCTCGCCCCGACGGGCGTTCAGGGCGGTACGTATGAAGTTGGCGTTGGACACCCCGGGGACTTCCGCCGGGTACTGCATGGCGAGGAACAACCCCGCGCGGGCACGCTCGTCGACGGACATCTCCAATAGGTTCTGTCCGTCCAAAGTAACCGTTCCGCCCGTGACTTCGTAATGCGGATGACCCATCAGCGCAGCCGCCAACGTGCTCTTCCCGGTCCCGTTGGGGCCCATGATGGCGTGAATCTCGCCGCCCCTGACCTCCAAGTTCAACCCGCGGACGATCTCCTTGCCGTCCACGGCCACGTGTAAATTCTCGATTTTCAAATATGGTGAACTCATGGCTCCATCAACCTTTCGACCTGTCGACCGGTACAGTGGCCTCCATTGCCCGTGCGCATCAGACGAGCTGGAATCTGGCAAGCCAGCACGACCGAGCAAATGTTGACCGCAATGGTCATCTTTCGATCCCAGCTTATCACACTGATAGCAAAATGCAAGGCGAGCCGGCCCCCCTCGAACCGAAACATCGCCTCGCGGCACGAATGCATCAAAACAAGTACCGGAACACCATTTTTGCTTCTTCCGACATCATGTCTTTGTTCCACGGCGGGTCGAACGTCAGTTCCACCTCAACGTCCTCGACACCTGGCAGGCCCTTTACTCGTTCGACAATCTGGTCGCGCAGAAAGTCAAACGCCGGGCAACCCATGGTGGTCAGCGTCATGACTACGCGAACCTGCTTGCCGTCCTCGGAAATGTCAATGCCGTAAACCATGCCGAGGTTGACAATATCAATTTGGATCTCGGGATCCAGAACCCCCATCAGCACATCCCGTACCTGGTCTTCGGTGACCACGGCACCATTCCTCCCGTCACTACACACTGTGCACCTTCAGCCTACTCCATCCGCTTTCCGATGTCTACCGGCAGATGAAACTGGACTTCCCACCGCCAGCCGGCTGCCGTCCGCTGCCCCTGCCGCTCATTGCACCGTGAACGTTTTGAACATGTTTGCATGCCCACTGCCGCAAAACACGTCGCACTGGATGGTATACTGCCCAGGTTTCGGCGGCGTCCAAACCACGTGGACGGGCGGTTGACCAGCCGATACCGTGACGCTGATGTTGCTGCCAATCAACCGAAAGCCGTGAGTGGACTCCGACGACTGGACGATGAAATCCACGGGGACACCCGTCTTTAACGTCGTTCGGTCCATCGTCCACTGGAAGTTTGAGGCCGTCACGTGAACGTGCACCGCGTTTGCCGGGACCTTCGTGGGCGCCGTTTGCCCGCCACCGCCCGTTCCGCAGGCCGTCAACGCAAATCCTGCCGCAGCCGCCGAAGTCCACAACGCTGCTGCCCTGCGCATTCGTACACCTCCCGTTCGCTCATCGGCAGCCATCACCAGCACCTGCCGCATATGGTTACGTGTCCAGTGTACCAGGGCGGGTGTGGCGAATGCGTGACAAATCGCACGACGACTAGTCGTGCAGTCACCGGAACACGGCACGGACGGCGGCGGGCAGGTACACCGTCAGACGCCGTCCGGGCCGGAGTCGCTCAACACCTGTTTGCGCTTTACGTGGCTGGTCCTGCGCACTGCCGCAGGTTCCAACTGGCCGCGCTGGTGGGCGCAAGCAATCCACTCCTGCACGCGTTTCACGTCGCTCGGCGCGATCCGCCAATTGCGGTCCATGTACTGGAACGACTCGGCGGTCAATGCTTCCTCTCGCGCCAGCGCCTCCACGGCGCGGCGAACCACCTGCACGGGAACGTTTAACATATCCGCCAGTTCCGCCAGACTGAACCGGGTCGTCACACCGCTCACTCCTTGTGCGCCAGGATACCCTGTTTCCTGACCGGTCATGACACCGACAAGACGCCGCCTCCTCACCACCCGCCGTGACATCACCTGTCCAACGCCGCACCCGGTGACGCGTGCTACCGTTCAACCAGCGACACGCGGACAGCCAACTGTCGAAAATCGACCTTCGCAGGCCCAATCAAGCGGAAATCCAGCCGGACCCGCCCGCCCGGAGGAACGGCGACAGCGCCACCCTGTAACTGAACTTGGTTCAAAAACCGGATCACCTCCGGCCGCGTCCAATCGCTGACAGACTGAGGTGCAAACCAGATCAAGGCCAACAGCGAGCGCGTGTTCAGCGACCGGCCTGACCCGTTCGTTAGCGTCGCGGTCAGCTCGACAGACTGACCGTCTGCCCAGGCCAACCGCGGCGTTACGTGAATGTCCGTGACATCCACCCCGGCCGGGGTCCGCCAAACGACATCCGCCCGCTCAACCGGGACCAGCCCCCTGTTGTAAAACTCCACGCTCGGCACTTCCACCAACCGGTGCTCAGCGTCGACCGGCGCACCAACCGGGCGGAAACTCCAGGTGACGGTGTCGCCTGGCTGCAACGTCCCGGCCGGCCCGCTCACGAACGCCAGCCAGTCGCTGGTGGCCAACGTCGCGGACGTTCCGCGCGGATGGAATGCCAGCACCCCCACGACGTCTTGCGGTCCCAGAGGTTTTGTGCCGACGTTGGTGAGCGTGGCGTACACCACCGACCCAGGCGGCTGACCGGCTTCTGTTCCAATCCAAATGTCGCCAATGCTGATAGGAGCGCGCTGCAGCCCGTACACGCGGGCTTGCCCAAGTTCCTCGTGCTCATTCGCCTGCGGCACAATCTGCCGGAGCACGCTTGGGTGCCGAGGGGCCGAAGGTTCAGCCGGTGCCGCCGGGCTGTAGGTCCACACTGCCCAAATCAGGGCAGCCGCGCCTCCCAGTCCGCCGAGGCATGCCCACAAGGAGCGCCACGGCTCCCCACGGCGGTTCCTCGCCGGCCGCTTGGTCGAGGCCAGTTGCTGTTCCGCCCGCTTCAAAATCTGTTGCCTCAACTCGTCAGTGAACGGTACCTCTGGAGCTTCCCGGAACCGCCTGCGCCACTCCTCGTCAGAGTGCGCCATGATCGCCAGCCTCCTCCAAAATCTCCTTGAGCAACACGCGCCCCCGGTGCAGGCGCGTGCGTACCGCCTGCTCCGTGGTGCCCAGCACGTCCGCCACTTCCCTCGTCGACAAGGCACGCCCGTAATACAGCACCATGGCCTCCCGGTACTTGACGGGCAGCCGGTGCACGGCGGCCCACAGTTGGTCCCTCTCCAGGCGGATCAGCGCGTCCCGTTCGGCGTCTCCGCCCACCGTTTCCGGCAACGCTTCTGCCTCAGCCAAACGCTCATGCCGAACAGCCCACGAGCGCAGATAGTCCTTGCAGCGGTTGGCCGTGATCGAAAGCAACCACGTCTTCGCACTGCTGTCGCCGCGAAACGTCGACAGCTTGGTCAGCGCGCGGAGGAACACGTCCTGGGCGATGTCTTGTGCCACGTGGTAGTTCCTGACGTACGAGTACGCAAAGTTGATCACATCCCTGCCGTACTCCGTCATCCACTGGTTCAACGTCTCCACGGTGGCCTGGTGGATCGATTCCCGATCACGAAACTCTGACAGGACCCCGTCACCTCCACAGCCACCTCAACCGTCAGACGAAGGCGGCGCTCATTCTGTGACAAACCAGTCCCGATGGGCTGTTTGTGACCTTTGCCACTGTGCGTTCCTTGCTGGCAGGACCCGTTCGTGGCGCAGTCCGGTTCGTGCTACACTAGGTCCAGGCAACCGGTCACCCTTGGCACCCGGTTCTCATCCTTGTCTGGTGCCGTCACTTTGCGGACGCGGCGCGGACCCATCAGGGAGGATGGTCCTGTGTACAGGCTCGTGCGACCTTTTTTGTTCCAGTTTTCTCCAGAAACCGCTCACCGCATTGTCATCCGAACGCTGTCCATGCTCCCGGGCTGCGCCCGCCTGGCCTGCCCCGCGTTCACGCCCCCGCCGGAGCTGGAACAGACGCTGTGGGGCGTCAGATTCCCGCACCCGATTGGACTGGCCGCCGGACTTGACAAGAACGGCGAAGCGGTGGACGGCATGCTGGCCTGTGGGTTTGCCTTCGTCGAGATTGGAACGGTCACCCCCCGCCCGCAGCCCGGAAACCCGCAGCCGCGGCTGTTCCGCCTGCCCGAGGATGGTGCGCTGATCAACCGCATGGGCTTCAATAACCAGGGCGCGGAAGCGGTGTTGCGCCATCTGCTGCGCCGGCGCAGGCGGGGCATCGTCGGCGTGAACATCGGAAAAAACAAATCCACCCCGAACGAATCGGCCGCCGACGACTACGAGTCTGCTCTGTCCGTGCTGTTCCGGGTCGCCGATTATTTCGTTATCAACGTCAGCTCTCCCAATACGCCCGGCTTGCGCGACCTGCAGGCGGCCGACTCGCTGCGGCCCTTGGTCCGGCAGGTACTGGCCCGCCGCCAGGCGCTGTTCGAGGCCAGCCTCGACCGCATCCGGCCGCACCGCCCGCCCGTGCTCGTGAAATTAGCGCCGGACCTTCCTGACGAACAGATACAGTCGCTGGTCGAAGCGCTGCTGGACGAAGGTATCGACGGCTTCATCGCGACCAACACCACCGTCGCTCGCCCCGCCCTCTCCTCACCGCACGCGGCGGAACCCGGGGGGTTGAGCGGGCGGCCGCTGCGAGCGCGAGCCACGGAAGTGGTCCGCCTCGTCCGGCGAACCGCCAAGGGAAAAGTCCCGATCATCGCATCGGGAGGCGTATTCACCGCTGCCGACGCGTACGAAAAGATCCGTGCGGGCGCCAACCTCGTCCAAGTGTACACGGCCATGATCTACGAAGGCCCGGCCATCGTCGGGCGCCTGGTCCGCGGGCTGGCGGAGCAGATGCGAAAGGACGGGTTTGCGTCTGTAGCCGACGCGGTCGGCACAGACGCCGGGCCCTAACACCGGCCTGGCGCTCGTCCCAGTCCCCGGCTTTGCTGCCCGCGCGGCGTCATGTCACAGGCCCAGCACGTGAAACCCGCCGTCCACATGGATGATGTCTCCGGTCACGCCGCGGGCGAGATCGCTGAACAAAAAGGCGGCCACGTCGCCGATTTCCTCCTGGTTTGTGGAACGCCCTAGCGGAGCCCGCTCTTCAAGGATGCGTAACGCCTTGTTGAAGTCGTGTACGCCCTTCGCCGAGATCGTTCGCACCGGACCGGCGGAAATGGCGTTCACGCGGATGTTGTCGCGGCCAAGGTCGCGCGCCAGGTAGCGTACGCTCGCGTCCAACGCCGCCTTGGCGACACCCATGACGTTGTAACTTTCCACGACGCGTTCACCGCCAAGATACGTCATTGTGACCAGTGACCCGCCCTCCGTCATCAACGGGCGAGCCAGCCGCGCTGCCGCGACGAACGAGTACGCGCTGATGTTCTGCGCCAACAGGTAACCGTCCCGTGACGTGTTCACGTACTCCCCTTGCAACTCCTCCGTCTTGGCAAATGCGATGCAGTGGGCGAGTCCGTGCAGGGTGCCCGCGCGGGCAGCGATCTCGGCGAAGGCCGCCGCCATCGACTCGTCGCTCTCCACGTTGCACGGCACCATCGGCCAGTCGGCGCCGCCCATTTCTTCATCCACCAGTTCCCGAATGTTCTTCAGTTCTCGTTCGCTCAGGTAGGTGAACGCCAACTCTGCCCCCTGGCGGTAACAGGCCAGCGCAATCCCCCAGGCAATACTGCGCTTGTTCGCCACGCCCATGACAAGAATGCGTTTTCCATTTAACAGACCCATGTCTCCACCGCCTATGTATCAGTCTCAGAGGATGGACATCCCTTGCCAATCACGCCCTCAAATACAGCATTGTAACACATGGCACCCTCGCCGGCATGCGGCGAGCCCCGCCTGGCATCGCGGATGTGAATGCGTTAAGATAAATGCGGGCAGACTTGCCACAATTCTACATAGGGGGGAATTCCCATGGCGCATCAACTGCCACCGCTTCCCTACGCGTACAACGCCCTGGAGCCGTACATTGACGAGTTGACGATGCAGATTCACCACGACCGCCACCACGGCACATACGTGAACAACTTGAACGCGGCGCTGGAAGGCCATCCGGACCTGCAAGCGAAGAGTATCGAAGACTTGCTGAAAGACATCAACAGCGTACCGGAATCGATTCGCACGGCGGTCCGCAACAACGGCGGCGGCCACGCCAACCACACGTTGTTCTGGGAAATCATGAGCCCGAACGGCGGCGGCCAGCCAAGCGGAGCGTTGGCGGACGCCATCAACAGCACGTTCGGCAGCTTCGACAAGTTCAAGGAAGAGTTTACGAAAGCGGCCATCGGCCGGTTCGGCAGCGGTTGGGCGTGGCTGGTCGTGGACGGCGGCAAGTTGTCTGTCATCAGCACGCCGAACCAGGACAACCCTCTGATGGAAGGCAAGACCCCCATCTTCGGCCTGGACGTGTGGGAGCACGCGTACTACCTGAAATACCAGAACAAGCGGCCCGATTACGTGGCGGCGTTTTGGAACGTCGTCAACTGGGCCGAAGTGGAAAGGCGCTTCCAGGCGGCAAAGTGATTCACGAGACGCGCGGAGCCTGCCGCGGACAGCATCTGGCTGGCTCCGCCCGTTTTTTAGAACCCCTGCCGGTCCTCCACCGACCCCCCTGAAGCCCCGAGTACCTCACCAAGCAACCTCCGCGTTCCCCGCTTGACGTTTGAATATCCCGGAGGGCGGAGACACTTCCGTGAGGAAGAGGAGGCGACCCCTTCATGCTGACACTGATTCGCCGCGCAAAGGTGTACGGCCCTGACCCGCTTGGCGTCAAGGACGTGCTGCTCGGCGGCGGCGAAATCCTGGCCGTCGCAGACGACCTCTCGCTGCACGGGGACCTGCCGCCTATCGCGCAGTTGGACGCCGCCGAAATGTACCTGTTCCCCGGCCTCATCGACCAGCACGTGCACATGGCGGGCGGCGGCGGCGAGGGAGGCTTCCACTGCCGGACGCCGGAGATTTCACTGAGTCACATCATCAGCGCGGGCGTCACCACCTGCGTCGGGGTGCTCGGCACCGACGGCGTCACCCGCTCCACCCGGGAACTGTTGGCGAAGGCCCGGGGGTTGGAGTTTGAGGGGATCACCACGTACATCTACTGCGGCGCCTATCAGGTGCCAACGCGGACCATCACCGGGACGCCGCGGTCGGACATCGTGCTTATCGACAAGGTCATCGGCATCGGCGAGATCGCCATCTCGGACACGCGCTCCAGCCACCCGACGGTTCAGGACATTGCCGGGCTGGCCAGCGAGGCGAGATTGGGCGGCCTGCTTGCCGGCAAGGCGGGGGTGTTGCACCTGCACGTGGGCGACGACGACAGCGGCCTGTCCATCCTGTTCGAGGTGCTCGCGAAGACGGAACTGCCGAAGTCGGTCTTCACGCCCACCCACCTGAACCGCAACCCGGGGCTGTTGCTCGACGCCATCCGTTACGGGCTGGAGGGCGGATTTGTCGACATCACCTCTGGCATCCGCCCCGATGAACACGACCACATCTCCGTCAAGCCGTCGGTGGCCATCCGCAGGCTTCTCGACGCGGGCGTGAATCCTCGCCAGATCACGATGAGTTCAGACAGCAACGGCAGTTCACCGATTTTCGACGACGCCGGCCGCCTGGTGGCCATGGGGATTGGCTCCATCGCCACGCTGTGGGAGGAGACGCGAGACACCATCGTGCAGGAGGAGGTGCCTGTGGAGACCGCCGTCACCATGGTCACGCGGAACGTGGCGCGGGTGCTCAAGCTGGGGCGAAAGGGAAAGATTCAGGCCGGGCTCGACGCTGACCTGATCCTCACCGACCGGGAGTTTCAAATTCAACACGTGTTTGCGAAGGGGCGGTGGATGGTCCGGGACGGCCGGCCCGTCGTGTTCGGCACGTTTGAAAACACCGAACGTGTACCGGGGGCGCCGGACGGCAAGCCGTCGGCCGGCCGCAAGGACAACGTACGGGGACGGGCCACGGTGGCCCCGGACGAAGACGACCCGGACGACCTCCCGGACGAGGCGGAACGCCCGCGCCGCAGCCGCCGGTACTGCTGTTAGCGCTGCCACGCGCAACGTCCCGCCACCTGCGCTCACAAAGGACGGCGGGAGCCTGCTCTGCCGCGCCGCAGCCCTGCCCCAACCGGTCCTGGATGGCCCGAGGTTTGGGATCACGGACTCCGTTCAGACGACGCGGTTTGGCGGTTCTTCACCCAATGCCCCTGCCACGGCCGATCTCGCCGCCATCCTCGCCATCTCCAGCCGCGTCCGGATGGAAGCCGAGCCGATGTGCGGCAACAGCACCACGTTGTCCAACGCCAGCAACGGGTGATCAGGAGCGATGGGCTCCCGCTCGTACACGTCGAGCCCGGCCGACCAAATGGTACGGTTTTGCAACGCTTCCACCAGGGCCGCCTCGTCCACGACCGGCCCGCGCGCCGCGTTGACCAATACGGCAGACGGCTTCATCAGTGACAACTCGCGGCGGCCGATGAGCCCGCGCGTCTCCGGTGTGAGCGGCGTGAGAACCACCACGAAGTCTGCCTCCCGCAACAGCTCGTCGAGCGGCTTGTACTCACAGCCCAGCGCCTGCTCCGTCTGCACGGACCGCGAGCGGTTGTGGTACAGTACGCGCATCGCAAATCCCTGCGCCCGCCGCGCCACCGCCTGTCCGATGCGGCCCATGCCGACGATGCCGAGCGTGGCGCCGTACACGTCCTGGCCAGCCAACAGCGTCGGGCTCCACGTCTGCCAGCGTCCTTCGCGCAAGAACCGCTCCGCTTCTGTCAGCCGGCGGGCGGCCGCCATCAGCAAGGCAAACGTGAGGTCGGCAGTCGTCTCCGTGAGCACGTCGGGCGTGTTCGTGACCTTGACACCCCGGCGCCGCGCTTCCTCGACGTCGATGTTGTCGTAGCCGACCGCCATGTTCGCCACCACTTTCAACTGAGGTCCCGCGGCGTCGAACACCTCCCGATCGATGCGTTCGGTCAACATGCTGAGAATGCCGTCGACACCCTGTACTCCGCGCAACAGGTCCTCCCGCGGGACCGGGCGGTCCGCCTCCGGGTGAAAGGTGATGTCTGCCTGCTGCATGAGTTCATCCATAACCACATCCTGCAGACGGCGCGTGACATAGATGCGTGGTCTGTGTAAAACCAACAGTCTCCCTCCTCGTGCATGGCAACCACCGGATTGCGGCGACAAGCAGGTGTCGGTGACGTGCATCCCCCCGTTTCCCTCTGATACACTCCACGTCAAGAAGTGCCTCGGCCGGTCCCGTTACGGGCCACGGCCGGCAGTTCAGGGGGGGAGCGTATGTACCTGCTGTTCCTGGGCACTGGAGCGGGGCTGCCCAGCAAACGACGCAACGTGAGCGCGATTGTGCTCAGCATAACGGAAACAAACCGGTGCCTGTGGCTGTTCGACTGCGGGGAAGGCACGCAGCACCAGTTTCTGAAATCACCCGCCAAGCTTACGAAGCTTCGGCGGATTTTCCTCACCCACCTGCACGGCGACCACCTGTTCGGACTGCCCGGATTGCTTTCCAGCCGATCCTTTCAAGCGCCGGACAAACCGCTGTCGGTGTATGGGCCGCCGGGGACCACCCAGTGGATTGAGAACGCGCTCACGCTCAGCGGGACTCATCTGTCCTACCCGCTAGACGTCGTGGAGGTGGACACCGCTCAAGCCGGCGAATCTGCACACCTTGCGGCCGTCGTGTGTGAGGACGGCGAACCGGTGGTCAGCGCGGCCGCGCTCAATCACACCATCACATGTGTGGGTTACCGGATTGCTGAGCGGGACCGTCCCGGCAGGCTTGACCGAGACCGACTGCAAGCGATGGGCATTCCGCCGGGCCCCATCTACAAGCGGCTGCAACAAGGGGAATCTGTCACCCTTCCCGATGGCCGCGTCATCGACGGGAGAACGCTCACCGGCCCGCCCAGGCGCGGCCGAACCGTCGCCATTCTCGGGGACACCGCGCCGTGCGCAAACGCGGTGCGCCTGGCGCAGGAAGCTGACGTACTCGTGCACGAAGCGACATTCGCCGCCGCGGACGAGGCGCTTGCAGCTACCTACCGTCATTCCACTTCGCTGCAAGCAGCCTGGGTGGCTCGCGAAGCCGGCGCGAGACGGCTTTTGCTCACACACGTGAGCAGCCGGTACAGCGAAGACGACCTGCAGCGCCTGCTGGACGAAGCCCGCTCCGTCTTTCCCGACACCGATCTGGCGCACGATCTGTGGGTTTGCCCGGTGCCAAAACCCGGGGACACAGGTGGGGCTTGAACGCTGCTGGAACCCTGACACATGCTTCGAACGGCCGCGCCGGCTTTGGCGAATGGCCCGTGGCCAATCTCGTCAGGAGCCGGGATGGTCGCGGTGCATGCGTTCGCGGCGGACCCGCGACTTGATTGTCCGGTAGTATTCGTCGGTGGTGAGGCCGGTCCCCAACCACTCGGGGTCATCCCGGTAGCGCTGGTCGAGCCACGGATCGCCGTACAGATGATACCCGTACCGCTCCCAGAACCCAGGCCGGTCCTCCGCCATGAACTCAATTCCGCGCACCCATTTGGCGCTCTTCCAGAAATACAGGTGCGGCACCACGAGCCGCAACGGCCATCCGTGCTCCGGTGTGAGCGGTTGGCCATCGTGAGTGTCCGCAAACAGCACCCCTTCAAGCAGCAGGTCTTCAAGCGGAATGTTGGTGGTGTATCCGTTCTCGGCGTGCACCATTACGTAGCGCGCCTCCGGTTTGACGCGGACGAGGTTCATCACATCACGGAATGAGACCCCCTCCCAGTGGTTGTCAAACCGCGACCAGGTGGTGACACAGTGAATGTCAGACACCGACTGCGTCCGGGGCAGGCGCTGGAACTCCTCCCAAGTCAGCCGCCGCTCTTCTTCGACCAAGCCGAAAATGCGAAAATCCCAGGTCGACAGATCCGTCTGCGGCACCGGCCCTTCGTGCAAAACCGGCCACTTGGTCGTCAGCACTTGGCCGGGGGGCAACCGCCTGCGAATGTCCTCGCCGCGCATCGGAACCCTCCTCTCATGCCTCGCTCGAAACCGGCTCAGCCGCATTGTACCGCTGCTGTGATACAATGTCCATGTCCGGTCGATGCTGCCAGCGAGGGAGGGATTTGCGTGAGGCGCAACCGGCTCGGCGCATCCGACCTGTGGGTGAGCGAAGTCGGGTTTGGATGCATGTCTATCGGCGAAGACGAAGGCCACGCCATCCGGCTGTTGCACGCCGCGTTTGACACCGGTATCAACTTCTTCGACACGGCCGACCTGTATGGCCGCGGGCGCAACGAGGAACTGGTCGGGAAGGCGTTCCGCGACCGGCGGTCACAGGTGATTCTCGCCACGAAAGTGGGCAACCGCTGGGAACCTGGTCAACCGGGATGGCGGTGGGACCCGTCCAAGGCGTACATTCACCAAGCGGTCCGTGCCAGCCTGCGGCGTTTGGGAACAGACTACATTGACCTGTACCAGCTGCATGGCGGCACCATCGATGACCCTATCGATGAGACGATTGAGGCGTTTGAGGAGCTGCAGCAACAGGGATTGATCCGCTACTACGGGATTTCTTCCATCCGCCCCAACGTCATCCGCGAGTACGTGCGCAGGTCGCGAATCGTGAGCGTGATGATGCAGTACAGCATTCTCGACCGGCGGCCAGAGGAGGCGGTGTTGGAGTTGCTCACGGAGCGCGGCATCAGCGTGATCGGCCGGGGACCGGTGGCGCAAGGCATGTTATCCGCCAACGCCGCCGACAAAGTACCAGCCGACGGGTTTTTGGGCTACTCACGCGATGACATCCTGCGCATCAACGAGCAACTGGCAGCCCTGACCGGTCCCGAGCGAAGCCTGGCCCAACTGGCCATCCGTTATCCGCTCGCCCATCCGGCCGTGGCGACGGTCGTCCCTGGGGCGAGCAGTCTCGCCCAGCTCGAAGAGAACGCCCGTGCCGCCGCAAGTCCGCCGCTTACCCCCGCGGAGCTGGCGCAAATCCGGGCGTGGACGAAACCCGTAGTGTACGAACAACACCGCTGACTCTGTTGCCTCCGCTTCTGGCTTCAAGTCCTGGGCGACCACGCCCGCTTTATTTGGGACGCCCTGGCCCCTGGGAGACGGCTGAGATTTTGGAAGCGCAAGCGTTTGTCGATCAGTTTGACAGCCTTCTCGCCTGCGCCCGCGCCCGCGCACTGGCCGCTGCTGGCGTCTCGCCGCAAGGCCAGCCAAACCTCCCGCGCCGCTTCAGAGTCGATGGCGGCGCGGGGCGATTTGACATCACCCTGCAGCCCCCGGCCCGCAGTCGACGCCGCTGTCGCGAAACTGGACGGTGTTCAACTTACCCCCCAGCTCTTCACCTGGGAAATATCCCCCGCCACCGGGCACCCGGCGTAATACGCTGCAAACCCTTCAATGTTGGCGCCTTCGACGTACGGCTTGTTCCCATCAATTGGGGATACCGCAACAAACGCAGGGATCTTCACCGACGACAGGTTGTACGTTTCGTACTGGTTCTGATTGCAATAGAACGCGGGTTTCAGTTGGGCATTCACTGACGTGATCCCCTGCGCCCACCCGTGCAGCCACTCCGTCCACTCGGCGCTGGTGTGGGCCGGTGTGTTGTAGCCTTCGGGATCGATCACGACGTAGGTCGGCAGATATTTGCCTTTGAGGCTCGTCAAGCACGAAGCGGCGTACTTGCCGGCGTGAAACCCGCCTTCGTAAAACGAGTCCCCGTCGGCTGGCCAGCTGACCGTCCAGAACGACAGCCACCAGGTGGTTCCGTCGGTCTGGGACAACACCTGCGCGATGTTTGCGTCCGGGTGTGTCGGCAACTCCGCCGTATACGGGCGGGATCGCGTGCCGAGCGCACCCGTGGCGCTGATCCCCTGCCAACCCAGTTGCAGTGCCCGCTGCACAAGCGCCGCCGATGTAAAGTCGGCGTACACGCCAACCGGTGCCGGGTTGCCGGTGCGCGGCGCCGGGCTCCCCCAATGCACCGCCAACGCCGGCAACTGCGGACTGGCGTCCGCGACACACAACTGACGAGGCACCTCTTGGCGAGGCAGTCGTTGCAGCTGATGAGGGAACGTCCCGTGCAGCGCGTAGTACGCCAGCATGACGGCCAGTTTCAGGCTGTCCATGGCGACGAAACCGGCTGCGTTCGCGAAGTAGTTCGCCTTGACAGCATCCACACCGGATCCAGCGGGAAACACTTCAAACGGCGTGTGTCCGCCGGCTTGCCCGGCAGGGTTGTGCCAACCGCACGGATTGTAGTACAACGCGTGCAAAGCTGCTCCCCCGACCGCGATGACCAACGCCTGGCCGCTGGCCACCAGCCGCCACGCCTCCGAGAAATCCCCTGTGACCTGAGACGGACTCAACCCGCACACGTCTGCAGCGGCCAACGCCTTCACGTAGTCGCCCGACGTCGCAGCGTACAGATGCACACGCTCTTTCGGCAACGGCACGACAACCTCACCTCTCCCTACCTCTATGTGTGTGGGTGTATGCATATGGGTGGCCGGCGGAAATTGCACAGGCCTGCGCCGGCCTCTGCAAGGAGGTGCGGGCGAGCGCACGGTCGGGGGACGCCGGAGCGGCCCGGGACGGCAGAGGTTGCTTGGAGGACAGCGTGCCCCCGCAGCGATGCAATGCTGTCCGGCAGGCTTGGACCCAAGCCGGCGTTCGTCCTCCGAGTGTGACACCATCCCGGGCGATGTGGTGACACCATCCCGGGCGATGCTCGCATAAACTGGTATATCCGGCATGTGACTTGCGGGTTGCCCGGAGGTGACCAATCCGTTGATTTCTCTCGCCGTCGCCATGGTGTCGCTCATTCGGGACATTGCGCTCGTGGCAGGATACGTGAACCAATCCTTTCCCCAGCCCCTTACCAAGGAGCAGGAGAAGCGTTACTTCGAGCGTTGGAAAGCGGGCGATCGCGCTGCGTACCACGCGCTCATCGAACACAACCTGCGGCTCGTTGCGCACGTGGCCAAGAAGTTTGATTCGTGCGGGATCGACCACGATGACCTGATCTCCATCGGCACAGTGGGGTTGATCAAGGCGGTCGAAACGTATCAACCAACCAAAGGCACGAAGTTTGCAACCTATGCTGCCAGGTGCATTCAGAACGAAATCCTCATGCAAATCCGCTCGTTGAAAAAGTCCAGGAAAGACGTTTCGCTGTACAGCCCCATCGGTACTGACAAAGAGGGTAACGAGATCACCATTGGGGACGTTCTCGGTTCGGAGGCGGACGAAACGGAAGAAGCCGTTAACAAACGTATGGAGATCCGCCACATGATGCAGTTGCTGAACGTCTTGGACGAGCGGGAACGGCGCGTCATAGAGTTGCGGTTTGGCCTCGTCGACGGTCGTGAATGGACACAAAACGAAGTCGCCGACATGCTGAACATCTCCCGCTCCTACGTGTCACGGCTGGAAAAACGCGCTTTGCTCAAGATGTTTCATCAGTCCTACGCAGGTCAGCGCCGCCGGAAGCCGTTCGTCTACCGTCCTCACACCGATGGCGGATCCTGAAAAGAGACTCGGGAAGCCCGGGCGCGCAACGGTGTCATGGCTGCCCCGGGCGGCCGTCCAGCGGCACGGATGGCGGCAGAGCCCACCATGTCGCGGTTTTCGCCTGACCGTCCGGCATGGACATCATCAACACCGACTGGTGCAAACCTTGACCCTCCGTTTTCCGCATCCACGGTACGTCCAACCACACCACCGGTTGGAAACCCGTCTTCCAAAACACGACCGTCGCCGTTTCGGCCAGCGTGCTGTCCACCAGCCGGGACGAGGGGTTGCCCGTACGTGTGGTGCCCGGGCGAGGGACTGTGGACGAAAGCACCGAGTGCAGCGAACCGTCTGCCGCCGTTTCGCCCGACCACACGACGGTGCCGGCTGAAACCACAGTCACCCGCACACCTTCCAACGGCGCAATTGCTGTGGCTGCCCTGCTGACCGACGCCCGGGCGCGGAGTTGTGCAGCCGGACGGAAGCCGAACACCGTCAGTTCGACACCCCCGGGCTCGGCGGATTGAGTCTGACCGGCCCGGTTTGCCACACCCAACCCGGTGACCGCTGCGCTCTTCTCATTCACCCCGTCACGCTGTTGTTGCACATCAGAGTCTGATGCTATCCCGGCCACACCATTGCCCGCTGCCGACGGAGGCGATGAAGCGGGCAGGCTGTTCGCTTTCGGCGGCGGTTCAGCGGCCGTCGAAAACAAGCCCGCGCGTTCCTGGACCGCTGCAGGCGCACCTGCTGGTTGTCGCTCACGCGCATCGCTTCGCTGCAACGGTCCGTTTCCCGCCGCCCGCGAACCGATACTCCCCCCTGTGCCTGCGGAACCTGATGGGGCTGTCAGCGGCCGCACGCTGGCCGACAAGCTCTGCTGTCGAGTCAGCCCGCCGACCTGCCACACCGCCGCCGTCAAGGCTGCCGCCGCCGCGCATCCGACACCCCACCTCCAAGTCGTGGGGCTGACGGTTCGGCGGCGCCGCGGCGCCTGCCGGGCAGCCACCGGCTGCGCGGAACCCGGGCCGTTGCCCCCTTCCTGCGGAAGCCCGCTGAGCCCGCCCAGCGACTCCACGATGGCGTGGTGCGCGGATTGCACCAATTGATACCGGCTTGCGCACTCCGGGCACTGCTCGAGGTGGCGGAACAGCGGATGCAGCCGCGCGCGGTCACCATCGCCGCCCCGTTGATGGTCCCACGCCGCCCACAGCTCATCCCAGCTGAGATGATCCTGACGCATCGCGCTGCCCCCTTTCCAACGCCGCTACAACCTTCTGGCGGGCCCTGGAGATACGCGTCCGCACCGCGCCACTGCGCATGCCCAATACGGCGGCAATCTCGTCGTATGTAAACTCATGAACGTGGCGAAGCAACAAAATTTCCCGGTCCACTTGGCTTAATTGCCCAACCACCCGGATCACCTCGGCCACCGCCTCGCGCGCCACAACGGTTTCCTCCGGACTGCGTTCGGCCGACGGCCAATCGTCGGCGGCCAACGCCAGAAACGGGCTGGCACTGCTCGCCCGCCGTTGCCGCAGGAGGTCGTAACAGCGATTTCGTGCAATGCGTCCGAGAAATGCGCGAAAGCTCCCTCCCCGGAACGTGGGCATCGCCTGAAACGCGCGCAGAAACACGTCTTGCGCAATATCATCCACGTCGTCCGGGCTGCGCGTGATGTGGTAGATGAGGCTGCGAACCATGGGCGAGTATTCGCGAACCAACCGCTCAAACTCAGCCGCGTTCACCCCGCCGCGCACCCCCCTCCTGGACTTTCCCGATCCCGCACACACCGCACAAGACATTGACGTCTTGGAATCGCAAGTGTTACACGAACAGTGAAAGCGAGGCGGCAGTGTTGCCAAGCATCTCCCGCTGCCACACCGGTCACGGCTTCCGACACCACGCCGTCGCGCTGCTCGTGGCGGCACCCCAGTGGCTGCTGGCGAGGCGCGCCCAAATCGCTGTGGGAGGAGCTGTCTATCGTGTTCGTCGTCGCGACCCCGCCGGGACGACGCTCGCTTCCTGTATGCGGACGGGTGGCAATGGGTGTACAGTGACAAGTGCGAAGTGGTGTGGCAAAAACCGGCCGCGCTGCAGCCTGCTTGGCTCAGTGCGGACCCGGCCGCGCACTCGCAGCAACGGGACGGAGATGACAAACTTCTGTCGAGGCGTCCAGATGAGGAGGCCTGGAAGGTGAGCAGTGCGCATCCCGGATGGCTGGTCGTCTCCTAAATGTACGACCCTGGTTGGCAGGCCACCGTCGACAGCCGCTCCGCTGTTTTGACAGCCTCCGGGCAGCCGAGCGGCAGCCGCTTACTGCGGCCGTTGGTTCCAGTTGCCGAGCTTGACGTCCACCTCAATCGTCTTTCCGTGGCGCAGCACTGTCAGGTGGACGACGGTGCCTACTGGGTATTGCGAGATAGCGGATGTCAAATCAGCCACCGACCCCACCGGTCGGCCGTTGACAGCCGTGATCACATCCCCATCGCCCTTCGGCAGGGAGGCGCTCAGCGGACTGGTGTCCGGTATTAATCCCGCCTTCGCCGCCGGCCCTCCCTTTACGACTTGGCGCACCAACACGCCTTGGGATACTGGCAAATGCAACGCCTGCTCTAACTCGGGGGTGATGTCGTCCGCAACGATGCCCAGCCAGGGGTGTTGCACCGCCTTGCCGACGCGCAACAGTGGCAGTTCCTGTTTCAGCCGATCAATGGGAATCGCAAACCCAATGCCGACCGAACCCTCGACAGGGCTTTCGATGGCTGTATTGATTCCGACCACTTCGCCCCTGGCGTTTAACAATGGCCCGCCCGAGTTACCAGGGTTAAGCGCGGCGTCCGTCTGCAACAGACCGGTCAGAACCCGGCCGCTGTCGGTTGGCATCGACCGGTTCAAGCCGCTGATGATGCCCGCTGTCACGCTCGCAGTCAGTTCGAAGGGATTGCCAATGGCGACCACCAGGTCACCGGGCTGCAGCGTCTTGGATGTTCCGAGAGGCAGCGGTTGAATGCCAGGGGGCGGCGGAATGCGGACAATCGCCAAATCGTCCAGCGGGTCCGTTCCGATCACGGTGCCCTTGTAGGTCGTGTCGTTGACCGTCACCGACACCGTGTGAAAGCCGGACACCACGTGGTTATTCGTGGCGATGTCGCCGTCATGGTCAATCAAAAACCCGGTCCCGATGTCCGCCCCTGGCCCCCCGTCGCGCGCCTTCGTGGTTACAGCAGTGATGGTGAACACGCTGGGACGAGCGGATCGGTAGATGCGGGTGATCACGTTGCCGTTTAAATCTGGCGGAAGCGGGCTGGAACTGGAATTGTTTGCCGGCATTTGGTCCGCGCTGTCGGGTGGCGGGGGAGCGGGAATAGCGGCAGAGTGCGTGCGGTGGAACACCGTCCCGCCGGTCCACACCCCAAGGGCGTACGCCAACAGCAGCGACACGGCCACTGCCGCCCGGCGCAGGCCGCTTGAGCCCCGGGGGAACTCCCAGTCATCATCCCATCTGTTCCATCGCCCTGCCATCATCCATCCCTCCTGCTGTCATCATACCTGAAACAGCGGCTCAATCCCAGGGCCGCCGGCATCCGTCAGCGAGCGACCGAGACACCGGCAGGTTCTCGATGGCGGAACCAATCCCGCGCGGCTTCCAACTGACGGCTGTCGACGGAAGCGCCGGGCGTGCGCGACGTCAGGGATTCACCGGCGGCTTCGGCTGCGCGGACGGTCCTCTCGAGCTGGGCGGTCAACTGGTCGCGGAACCGTTGCACCGCGCCGGCGCGGAGCTGATCCGCCAGCCGCTGCACCGCGTCGCGGACCATCGGCAAAGCCACGTCTTCCAGATCCCGCAGCATCTCGCCTTGGCCGCCGCCCTCAAAGAACTGCTTGGGATTGGAGAAGTGCCGGAACGTCGCCTGAAAGGGCGTCCAATCCAACTCCACCGACGGGACGGCGAAAAGGCGGCCAGCCGCCTCTGACGCTGCAGCCTCCGGCGCCGCTTCGGGGTCTGACGCCGTTGGCACGTCGACGCCGAGCAGAACGGCTTCGGCTGCCAAGGATTCACAGCGGCGCTGAATCACCTGGTCAACTTGGCTTTGCAGACGCAGCGCCAACGTCCGCGTCTCCACCTCCACCTGGCGCGACAACGCCGCCGCCAGTTCTTGCGCCGCCGCAGCAAGCGCTTGTCGGGCAGCCGTGCCCGCGTGAAACCGACCGGGATGGAAGGCCTCGCGGAACAAGGCCGGCAGCCGGAAGCGAATCCGCTCCCCTATGTGAAAGACCAGCTCCTCCCACTCCGCTTGCAAAGCCGCCTCCAATACGGACGATCCCGCCTCCACCTTGGCCCGCTCGGCAGCGAGTTCCGCTTGCCACGCACGCCGGCGTTCGGCCACGCGAGCCTGCTCTGCCTGGGTCGCCACGGCCTCCGCCTGCCACCGGTGCCAAGCGGCTTCGACACTCGAACGGGCGCCGGCGATGACGCGTTCGACAGCGGCCATCGCGACGGCATCCGCCTGCTCGCGCATGTACGACCGGAGGTCTGCGAGCAAATGATCCAAGCCAGAGTGCTCCCATAAATCGGCAGCCGTCGGCAGCGGCTCGTGGGCAGGCAGCTTCAGCCGCTGGCGCACCAGCTGCACGAATCGGCCGTCCGCCGGATTGCGCTCCAGCATCCGGGCGGCGAGACCCAGTTGGCTGGAGACTTCGTAGACGCGCGGATCCCGCAAACCCAACGCCCGCAGCTCCGCGACAACCCGCTCTCGGACGGCCGATCGCTCTTCCGCCGACTTTGCCAAATCGACAGCGTTGATCACGACAAACAGCTTGTTCAGGCCGATGACGTCCTGAATCCCCGCCAATTGCAACAGAAAGTCCTTGTCCGCCCGGGAAAACGCGTGTGTGTAGTAGAGGACAAAGAGAACCGCATCCGCTTGGCGCACGTAGTCAAACGCGAGCTGGGTGTGCCGCTGGTGGATGGAATCGACCCCTGGCGTATCCACCAAAACGAGTCCGGAATTCAAGAATGGCGCAGTATGCGGCCAGTCCACCCGCTCGACAAAACAGGCGACGTTTTCGTCGGCACAGTACGCCCGCGCCTGCGCAAGCGGTACCGGCCAGCGGCTGCCCAGTCGCGGCCCCATCTGCTCGTACCCGTTGGCAAACGCCCGCAAGAACGCAGCAGCCTGCTGTATCGGCGGGCCGCCCTGCAGGGGGCGCAAGGCGCGGCCAAGCGACGCGGCCTCCGCCAAGCTGCCAGGCGCCAAGCCCAAGCGCCCGCAAGCGCGGAACACGTCTGACTCCATGGCCGATGCGGTCTTGGCTGTCACCCACACCGTGTCGGCCGGGGTGTCGGGACCGGCCGACGCCACGTGCGTTACCGCGGCCGTCGTCGGATTCGGCGACACGACCAGCACTGGTTCGCCGACCAAGGCGTTGATCAGCGATGACTTGCCAGCCGAGAACGCGCCGAACACTGCCGCCAGCTGCTGGCGGTTGCGCAGCCGCTCCGCCAGCTGGTTGGCGGCCCGGCGCCATTCGTCAAACTGGCTCCCGCTAGGCAACACCGCCAACAACTCCGTTAGTAGTGCCGCCGGAGTTGCTGCGTAAGCGCGGGGCGGCATGTTGTTCACGTTGTCCGCGTCATGCACCCTGCATCACCCGCTCCATCCATTCTGACACCCTCTGCACGCGCTCCGCCTCCGCCTTGATGAAGACCTCGAGGTGGGTTTGCAACGCCTCCAGCCGGCGGCGGGCGTCGACGGCCGCCGGATCCTCGGCCGACGCCAACTGCAACGCCTCGGCAAACCAAGCGTCAACCCGCTCTGTCAGGCGGACAAAGACCTGCCGCTTGACAGCGTGGACGACATCTTTCACGTATTGGTACGGATATTGGGTCGACACCAAAGCCCCCTGTTTCACCAATGACTGGCAAAAGGCTGGCGTGACCTTCACCGCCACGTGGTCCACTTCCTCCAACCACCGGTCGTTGGCCCACTCCGTCTCCCGGACAAATTGACGCAAGCTGTTTTGCAATGGCCACACCAAAAATTTCTCCGTCCGCTCAGCCAGGTCTGCAGCAAACCGCTCCAAGCGCGACACCTGTTCCTGGGCCGTCTTGCGCTTCGAGCGCAACCACCCGACGCGAAACTCCGGGCGCAGGCTTTCCACGTACGACCGCCCTCGTTCCGTCGTCTCATACGGGGCAATCTGGGCGAGTTCCACGCTGCGAACCCACTGTTCGCGAATCGACCGCTGGGCCTCAGACAGAGCTTTCAACCGCGCCTCCCGCGCGGCGTCGAGCTGCGCCAATTCGCTACGAACGCGGTTCAAGCGGGTCCGTGCCTCCCCGGCGTCACCCGGGACCACTTCGCCTAAGGCCCGCAATCCTTCGGCCGCGCGCTGGCAATGAGATTCCCACAACCGCTCCACATGCCTGTCCAATGCGTTGCAGGCCTGCGCGACAACGCTGGCCAACACGGCGCGGGGGGCGACGTCTCCCAACTCCTGGAGCGCCTCTGCCAACCGCTCAACACCGGCGGCGCCCACCTCCCGGAGATCTTCGTTGTCCGGCTCGGCCCACCCATCCCCTTCAGCAGCCGTATAGAAGATCCGTTCCCAACGAACGCCGGCGTCCGCAAACGCCCGCTCGATCCGCGCCCGGTACTGCGCAAACGGAATCTCCCATTCCAGGTGTTTGTCCATCTGGTTGACGACGAGCCACAGGCGTCTGCCTTCCTCCGCCAGCCGGCGGCTCAACGTCACGTTCGGTTCTGACTCGACGTGTTGGTAATCCATGACGACGACCACGCAATCTGCACTCTCCAACACGCGCTCCGTCTCCAACCGGTGAGCGTCAACTGTGGAGTCAATCCCGGGCGTGTCGACCAGCACCACCTGTCCCCCTGCCCCCGGCAGCGCGACAGCCTGTGCCTGTTCCGTCGTCGGCACCGCACCGGTGGCCAGCGCCCCGCTGCCGCATAACCGGTTGACCAGGCTCGACTTGCCCGCGGAAAACAGGCCGCAAAACGCCACGGTCACCACGGCCGGCGACGTCCCGGCGGCCACGGCGGCTGTCCGGTTGCGCAACTCCCGCACCCGGGCAGCCGCACTGGCATCTCCTTCCTGATGCAACGTCGTCTCCAACTCTTCCAATCGCTCCATGATCCACGACGCCCGCTTCTCCAGCGCAGCGTCGTCCAGATGCAACAGACCATCCGGACGCCACACTTCGTTCCCATGCGGCCCACGGTCGGACGTCGACCACACATCTCCGGATACTGACTGTTTGACAACCGCCATCTTCCTCGCTCCATCCGGGGTGAACGCAGCGGCAGCACGTTCCCTCGTTGTCCATTTCCACCTTTCCTACGTTATCACAGCCTTGCAACCGCTGGCCATGGAAATCTTCCCTCGCGCTGAAGGGAATTCCGCGAGTGTCCTGAGGCAGTCAGCCACTGCAGCCGAGCTCGGACGACATACCCTGACTCTAGATGAGACGCGATTCCGTCAACTCCACAGGGGTGAGATGCGATGCAGCTCGATACCCTGGTCAAATTGGGTTCCCTGGCCCTCCAGGTCGCCCAAGATGACAAAGTGCGGCAGTTGGCCAGCCTTATCCACCGCGGCGCCAAACGCAGGGGAATTCTCCCGCCCCCGCCCATCCTGCCGGCACCGCCTGTCGCGGCGTCCAACCACGCGGGGGGAGCAACAGCTGCGCCGCAACCGGCCCCGAAGGCGAAGGGACAGACGGGTACGGGAAGTTCCGCGGCAGCGCCGACGCCGTGGATACCGTTCGGGCCGCCCGGGCTGCCGTTGCAGGCGTACGGCGGCTCGGGCATCATGAAGTACTTGACGGCTGACAACGCCAAGAAGGTATTGGAAGTGGCAGGCGTGATGAAGGGACTGCTTGGCAAATAAGGCCGATCCCGGTATGACTCGGCGAAACCGGCTGATACTAAAGGCGAGCCAAGGCGGACCGGAAGCGCGGCAACCCTGGGACACGGGGACGGGAACACCGCCACCGCCGCTGGCCGTGTTCATTCCGCATAACCGGAGGGGATACGCTCTGCAGCTGTCTCGCACCAGCGGGGTGGCGATGTCGCCCGCCACGACCCCCCTGCCACGAAGCGCCGTCCACTTCCTGGGCCGGCTGGCCGTCAAGGTTGTCCCATGCGCCCGCCGGGAACTGCGGTTTTGGGAGAATCGGGCCCGGCAGATCCCGGATCCCGTCCTGCGCGCACAAGCGCTCGCCAGTTTGGCCAAGAAACGGTTTCATGCGGACGGCGGCAGCGTGTACGGCGCATTCCGGCCCGACTGGGCCGGGCGCGTGGTCCCGCTGATTGTCGCTTTGCAAACCATCAGCGACTACCTGGACAACCTGTGTGACCGCTGCCAAACGTTCGACCCCGACGACTTCCGCCAACTCCATCACGCCATGCGCGATGCCGTCCGGCCATTCGCACCCTTGCGACCCTATTACCTGTACAGGGGAATGTGCGACGATGGCGGCTATCTGTCCGACTTGGTCGGAAAGTGTCAAACAACCCTCCGCACGCTGCCCGGGTACACAGCTGTGGAGCCCCACGTCGTGTGGTTGGTCGACCGCTACTGCGAGCTGCAAGAACACAAACACGTTCATCCCGAGCTGCGCACCGCCCGGTTGCAAACCTGGTGGGCCAGGTACCAACCGCTGTTCCCTGACCTCGAATGGTGGGAGTTCGCAGCCGCCTGCGGCTCCACCCTCGGCGTATTCGCGCTGTTCCTGGAAGCCGTCGATCCGGAGCTGGCCGCCACCCAGGTCGTCCAGGTGACGGGAGGGTATTTTCCGTGGATCTGCGGATTGCATATCCTGCTCGACTACCTGATTGACCTTGAGGAGGACGCCGCAGAAGGCGACTTCAATTTTGTCCGGTGTTACCCGTCCTTGACGGATGCCCACCGGCGCATTCGGGAGTTCCTTCGGCGCAGCCTCGCTGAGGCGGACCGTCTGGCCCACTCCCGCCTGCACCGTTACGTCGTGCTGGGCTTGGTCGCTATGTACCTGTCGGACGCAAAAGCCAGACGCCAAGCAGACGTCCGGCCGATGCACTCCATGATCAGCGAAGCCGGGGCCGCCGCTTGGACGTTCTTCTGGGCTTGCCGCCTTTACCGTTGGCTCTGCCGGTCCTGAGTGCGTTCAATCGCCACTTCCACCGTGTCCAGAACGCCATCAATCGGAGCGAACGGCTTGGCCACGGTGACGCCAACGCTTTCGAGCAACGGAAACGCGGCCAACAGTTCCGCTGCGATGCGCTCCGCCAGACATTCCACCAACCGCACCGGCTCTCCTTCGACGAGGCGGCGCACACGCTGGTACACCTGTCCGTAGTCCACCGTATGCTCGAGCTGGTCGGTGCGGCCGGCCAGCGACAGGTCCAAACGCATCTCCACATGTACGATGAACGGTTGCCCCAGCGCACGCTCCTCGGAGAACACCCCGTGGCGTCCGTAAAACCTCATGCCGTACAAACGTATCACGTCCACGTTGCTCCCTCCTCACGCCCTTTCGCCGAACGCCGGCAACCCGGGCTGAGAAAACCTGTCCGCTCAGCCGTACGACCAAATGGACGGGTCACCACCCCACACTACTTCAGTCGCCGCTTGGTACGGCGTCAGCGCCGGATCGTCCGTCATGCGGGCAAAATTGCTCGGCTCCAGTTTCCCCAAGTCGTGTTTGCGGGCCAGCCGCTCCAGATATGGGCGCATCCGGTCCGGGTCCGACGAAAGGTTGTCACCGGCCGCCGAGATTCCGTACAGCGTTTCGCAGCGAGCAGCCCTCCGCAGCGAGGCGACCGCAGACGCGCGCAGCCAAAAGTCCCAATCCCAATAATGGGACATCCGTGCATCAAAACCGCCGATCCGGTCGTGCAAGACGCGGGGGTACAGAACGCTGGACGGGGCAATCGGGTTGCAACGCCGCAACAGATCGGCCGCGTCACGCCAAGCGAAGGGACGCCGCCGCTGAACGTCCCGCGGCCCCTCGGCAGGGTCCCCGTCCAACCACACCAATTCCGTATCTGTGTAGGCCAGCCACAGGTCCTCCCCCGGCTCAGGCAGAGGGTGCGGCGCGCCACCCGCCCATAGCTTCCCCGCCGCCGCGAACAGGCTCTCCAGATGCCCAGGCAACCAGCGATCGTCGTCATCGCACAGGGCGATGTACACCCCTGTGGCCATCTCCAGCGCCCGGTTGCGTGCCTCCACCTGACCCACTCGGTCAGGATTGTCCTGCCACCGGACGTCCACACCAGGGTGGCGCCGGGCGAACGCCGCCACCGCGTGGCGGATGCTCGTCCCGCCGTCGTTCACGACACACACCTGCAGCTGCCACCCTCCGCGCTGCTTCGCAATCGACTCTAAGCAAGCCGCCAAAGACTGCGGCCGGTTGTACGTTGCCACCAGGACACTGACCGCAACAGACACATGCTCACCTCTTCCGGGCCCGATGCTTTCGCGCTGCCGCCTGCCCGCATCCGCGGGCAGGGATGGAGGCGCGCGGTGAATGGCAATCAGTGCTGTTCCCGTGTACAATAACTATCGTCAACTGCTGCCGGCGCGACGGGCGCCCGCCGTGCTGTCGACACGGCATCCCGTTCACAAACGCCCGGACCCGCAGCCGGGCCATGGGGGCGAAATGCGATGGCCACCGTTCACACCTACACCGTCCGCAGCACATGGACAGGCGACCGCAACGGAAGCGGACAACTAGACGCCGACCATTTGTCTGCCTCATTCAGCGTGCCTGGAAACCTCGGTGGGCCCGGATTGGGTACCAATCCGGAAGAACTTCTGGTGAGTGCCGCCGCCGGTTGCTATTTAATCACGCTGTGCACGCTGCTGACGAACCGCCAGATTCCGTTCATCCGCATTGAGCTGACCAGTCACGGCTATTTCGAGTTCGACCGAGGGCTGCGATTCGACCGGATGGAACACCACCCGGTCTTGGTGTTCGACCACCCGGTTGACGACGAGCGCATTATCGCCTTAGCTGAGCACGCGGAACACGCCTGTATGGTGTCGAGTGCGCTGCGGGGGAATGTATCGGTCACCGTCCACCCGCAGATCCGCGTGCAGTCCGCCAGCCGTTGAACGGCAAAAGGCCAGATCGCCGGTGACCAACGACTCGGCGGCAGTCACGAGGCGCTGTCCAACAGCGCCTCCAGCGTTGTAGCCACTTCTGCGCCGAACAGCAGAATGATGCTTGCCACGTACATCCACAACGCCAACAGCATCACCGCTGTCAACGTTCCGTAGATCATCTGATACGTGCCCAAGTGGCCGGCATACCAAATGAACACCTCGCGCGCCCCGTCCAACACCGCTGTCGCGACCAGCGCGCCCGCCACCAGGTACGGCCACGGAGACGCCCGGGAAGGCAAGTACCTGTAAAACACCACACAGCCCGCGAACAGGGAAAGCGGAAACAGGACGCGGGACACCCCGTGTGCCAAGTTCAGCCAGTGTAAAACTCCCACGTGTGCCAGCGCAGCCGGTCGAACCGCCGTGTACATCGCCATCACCGCCGCTGACACAAGAGTCAACAGCAACAGCACGACCAACATTGCAAAGGCAATCAAGCGCCGCACCACGAACGACCGTTGGTGAGGTGTCTCCCAGATGACGTCCATTGTCTGCTGCACGGCCATGAATCCGCTCGTAGCCGACCACAGCAGCGTCAAGCCGCTGACCAGACCGATTTTTCCTCCTTGCTGGGCCAAGTTGGTGATGCTGTCTGCAATGACATCCTTGGCCGCCGACAGTGTGGGAAAATACGGTCTGACCATGGTGAGCAGCACCTGTTCCACGTTCGAGTTCGGCAACAGCACGGAAGCGGCGTAGATGATCAGCAGCAGCAGCGGAAACAGGGAGAAAAATGCGTAGAAGGCGATGACGGCCCCCAGCGAAAAAATGTCGTGGCGCAAGGAAGACGCCGTCAGCCGCCAAACAAACCGCAAAGTCAACTGCCAACCGCCATCCGGTTCCCGCAACCTATCACCCCTGGCGCGGCTGAACCGCCCGCGAGCCCAACCGCCTCAACACGTCGGCGAACACCCGCGGCAAAGGCGCGCGTACGCAGACATGCTCCTGCCGGTACGGATGCATGAACGTTAATTCGACGGCGTGCAGCGCATACCCT
Source organism: Alicyclobacillaceae bacterium (assembly GCA_019683615.1). GTDB lineage: Bacteria > Bacillota > Bacilli > Alicyclobacillales > Alicyclobacillaceae > JADGIC01. The sequence goes on along the minus strand of JADGIC010000002.1, from coordinate 7,123 downwards.
TCTGACCATGACAACGGCGAGGACGGGTCAGAGCCCCCGTACAGTGCATCACCGACCACCGGATGGCCCAGGTATGCCATGTGCACGCGAATCTGGTGCGTCCGCCCCGTCTGCAACTCGCACTCCACCAGACTCACACCACCCCGGCCGAGCGGGAACCATTCCAGGGTGCGGTAGTGGGTCACTGCTTCGCGGCCGTTGGCTGACACCCGGTATCGCCCGGCCACGTGGCGATCACGCCCGATGCCGGTGCGAACCCACGCTTCCGGCGGATTTACCCGGCCGGATACGAACGCCAGGTAGCGGCGGCGAACCAACCCTACCGCCAACATCCGGTCGAGGGCCCGCGCGCTGTACACGTGTTTGGCGTACAACATGGCACCGGTGGTGTCCCGGTCAAGCCTGTGCACGTGCCGCACTCTCCGGCGCAAGCCGCGCCATTTGTAGTAACGCGCCACCCGGTGTGCCAGCGTATCGACGTCGGCCGGCGTGCCCGGGTGCACCAGCAACCCGGCAGGCTTGTCCACGACCATTAAGTGGTCATCCTCGTACAGTACGGCCGGGATCCCGCCGGCTCTGACGATCCCTGGATCGGACGCCGATCCTTCGACAGCGACGCCGAACTCCTCTTCAACGCCGCCTTGAAGACGAATGCGCCGGCCGGCCACCACGAGGTCGTGCCGACTGGCTCTCGCCCGGCCCACGCACACTCGCTGTTGCCGAAATATCTCGCCAACGAACCGCTCCGGCAACCACAAGTCGGCGGACAGAAACGTGTCCAACGTCCGGCCTGCTTGGCGGCTGTCTGGTGTGACCACAAGCGCGTCTCCCGCAACCTCCGCGTTCATGCCGCTGCCCGTTCCGCCCCCATCGCCAACGTCGAATCCGTCACAAACACCATGCTGGACTCACGTTCCACAAATGAGAAACGCGGTGCACTCACACCGCGTCACCGTGATCAAGCCGTCGTTCCGTTCCGATCCCCCGCACGCGCCCGCTTCAGCAGGCTTCCACGTTCTCGATTTCCGGCACCCGCTGCTTGATGACCCGCTCCACGCCCAGCTTCAGTGTCATCGCGCTGGCCGGACACCCTGCGCAGGAGCCCGTGAGCGAAACGAAGGCGGTCTTGGTCAATTCGTCGTACGATACAAATTGCACATCTCCGCCATCCATCTGGATGGCATCACGGATTTCCGCCAGCGCCTGTTCAATGCGCTCCTCCACAGACATCTGCAGCCCCTCCATTTTGCCCATAGAATAACGCAACGCGATTCCCGCCCGCAAGTGGCAAATGCCCTGCCGGGACACCTGTCGGTGCCATACGATGGCATAGCACACCCTGACCGGTGCGGGCCGGTCGTCAGGGTACACCGTCGGACCACCACCTGCCGGGAGGAGGAGCGGCGATGGCCACTCTGCCACGATTCAAATGGATCCCAATGCTCCTCGAAGCCATTCAGGAGGCGAAGCAGCGCACCAACTGGGCAGCCAACAGCGCACCTGGTCCCGCACAGTTGCCAGGCAAGGCCGGTGGCATCGCGGCCCCCGCGCGAAACGCGACGCCCGGCGGAGCTGCCACGGGCGCCAACACCCGCCCGCCGGCGCGCACAGCACCCGCATCGCGGCCGGTGAAACGGCTGCCGACGCCATCCACCCGCTCTTTGCCGTCCGCCAACCCGGAGGCATCCCTCGCACCACCCAGGGGCCGAAAGGGCGTACCAGCGCGCTTCGTTCGCACACAACAGGCTTCCGGGCCGTACTACCGGTCGCTCATGCGGGAACTGCGTGAGACGAAAGACAGGCTGCGCCAACTTGAAGTCATCCACCAGAAGTTGAACCAAATACACCAAGAATTGGCTGTCAGGCTCAGTGAACTGGCGGAGCGAGTGGACAAACAACAGGCACAGAGCCACTCGCGTACCCGCCCTGGCCCGCCTGGATCGAACACTGGGATTCCTCCGTACGCGGGGGGTTGATCAGGCCGGCGCGCGAACAGGGCTTGCTCGCATGGCGCGCGTGTACCCTGCGCATACTCCCTCGAGAGGTACAACGTGGAGTTGCCGAGGGAGGAATGGCGTTGAGCAAGACAGCCTTGACCTTTGTGGTGATCGGCGCGGTCAACTGGCTGTTGGTCGGGCTCTTCCAATTTGACGTGATTGCCTCGCTGTTCGGCGGCACGAACACCGTCGCCAGCCGTATCATCTACGTGATCATTGGACTCGCCGGCCTCTATTGCATCACCCTGTTGTTTGACAATCACGCCGAACGCTCGAAACGATAAGACTGAGGGGGCAAAACTGGTTCTGGCGCCGGTGGGTTCCGCCAGCTTGAGAAAACAGAGGCGGGTGCCAGGCTGTGCCCGGCGGCGGAATGCGTTCCACCGCCCGCCGGACACGGGCTTCACCCGCCATCCGCAACGGTTCCGGCTGGCGCTGTCCGGCCTTGCACTTCCGGCATTCTCGGTCAAGCCCGGTTGCCGGAAGGCGTGCCAGACGGCGGTGTGCCGGACGCAAATGGCGCCGGCGCACCAGGCCTGTTTGGCGGCTCCGCAGACGCGGCTCCCAAGCGCTTTTGAAAGCACCAGGTGTTCGGCCCCACCGGATACGCCTCAACAAAGCCCAGCTTGCGCGTGAACGCCAGGCTGCGTTCATTGTTCGTCTGCACGAACACCTCGAGCAACTGCACGCCCATCGCCCGCGCATCGTCCTCCAACTTTTTCATCACAGCAGTGCCGACTCCTTCGGACTGGTGATCACGTTCAATCACCAACGCACTGATGTGCATGCGGGCGTCCGGACCAATTAAGTAGGAATAGTACCCGATGCGCTTGTGGTTCTGCTCGACGATAAAGGTGGGGGCGCCCGACCGCAGGTACCCGAGAAACGGTTCCCGGGGAAACGGCTCCTGAAACGCCTGCTGGTGTATGGAGCCCAGCTGCTCTTCCGTGAGTTGGAGAATGTACGGGTCGTCCTCCTCCGTCCGTGGCCGGAAGGACACTTGCAGTGGATCTGCCGCTGGCACGTCCTGCCGCTTGCGCCCGCTGCCAACGCGGGTCCGCCGACGGCGGGAAGCGGCCGCTGCCGAAGCCGGCGCTGCACCAGCGGTTGTCCGCACGCCCCCCGCCAGGTGCACCCTGGCGGCTCCACGAGCGGCGTCCTGGTGAGACGAAATCGGGGCACTGTCGCGACGGGCCAGCGCATGGTCCGTCGACGTGCCCGGCCTCCCCGGCCCGGTCCACGACCGGGGGGACGATGTCATCAGCCTCGGCTTCGATCCCGGCTTCCGATTTGAGGGCTGCCGCATGGTCAATCGCTCCTCGCTGAGGTGGGTCCGCCAGGCTGGCGAGTGGAACCCGGCCGACCCTTCGCGAGCCAGGCTCTTCCGGGTGCTGCCGGCGAGCGGCTGCACCCGGCCCGGTCCCGCGGTGTTCACCCACAGCTTATGCGGCTATCCTGTACCATGGTGCACCCGACAACCATGCCGCACTCGGCTCACAGGGAATCGGAGTCGTCACCTGTCCGGCGAGCGCCCCTGTCACAAAACGGGAACGCCCCAGCGCGCCGGCCGAAGCAAGCCGGCGTGTACGTCGGCAATTGCCACCTCACCATGCGTCCGCTAAGACCCCCGCCTGCGCAAGCGGAACCAACGGCGCCGCGCAGACTCTGCCGCCGGACCGCCCGTGCCGCCCTTTCCCTTGCCCGCCTTCGCCGATCCACCCGTGCCCTGCACCTTCTTCCCGGCTGGCGGGGCGACGACGTAGCCGATATAGTTCCCGGCGATGTCCATCTTGTACTTGTGGTTCGGTTGGATCTTGTCGTACTCCTGCTTAATGGTGTGGAACGTGACCGTCTGCATGCGGCTAACCTGGATCCCTTTGACCGCCTGTGAAACCATGACACGCCCGACCACCTGGTAGTTTTTGAACCGGGCGAATCGGAGCCACTTGGACTGCGGGCGCTCGCGCGTCACGCGCTTGCTGAGCACAAATACTTCCCGCCGCTCCTTCATGGCGTTGTACTGTTCGTCAAACGCGCGCTGACGCTTGCGGGCGTACAAGAACATCCAGACGTACAACCCGATTAATGCGGCCGCAATCACACACACCACGATAGTCCCAATCAAACCGCATCTTCTCCTCACGCCGACCGGACGGGGATGTCGAAGCCGCCCCCTGTCCGGTCCACCTGGCACTTGTGTTTCATTCTAACATCTTTGCGTGCATCTTTTCATGCCGCTAGGGTGTCTGCGCACGTCCGAGACGACCCGCTAACCTCAGCAACCCTCCCGACCGGTGTGGTACAATATGGTCGAATCCTGAACCCCTTGCCAAAAAGGAGGACATCCCCGTGCTGAAAGAGGTCTCAGATCAACTGGAGATGCTCAAATCCATCCACGGGCAGATTGACGGCATGTTGAACGGACTGTCGGAAGAGCAATGGATCAAGAAACCGGCACCAGGCATCAACAACGTGGCGTCCATCATCGAACACCTCGCGCTCACTGAACACCGTTTCTGGTCAGTCCTTCGCGGCCAGCCGGAGGATATCGACACGCAGAGCACCTTCCAGGCAACGTCGTGGGACGTCGGTCGCATCCGTCAACTGTGGGCAGACTCCCTGAAGGCGGCCGAGTCGGCGTTCGCCAGCCTGACGGAGGCGGACCTGGACCAGACAGCGTTGACGACAAGGGCGGGCGCGGTCTTGAACAAGCGGCAGCTGATTGCCCTGGCCATCGCTCACGCTGGGCACCACCGTGGTCAACTACCGCTGATTCAAAAGTTGCTGGCATGACGTACCCCCGGGTCCGCACCAGCGCAGACCTGGCGGCGGACAGCCGTCACCGAGCCTGGGCCTGGGACGAGCGAACCGGGCGCGCGTACCGTTTCGGAAATGTCTTGAGCCCGACGGACGGGTGAAACATCACCTGCAACAGGGTTTCCGTCCGTGACTCCGCCGCCGCTCGGCCGCGGGCGGGAGCCGTGCCTGGCGCCGCGGTGACCGGTACGCCCGCGCGTCCGCCCGCAGCGGCGGGATCGCTGCTCCCGCCGCCGTCCGCGGCACGGCCTTGCCCGCTCGTGTCCGTCGGCCGAATCACCTCGAGGACCACCCCTTCCCCGTACTGAGGATGGCGCACGTGGTCCCCAGGCCGCCATTCGTACGCATCCCCGTCCGCCAAGCTGATCCGCCGCACGCATGTGTCCGGCAGCTCCAACAAGAAGCGCGACGGCTCCCGCACCTTCACCTGCCCGTACAGGGTGCGCTCGGCGCAGTACGTCAGGTGCAACTGGTCCTTCGCCCGGGTGATACCGACGTAGCAGAGGTTGCGCTCCTCCTCGATGCCGTCGTCGTCCAGGGCGCGGGCGTGCGGAAACACCCCTTCCTCCATGCCTATCAGGAATACCACCGGAAACTCCAGCCCTTTCGCCGCGTGCAGCGTCATCAGGCGGACGGCGTCGCGCGACTTGCCCTTCTCCTTGTCGATCTCGCTCATCAGCGACACCTCTGCCAAGAACTCCAACACGCCGCCGCCCCGCCGCTCGTCGAACGAGCGTGTGACGCTGAACAGCTCATCAATGTTCTCCAGCCGCTGACGGTCCTCCGCCTTGGCGCTGTCGCTGTACATTGCGCGGTACCCGGTGGCATGCAGCACCTCGGCGAGAAATTCGCTGACCGGCATCCCTTCCATCCAGAGCATCAGCTCGGACAGCGTGCCGTGAAACGCGGCCGCCGCCTCTGCCGCGCGCTCCGGCAAACCCGCCTCCCGCGCCCGTGCCAACGCCTCAAACAGCGTAAGGCCCTCGCCGTGGGCGAACTCCAACAGGCGCCCGACCGCCTGTTCGCCCAACCCGCGCTTCGGCGTGTTGATAATGCGGAGCAGTGAGATCTCGTCGCGCGGGTTGGCCAACACGCGCAAGTAGGCGAGCACGTCCTTCACCTCGCGGCGGTCGTAAAACGTCAGGCCGCCGACGATGGTGTACGGAATGGCCCGTTCCATGAGCGCTTCCTCCACCGCCCTGGATTGGGCATTCGCGCGGTACAACACCGCGCAGTCGCCGAACCGGCGGCCGTCCGCCACGTACGCTTGGATCTGGTCGGCAACGTAGCGGGCCTCTTCCTCGCCGTTGCCCAGTTCCGCCACCACCACCGGTTCCCCTGTACCCCGGGCGGATTTGAGCGTTTTCTCCTTGCGCCGGACGTTGTTTCGAATCACCGCGTTGGCGGCGTCGAGGATGCTGCGCGTAGACCGGTAGTTGGTCTCCAGCGTGATAACGGTGGCGTCCGGAAAGTCGCGTTCAAAGTCGAGGATGTTGGAGATGTCCGCCCCCCGCCACTGGTAAATGGCTTGGTCGGAGTCACCGACTGCGCAGATGTTGCGGTGCCCCGCGGCCAACAGTCGGACGAGGCGGTACTGGGCGTGGTTGGTGTCCTGGTACTCGTCGACGTGGATGTACCGGAACTTGTCCTGGTAATGAGCACGCACCGCCTCGTCCTGTTCCAACAGCCGCACGGTGTGGGCGATGAGGTCGTCAAAATCCATGGCGCCGGCGCCGTACAGGCGCCGCTGGTACAGTCCGTACACCTGGGCCGCCACCGATTCGAGCAGCTGCCGCTTGCCGGCTCTGCGGCTGACGGCGTCAGGAATTTGCAGCTGGTTTTTCCACTGCGAGATCTGGTGCAAGACGGCACCCGCGTCAAACTTCTTCAGGTCGAAGCCCAGGTCCAGCAGCGCCTGCTGGACGGCGGTGCGCTGGTCGTCCGCGTCGAGGATGGTGAACCCAGGCGGAAACCCGATGCGATCCGCCTCCCGCCGCAAGATGCGGACGCAGACGCTGTGGAACGTGCCCATCCACAGGTCGTCCGCCGACCGACCCACGAGCTTGCGGACGCGGTCCCGCATCTCCGCGGCCGCCTTGTTGGTGAACGTGATGGCGAGGATGTGGTGCACAGGGACCTGGCGCACCTGGATCAAATACGCGATGCGCCGCGTCAGCACGCTCGTCTTGCCGCTGCCGGCACCCGCCACCACCAGCACCTGCCCCTCGGTCGTCTCCACCGCCCGCCGCTGCGCGGGGTTCAGTCCGTCAAGGAGTTGAAGGAGTTGTGGCTGCGCAGCTGTTTCCGCC
>JADGIC010000203.1 GCA_019683615.1 Alicyclobacillaceae bacterium | reverse complement strand
AGGGCGCGCGTGCGATCCCCGTTGCAACTGATCATGCGCGGCGCCTCAAGATAACGAATGGTGAAGCCGAGAGACTGGTACAACTCCACGATCCGGTCTGTGGCCTGGTTGGAAGCGACAACCGTTGCGTCTAAGCGCGCAAGCCAGTGGGCCAGACGCACTTGGTCGTCCCAAGAAAACCCGCCGGCCGAATACTGCCGAAACTCAACATCGTAGGGAGGGTCCGCGTACACAAAATCACCAGGACGAACGGATACCGTTTCAAAATCTCCACATGAAAACTCCCATTCCGCGAACACGGCAGCGTATTCGCGAAAATCCCGCTCATATGCGATATTCTTGTACTTCCCGAAAGGAACGTTGAAAAATCCCTGACTATTGAAGCGGCACAATCCGTTGTAACCGGTGTGATTCAAGTAGTAGAACAGAGAAGCCGCCTCGTCGGACGCTGCATGGCCCGCGCGAACCAATTCGTTGAACCGGTCGCGATGGCGATAATACATGTCTCTGTCGTTTTCCATCGGAATGCGGATCACGAGTCCGCGCTGCACGGCCAGATAGAAATGGATGAGGTGCTCATTGACATCGTTCAACAAAGCGCGTTGCGGCAGCAGCCCCAAAGCCACAGCCAACCCGCCACAAAAAGGTTCGACCAAGCGCGCGTTCGGATTGGATTCCAAAAACCGTTGCCAAATGGGCCGAAGGGTTGGGACAAGCCAACGTTTGCCACCTGCCCACTTCAAGATCGGAGTCAGGTGCACAGGTCGAACGGAAATGTCAATCACAGTATTTGTCCCCCAAGCATCATCTGTCGCCGATGAACTGTTTCCGCATTATTGGATTGTTTTCCTGCCGCCTTCACAGAAACCCTACTCCGGTGTCGTGCTAAATGCCTTGAGCAATTCCGCATCCACCACGTCAATTTGCACCTCTCCGATCCGCCCCAGGGGGTCGCGCAAAAAACCGCGGCCTTTCTCGAACCCCTGGAACCGCTCCACGTACCGGTTCAGGTCCTCCTCGTCCTCCAGCGGCAGTCCCAACAGCCGTACTGCATGCAACACCTGCGCTCGCGACGTCAGTCGTCCCACAAAGCACCACCCCAAGCTCGCCGACACGTCGTCGTTCTCCGACCCCTCCTTCGGCAAGAACACGTCCGGGTTCTGCACCGCCATCATCAGCACCAGGTTCATCGAACGCCCCAACAGCAGCATCCGGTTCAGCAACGCCCGGCCCTCCGGAATAGCGCGCAAGATCCACGCCTCGTCCACCGAGAAGAACTTCTTCACCGAAGAAGGCGCCATCACCAGCCGCCGGAACGCGATCTGCGTCACCAGGTACAGAACCGCCACCGCGAACCGCTGCGAGTCGCGCCAGGCGTCCGGCGGCGTGTTCGGGTCGGGGAAGTCCAGCCCCATAATGGAGGTCACCACCAGCCGCGCACGCTCGTCGAGCACGTTATCCTCGCCGTCCTTGCCGAACAGCGCCCGGCCCGTCTCTCGGTCGCGGTAGCGCTCCAAAAGGCCGAGGAACAGGTCCGCGATGTCGCGCTCCTCCTCGCGCCGCTGCCCATTCCTTCGCTCCGCGTCCAGCGCCAGCAAGAAGTGGTCCATGTCCCACCTTTCGCCCTCGTACAGCGCCGACAGCGCCCGTTGCACCACCAGCGACGCGCGCTGGTCCTCCCGGCGCGTCGTGACGTTGAGCAGCACGCTCAGAAACCCTTCGGCGATAAGCCTTGATTCCCGCGCGTCGCGTCCCAGCCGGAACGGCGAGAACCGTAGGTCGCTCCCCGCGCCGAACGTCCACCATACGCTCTCCTCGGGCCACAGACCCACCAGCGCGCCGTACTCGCCCTGCTTCGGGTCCACCACCGCGCCAATGGCGCCCCACTGCAGCATCGTGTCCGCGGCGTACTTCATCCCGACCGACTTGCCGCTGCCCAGCGTTCCGACGAACCCCGCGGCGCCGCTGCGGTTCAACTCCCGCATTGCGCGGAACCAGTCCACCCAGACGGGACGGCCGCTGTGCGCCATGGTCGCGAACCACATCCCCGATGGATCCCCCACCAGCGCCGTGCCGAGTGCGCCTGACGCCGCGAGCATCCCCGGGTCCGCCGGAATCGCCCACGCCCGGTCTGCGCCGCCCGTCTCACCGGGGAAGAACGCCTGCCACAGTTTCAGCGCGTCGCCCGGCGGATGAACCAACTGAATCGAGCCTTGCAGCTTCTCCTTCAACTGCTCCTCCCGGCGCAGCATCTCCAGCTCGCTGTCCGCCGCCACCGCGAAGAACGCGTGGAACACCGCGAACGCCATGCCCGCCTTCAGCTTCGCCTCCAGGGCCTGAGCGTCCTCCAACCCGTCGTACAGGTCAAGCGGCACGTCGCCGCCCTCCGCGTACTCCTCGCCCTGCGACGCCACGATCTTCTTCCTCCGGTACACGATCTCCCGCGCCCGCTGCGGCGAGAGGATCTCGAAATGCACCGCGGCGTCCACCGGAAAGTCCAGCTTCTCCAGCGGCAGGTACAGCCACTCGTCGCCGATGGCCTCGATCCGCTCCGGCATGCTGGCCACCGCCATCACCGACTGGTGCGACACCCGCCCGTCGTCGTGCTCCACCCGGACCCGGAACGTGTCCTCCCGCACCGCCGCCCCGCCTAGGGCCAGACGCAGCGGATGGGGACGAATCACCACCTGTCCGCTCTCGATGGTCAGGGTCTTGGGCAGCGGGTCAGGCAGCGGCACCGGCCACGGCGCAAGACCCCGATGGTACGGCGCCCGGTGCAGCAGTTCCAGTTCCCGCGGTGTCGCGCGTTCCAGCGCCGGGATCACCGCCTGCAGGCGGTTGAACGCGCGCACCTCAGCGTTTGCGGCCGCCTGGATCTCCGCCGCCGTCAGCGTCGCTGCGCCCTGGGCGCGGAACACCTTGCGCCTGGTATATCCCCAGAATCGCCGCGCCTGGTCCATGAGCCGTTCTCCGATTCGGTCCGGCCGGTCGAGCACGGAACTCCAGGCGACGTCATGCGCCGA
>JADGIC010000038.1 GCA_019683615.1 Alicyclobacillaceae bacterium | reverse complement strand
TACCTTACACTTCGTGGAGTTTCATGAACCGCCGTATGCGGACCCGCACGTACGGTGGTGTGAGAGGACGGGGGCTAGGCGCCCCCTCCTACTCGATGCGGGCGCGACGCCGCCTGCGCATGCGGCCAGGAGGTGGAGAACCTTCCTGGATGCTGGGTTTATGCCCGGATAGCGCGGGGCATACTGGAACCAGCACGACCAAGGGAGGGGTTTCTATGAGCGCTACCATCCTGGCTGTGATCCAGGTGTTCTTTGCGGTGGTTATCGGGTTGTATTTTTGGAATCTGCTGAAGACCCAGAACAGCAACCGAAACGCCATCGAACGGGAGTCGCGCAAAGAGCTGGAGAAGTTGCGCAAGCTGCGAGCGGTGTCGCTTAGCGAACCGCTGTCGGAAAAGACCCGTCCAGCCTCGCTGGACGACATCGTCGGTCAGAAAGACGGTCTGAAGGCGCTGCGGGCAGCGCTTTGCGGCCCCAATCCGCAGCACGTGATCATCTACGGGCCGCCGGGCGTTGGGAAGACCGCGGCGGCGCGCGTTGTTCTCGAAGAGGCCAAGAAAAACCCGGAATCCCCGTTTCAACCGGACGCCCGCTTTGTCGAGATTGACGCGACGACCGCCCGCTTCGACGAACGGGGTATTGCGGATCCGCTGATTGGCTCGGTGCACGATCCGATCTACCAGGGTGCAGGGGCCATGGGCATGGCGGGCATTCCCCAGCCCAAGCCGGGTGCGGTGACGAAGGCGCACGGCGGTGTGCTGTTCATTGACGAAATTGGCGAACTGCACCCCATACAGATGAACAAGCTGCTCAAAGTTCTGGAGGACCGCAAGGTGTTCTTGGAGAGCGCCTACTACAGCTCCGAAGACACGAATATCCCGCCGCACGTTCACGACATCTTTCAACACGGGTTGCCGGCCGACTTCCGGTTGGTGGGTGCCACCACCCGCTCCCCGGAGGAGATTGCCCCGGCCATCCGCTCCCGGTGCGTGGAAATCTTCTTTCGCCCGCTGAGCAAACAGGAAATTGCGCAAATTGTCATGGGTGCTGCCAACAAGTTGAAGATGTCGATGCCGCCGGAGGCGATTGCGGAGATCACGAAGTACGTCACGAACGGGCGGGAAGCGGTGAACATCGTGCAGATTGCGGGTGGCCTGGCGCTGTCGGAAAAGCGCTCTGAAATCCGGCTGGAGGACGTCCAGTGGGTGATCCAGTCGAGCCAAATCAATCCGCGGCCGGAGCGGGAGATCCACCCGGCGCCACAGGTTGGCGTGGTCAACGGGTTGGCTGTGTTCGGGCCGGCGATGGGGATGCTTCTGGAAATTGAGGTCACGGCGACCCCAGCTGAACATGGCGATGGCGCCGTCACGATGACCGGGTTGGTAGAGGAGGAGACCATCCACGGGCGGGATCGCAACATGCGCAGGAAGTCCATGGCCAAATCGTCGCTCGACAACGTGTTGACCGCTTTGCGCCGCTGCGCCGGACTGGATGCGCGGCACTACCACTTGCACATCAACTTCCCCGGAGGAATGCCGGTTGACGGGCCGAGCGCCGGGATTGCCATGGCTACCGCGATCTACTCTGCGGTCACCGGCGTACCGGTGCTTAACACGGTAGCGATGACCGGCGAGATCTCCATCCGCGGCCTGGTCCGGCCCGTCGGGGGGGTGCCGGCGAAGATCATGGCGGCGGCCGAGGCAGGCGCGACGACGGTGATCATCCCCAAGGAGAACTGGCAAGAGGTGTTCCGCCAGTATGAAGGCGTTCGCGTCGTGGCGGTGGAGAAGTTTGAGGACGTGTTGCGCCACGCCTTGGTGGACGGTGTCAAGGGGCCGCTGGCGTTTGACCGCAAGATGGTCGTGGCGCCGACGGCGATGGGCGCCGCCATGCCGTCCGGCAACTGACAGCAGAGGGAAGCCGATCCGCTCGGTGGGCCATCACGCAGCGGAGGGCGGCGGACCTCCGGGTGTTTGCCTGGAACTGGCGTTGATTAGACTTTGCCAGCCGGTTTCTGTACAATAGAGGCCAATTGGCGCCAAGGCTGGTTGGCGGCGCACTGTTGTACCCGGGGGTAGATAGATGGTGACCGAGCGATCGCCCAAGAAAGATGTCTTCCCGCTGCTGCCGCTGCGCGGATTGCTTGTCTACCCGTTAACCGTGCTGCCGTTTGACGTCGGCCGCGAGAAGTCCATCAAAGCGTTGGAACGGGCGATGGTCAACGACAATTTGATTTTGTTGACGTCTCAAGTTGATGTGCAGGTGGACGATCCGGTCGAGTCCGACCTGTACCGCGTGGGCACGGTATCGCGCATCCAACAGATGATGAAGTTGCCGAACGGCACCATCCGCGTGTTGGTGGAGGGCATCGAGCGGGCGCGGATTGAGCAGTTCCTGCGCACGACCGACTGGTTTGAGGTGCAGGTCCGTCGCTTCCCGGACGAGGAGGCGCCGGAAATGACGTCGGAGCTGCAGGCGATGATGCGGTCCGTCCTGCAGCAGTTCGAACAGTACGTCAAGCTGTCGAAAAAAGTCGAACAGGAGACATACGCCGTGGTCAGCGACATCGAGCACCCTGGGCGCTTGGCCGACGCCATCGCCTCCAGGTTGCCATTAAAGGTCAAGGAGAAGCAGGAGTTACTGGAGACGTTCGACATTCCGCAGCGCCTGGAGAAGCTGTTGCGCATCCTTTCCGACGAGCGCGAGGTGCTGGAGTTGGAGCGCAAGATCCACCAGCGCGTGCGCAAGCAGATGGAGCGCACCCAGAAAGAGTACTACCTGCGCGAGCAGATGAAGGCGATTCAGAAGGAGTTGGGCGAGCGCGAGGGCCGGGCTGCGGAAGTCGAAGAGCTGCGTGAACAGATGGCCAAGAAGGCGCTGCCCCAAGCGGTCGCCGAGCGGATTGAAAAAGAACTGGAGCGGCTCGAACGGATTCCGCCATCGTCGGCCGAAGGGACAGTCGCGCGCACGTATATCGACTGGCTGTTGGCCTTGCCGTGGTTGGAGCAAGCGGAAACGCGCATCGATCTGCAGAAGGCGGAGCGCATTCTGAACGAGGACCACTACGGGCTCGAGAAGGTCAAAGAACGGATCCTCGAGTTTTTGGCCGTGCAGAAGTTGGTGGAGCGGCAGACCGGGCCCATCATCTGCCTGGCCGGGCCGCCCGGCGTCGGCAAGACGTCGCTGGCCCGGTCCATCGCGAAGTCGTTGGGCCGGCCGTTCGTGCGTGTGTCGCTGGGCGGCGTGCGCGACGAGGCGGAAATTCGCGGCCACCGGCGAACGTACATCGGAGCGCTGCCAGGACGCATTATTCAAGGCATGAAGCAGGCCGGAAAGCGGAACCCGGTGTTCTTGCTGGACGAGATCGACAAGATGGCGAGCGATTTTCGGGGCGATCCCGCTGCGGCCATGCTGGAAGTGCTGGACCCGGAGCTGAACAACAGCTTTTCGGACCACTACATTGAGATCCCGTACGACTTGTCGCACGTCATGTTCATCACCACGGCGAACAATGTATTTGAGATTCCCGCCCCCCTGCGGGATCGCATGGAAGTCATCCAGCTGTCCGGGTACACGGAAATCGAGAAGCTGGAGATTGCCAAACGCCACCTGGTCCCGAAACAGCGGGAGAACCACGCTCTGACCGGCAACCATCTGCGCATCCCGGATGAGGTGTTGCTGGAACTGATCCGCGGTTACACCAGGGAGTCAGGCGTGCGCCAGTTGGACCGGTTGATTGCATCGGTGTGTCGGAAGGTCGCCCGCAAAGTCGCAGCCGGAGAACGCCGGCGCATCGCCGTCAGCCGGGAGATGTTGCAGGAGTTCCTCGGCCCTGCTCCGTACCGGCACGGGCTGGTCGAGGAGACGGACCAGGTCGGTGTGGTCACCGGCCTCGCCTGGACGGAGGCTGGCGGTGACACGCTGACAATTGAAGTGTCGGTCGTGCCCGGCAAAGGCAAGGTGGTGTTGACCGGGCACCTCGGGGATGTCATGAAGGAGAGCGCCCAGGCGGCACTTTCGTACATCCGTTCGCGGGCGAAGCAGCTCGGCATCCCCGCCGATTTTGCCGATCACGTCGACATCCACATCCACGTGCCGGAAGGGGCGATCCCGAAGGACGGCCCGTCCGCCGGCATCGCGATGGCCACCGCCATCGCTTCGGCGCTGACCAATCGCCCTGTTGCGCGGACGGTCGCCATGACCGGAGAAATCACATTGCGCGGGCGCGTGCTTCCGATTGGCGGCTTGAAGGAGAAGGCGCTGGCGGCACACCGGGCGGGCGTAGAGACGGTGATCATACCGGAAGGCAACGCCAAAGACTTGCGCGACGTGCCGGAAGCGGTGCGGGATCGGCTGCGGTTCGTGCCGGTCAAGCACATGGACGAAGTGTTGGCGGAATCGCTGTTGCCGGCCGCAGAAGGCGGCGATGGCATCATCGCGGACTGGGCGATGCTGTCCCGTCTGGACGCACCGGGTGAGTACGGAGGGGAGGGGGCCCACCAGTGATTGTCCGCTCGGCCGCGTTTGAACTCGGCGCGGTCCGACGGGAGCAGTGGCCTCCAGGAGGATTGCCCGAGTTTGCTTTCGTCGGTCGGAGCAACGTGGGCAAATCGTCCCTTCTCAACAGTCTGCTCGGTCGCCGGTCACTGGCGCGCGTCTCGGCCACACCTGGAAAGACGCAGCAGATCAACTTCTTTCTGATCAACGGGTCGTTTCGCTTTGTCGATTTGCCAGGGTACGGGTACGCGGCGGTCAGCAAACGGGACCGGGCGCGCTTCGTCCGGATGATGGAAGCCTATCTGCGCGAACGGGACGCGCTGCGGCGGGTGTTGCACCTGATTGACATCCGCCATCCGCCCACTGCGACAGATGTCGAGGTGCACCGCTTTCTGCAGTCGCTGGGCCTGCCTCTGGCGGTGGTCGCGACAAAGGCGGACAAAGTGTCCCGGTCGGAGGCGCAGCGGTCCGTCCAGCGGATCCGCAGCAGTTTGCAGACAGCGTGGCCGGTGCTGTCCGTTTCAGCGGAGAAAAACCAGGGGCTCGAGGCGTTGTGGGCGGTGATTGAAGCGGATTTGGCGGCCGCCGGCGCGGGGGGCTCACCAAGCTGACACAATTCCGGCAGGGGTGTCCTGCGCCGGCGACCCGCGAGTGGTATAATAGCGACGGTGACGAATCATGCACATTATCGTCGTGGGAATGAATCACCGTACAGCGCCGGTGGAGGTGCGCGAGCAGGTCAGCGTACCGGAGGCGGCCTTGCCGGCGGTGCTGGCTGAAATCAGAGAATCCCGTACGGTGTTGGAGAGTGTGCTGCTGTCCACATGCAACCGGACGGAACTGTACGCGGTGGCCAGTTCGTCGCGCGGAGGCGAGGAGTTCCTGCGGCGTTTTTTTGCCGTCCGCCTGAACCAGGCGGACGGGTCGGTTGAGCCGTTTCTGTACGTTCACCGGGGCGAGGCGGCGGTGACCCACTTGATGCGGGTGGCCTGTGGCTTGGACTCGATGGTGATTGGCGAGACTCAAATATTAGGGCAGGTGCGCTCGGCGTACCAGGCGGCTGTGCAGGCCGGGAACACCGGGGCGTTGTTGAACCAACTCTTCCGGATGGCCATCGCGCTCGGCAAACAGGTGCAGACCGAGGTGGGTCTCAGCCAAAACGCCGTGTCGGTCAGCTACGCGGCCGTCCAACTGGTGAAAAAGATTTTCGGCGAGCTTGCCGGGCGGACGGTATTGGTCATTGGTGCGGGGAAAATGGGCCGGTTGGCGGTCCAACACATTCAGGCGAACGGCGCCCGGCGAATCCGCATCGCGAATCGCACGTACGAACGTGCTCTGGAGTTGGCCCGCGCCTGCGGCGGAGAAGCGGTGCCGTGGGAACAACTGGACGCGGAGTTGGCAGCGGCCGACGTGGTCTTTTCATCAACCGGCGCCGGCAGCTACGTGGTGTCAGAGGCAGACGTGGAGCGAGCGGTCCGCCGCCGTGTGAGTCCGCTGGTGTTAATTGACATTGCGGTGCCGCGCGACATCGACCCCCGCGCCGGCCGCCACGAAGGCGTGTACTTATACGACATCGACGATTTGCGGGACGTGGTGGCGGCCAACTTGGAGGAGCGCCGTCGCAAGGCGGAGTGTGTGGAACGGATGGTCCGCGACGCGCTGTACCGGTACTCGGAGTGGCTGGCGGAACAGGAGGTCGTGCCGCTGATCCGGGCCATCCGCGCGAAGGGCGTGCAGATCCAGGCGGCCGTGATGGACAGCTTGATCCGGAAATTGCCGGAGTTGACGGAGCGCGAGCGGCAGTTGATTCAGAAACACACGATGAGCATTGTCAACCAACTGTTGCGGGAACCTGTGCAAAACATGAAGGAGATGGCCATCGCATCCGGAGGGGGTGCGGGCCATGTGCAGGTGTTTGCGCGGCTGTTTGGGATTACCCCGGAGATGATGGCGACCGAGACCGGGTTGGGGGTGCTCGAACCGGATCCGAACCGTTTACAGGCTGGCGTGTCCCAGGCTGAGCAGATGTCGTGGAAGGAACGCGTGCTGGGCTGGGGCCACGACACAGCCGAGGACGACGGTGAACACCCTGTCCTGCACCCGGTGTTGCGTTAGCGGTGGGTATGTCTGCGCGCTACGTGTACGATTTGTTCGGCCTGCTGTATGCCGCCAGCCTCGTGTTTTTGTTTATCGATGCGGTGCAGCCGCGGCGCTCCGTAAACCGGCTGGCGGTGTTCTTGCTGTTTCTCGCATTCCTACTCGAAACCGTGTTCTTGCTGTTGCGCCTGCGCCAGTTGGGAGCGTTTCCGGCTTACAGCCGGTTTGACGCAACGCTCCTGTGGTCGTGGTTAATTGTGTTGACGGCGCTGTGCGTGACGGCCTTTTTTCGGGTGGATCTGTTGCTGTTCTTTGCGAATCTCCTGGGGTTTGCCTTGGTGGCCCTGGATACGTTCGCTCGCCAACAGCGTTTGCTTGCCGCGCCGCGAGCCGGGGATCTGCTGGCGTTGCACGTGTCGCTGGCGCTGCTCAGTTATGCCGCATTTTCCTTCGCCTTCGTATTTTCCGCCATGTATTTGACGGCCGATCGGATGCTGCGGCGCAAGCGGTGGGGCGGTTGGTATTTTCGATTGTTGCCTCTCGAGCGTTTGGACAAGGTGGCGTACCGCTCCATCCTGCTCGGGTTTCCGCTGTTGTCGGTGGCCATGGTCCTGGGAGCGGTCTATGAGCGCATCGTCTTGGGGCACTTCTTGTTGTGGGACGCAAAGCTGGTGGCCACCATCCTTGTGTGGATGATGTACGCGGTATATCTCGTACTGCGTTTAAGGTCCGGATGGGGTGGGAAGAAATTGGGATGGTACAGCGTCGCCTGCTATGGCGGCGTGATCGCAAATTTTTTCGTGGTGGGCAGCTTCTCGTTCTTTCATCACAGCAGCTGACGCCCGGCCCGTCCGCGCGGGCTGCAGGGTCAGGTGCGGGAGCAGCGCATCCACCCGGTCAGGAAGAAGGGACAGCGGTGGTACAGGAGGGCATTGGCCGGACAAGCCCGCCCTGTGGGGCGCGGCGAGTCGTGCGCGTGGCGTCGCGGCGGAGTGCGCTTGCGCTGGCGCAGACGCGCTGGGTGATTGAGCGGTTTCAGACAGTCTGCCCAGACGTCCAGGTGGAGATCGTCACCGTCGTGACGGAGGGAGACCGCGTCCTCGATCAGGCGTTGTCGGCCATCGGCGGCAAAGGATTGTTTGTCTCTGACATCGAGCGGGCGCTGCTCGAAGGAAGGGCCGACTTTGCGGTGCACAGCCTGAAGGACGTGCCGGCGCAGCTGGCGCCGGGGCTGCTGTTGGCGGCCACGCCGCCGCGCGAGGACGCGCGCGACGCCTTGCTCAGCCGTGACCGCAGCGGCTTGGCAGGCCTGCGGCCGGGCGCCGTCGTCGGCACCTCCAGCCTCCGACGTGCAGCCCAACTCCGTCGGTTACGGCCGGATTTGCACATTCGCCCGCTGCGCGGCAACATCGACACACGCTTGCGGCGTCTGGAGGCGGGCGAATGGGATGCCATCGTGTTGGCCGCTTCCGGCTTGCACCGGATGGGATGGCACGACCGTATCACCGCGTACTTGGATCCCGAGGTGATGGTTCCGGCCATCGGACAGGGCGTGTTGGGCATCGAGTGTCGCGCGGCAGACCGCTGGCTGCGAGAGCAGCTGGCCGCTTTGAACGACCCGGCCACCGCCCTGGCGAGTGCGGCGGAACGGGCACTCCTGCTGGCCCTGAACGGGGGTTGCCAGATCCCGTTGGGCGGCCACGCGGTGGTGTTTCCGGACGGGACGATTCGCCTGCGCGGGATGGTGGCTTCGGCAGACGGAGCGGTCCTCATCCAGTCTGAACGATCCGGCCGCGACCCGCAGGCGATCGGCCGTGAGGTCGCCAGTGACCTGATCCGCCAAGGAGCGGACCGGTTGCTCGCAGCGGGCGCGGCTGCAGAGGGGTGATGTACCTGTGGCAGAACCGGGCGGCCGGCCGGCGGCGGCCGCGCCTGACCTGGCCGGCTGGACGGTGATCATCACCCGGCCGGAGCAGCAGGCGGCAATCTGGGCGCAGGCGGTGCGGGCGCGCGGCGGTACGGCGCTCGTGCGGCCTCTGATCGAGGTGGTGCCGCGACCGGCCGCGCAATTGGCTCCCGCACTGGCGGACTTGGCTCGGTACGATGCGGTGGTGGCCACCTCGGCGAACGCCCTGCGCGTGCTGGCACAGGTGGTCGGCGCCTGCAGTGGCGCCGCAGAGGGCGGGCGGACACTGGCGCCATTGTGCTACACAGTCGGCGAGGCGACCGCTCGCGCGGCGGTCCGACTGGGTTTTCGAGCGGAATGTCCGCCGGCCGGGGAGGGCGGCACGGCAGAGGCGCTGGCTGAGTGGCTGGCGTTGCAGTGGGCGGGCGGCCCCGCCAAGCGCGTCCTGTTTCTCGCGGGACAGCTGGCGGGTGACCGGCTGCCAGAGGTGTTGCGCGCGGCCGGACATCCGGTGGACGTGCTGGTGTGTTACGACACTCGCCCGGTCGCAGTGAATTTGGCAGAATGGAGGGAGTGGCTCCGGCGGTCCGACGTGGCGGTGGTGCTGTTCAGCCCGTCGGCAGCCCGGTCGCTGGCGGCGCAGTGCGGGACCGACTGGGCCGGGTCCACGGGGTCGGCGGACCATCGAGGGCGCCCGGAGCGGGCCGCGGTCGTCTGTCTGGGTCCGACGACGGCGGCTGCGTGTCAAACCGTCGGGTTACCGGTGGACGGGGTGGCGCATTGTCCGGATGTCGACGCCGTCCTGGACGTGGTGGTGCGGCTGACCAGAGCCTGAAGGAGGGGGAGCGATGTCGGCGGCGATGTACGAGCTGAAGTTCCGCCGCCACCGCCGTCTGCGGCGGACGGAGGCGGTGCGCCGATTGGTGCGGGAACACAGCTACACCGTGGACGACCTGATCTATCCGATGTTTGTCTGCGAAGGGCTGACGGGGCGGGAGGAAATCCCGTCAATGCCAGGGATGTACCATTTCGGCTTGGACGAATTCCGGCGCGAGATTGTCGAACTGTCGGCGCTCGGCGTTCTTGGCATCATTTTATTTGGCATTCCGGCCGAGAAAGACGAGTGGAGCACGAGCGCCTACGCGGAGCGAGGCGTTGTGCAGGAGGCGATTCGGGCGGCCAAGGCGGAAAACCCCCACCTGCTGGTGATGACCGACGTCTGTCTGTGCCAGTACAACCCATTCGGCCACTGCGGGCTGGTGCGCGATGGCGTGATCGTCAACGATGAAAGTTTGGCGTTGATTGCGCGGACAGCGGTTTCGCACGCCGAGGCCGGGGCGGACGTGGTGGCGCCGTCCGACATGATGGACGGCCGGGTGGCGGCCATTCGGCGTGCGCTCGACGAACAAGGGTTTGCGGACGTCGCCATTCTGTCGTATGCCGTCAAGTACGCGTCGGCATTTTACGGGCCGTTCCGGGAGGCGGCCCACTCGGCACCGGCGTTCGGTGACCGGCGCACGTACCAGATGGACCCGGCAAACGCCCGGGAGGCGTTGCGAGAGGCGGCATCCGACCTGGAGGAAGGGGCGGACATGCTGATGGTAAAACCGGCCCTGTCGTACATGGATGTGACGCGGACCCTCAAGGACCGGTACCCGGTGCCGGTGGCCACCTACAACGTCAGCGGCGAGTACAGCATGGTCAAGGCGGCGGCGTTGCGCGGTTGGATCGACGAGCGCGCCGTCGTTACGGAGATGTTGGTTTCATTCAAACGGGCCGGCGCGGATTTCATCCTCACTTACCACGCCAAGGACGCCGCGCGCTGGGCCCGGTCGGCCTCGATCTGAAGGGGGTGAACGGCGTGGAGATGCCGCGTTCGCAGGCCGCGTTTGAGCGGGCCAAGCGGGTGATGCCCGGCGGGGTGAACAGTCCCGTGCGAGCGTTCGGGGCGGTGGGCGGAACGCCGTTCTTCGCAGAGCGCGGAGAGGGCGCCTACCTGTACGATATTGACGGCCACCGCTACCTCGACTACATCTTGTCGTGGGGATCCCTGATCTGGGGCCACGCTCACCCGGAGGTGGTGCGCGCGCTGCGGGAGGCGGCGGCGAAGGGCACGAGCTTCGGGACGCCGACGGAGCTGGAGACGGAGATGGCGGAGCTGGTGACGTCGCTGGTGCCGTCCATCGAGGTCGTGCGGATGGTCAACAGCGGTACCGAGGCCACCATGAGCGCCCTGCGCCTAGCCCGCGCGTACACGGGACGGCCGTGTGTCGTGAAATTCGAAGGCTGCTACCACGGCCACGCCGACAGCCTGTTGGTGAAGGCGGGCAGCGGTGTCGCTACCCTCGGTCTGCCGGACAGCCCGGGGGTGCCGGCTGCGACGGCGGAGACGACGCTGACTGTCCCGTACAACAACCTCGATGCGCTTGCCGAATTGTTCACCCGGCGGGGCGAGCAGATTGCCGCCGTAATCATCGAGCCGGTGGCGGGCAACATGGGTTGCGTCCTGCCCGAACCCGGCTACCTGCAGGGCGTTCAGGATTTGGCGCGCCGGCACGGGGCGTTGTTCATCTGCGACGAGGTGATGACCGGCTTTCGCGTCGCCCTCGGCGGTGCCCAGTCACGCTGGGGGCTTGACCCGGACCTGACGACGCTCGGCAAGGTCATCGGCGGCGGGTTGCCAGTCGGCGCTTACGGCGGCCGCCGCGAGATCATGGCGCTGGTGGCGCCGGAGGGCCCGGTCTACCAGGCAGGCACGCTGTCCGGCAATCCGCTGGCGATGGCCGCCGGGTTGACTTCGCTCCGCCTTCTGGCCAACGCCGCTGCGGACGGGCTGTTCGAACGGTTGGAGCGGTTCGGGCAGGCCGTGGTCGAGGCGTTTACGGAGGCGGGCCGGCGGGTGGGCGTGCCGGTGTGGGGCAGCGCGGTCGGCGGGATGTTCGGGCTGTTCTTCCACGCCGGTCCGGTTCGCGACTACCAGGACGCCCGCGCTGCCGACAAAGAGATGTACGCCCGCTTCTTCCACCGCATGTTGGAGCACGGGGTGGCGCTGACTCCCTCACAGCTGGAGGCGAAGTTCATCTCCGCCCTGCACGGCGAGGCCGAGCTGGCATTGACGCAAGAGGCGATTGATGCCGCCTTCGCCTCCTTGTAAGCTGATGGCGCCGGGACACCGTCGCGCCGCCGCGTCCCGGCGAACTCCTTTGCCGGGGCACGCCGCAGGTTCGGCCGCGGCGGTGCTGCGCCGGGAACGGTCCATGAAGGCCTGTTGCGCCCGCGCGCAGGCGCTGGTGCAACAGGCCTTTCTCGTCATAATGCCCGATTTCCGGGCATAAGGTGGTGTAGGAACGACGTCTGTCGAGGGAGGGGAGCGAGGTGGCTGAACAGCACCACACCCCGGTCATTCGTGTGCCGATCGATCAAGAAGTGTTCATGGACTTGGTTGAGGACGGCGACGTCTTCGAAGACGCGACAGTAGCCACGGAAGTGACGTCCTTTGAGCGCGTGGCGGACGCCTACGTGCTGGAAGGCGCCATGGTGTTTGCCGGATACATGCGCCGGCCGTCCAGCGCCGCGCAGGCGGGACCGCCCGGTTTGGCGGGGCCCGAAGGCGGCTTGGCGGAGCCGGTGGTCGAGCACGTCCATCAGCGGCTGCCGTTTGTGTTGCGCGTCCCGGTCAAGTATCAGCCGCGGGGATTGCTCAACGTCAACACCCGCGTCCCGGAGTGGCGCCTCGAGGTCGTCAGCGCCGGTTGGGTACGGGTCACTGCCGAGCTGCAGATCCTGGGTCTGAACGGGGATCACGGGTACCACTTCCGATGCGGGGCGCAGGAGCTGGGTGACGTCTTTTTCCGCACCTCACCCCAGCAGAATGCCGGCGGTGCTCCGTCCAGCCCGCCGCCATCGACGGAGGCGGCGGACTCGTCCGGATCGGCCGCTGGCGGGACGGCTGCGCTGCCGGAGGACGCCTGGGAACATGATTCAACGCTGGAGACCCGTGTGCCCGCGATGGCCGCTTGGCCGGAGATGATGCGCGGGTGGACAGATGTGTCGGGAGAGGCAGACGCGCACCCCGGCGACGGGCAAGCGAGTGACCGGCAAGCGGGTGGACCGGGAAGTGACGTGATGCGGGCCGCGGAGGCGGTCAGCGAGGCGCGCGGAGGGCTCGGGAGGCCTGCTGCGGAAGGCGGCGCCTGGGCCGGCGCTGACGCCGCAGGTGGCCCGGCTCAGCAGGAGTTGGCCGGGTTCGACAGGCTGCTGGAAGGCCGTTCGGCGGACACCGCAAGCGGCGCCGGATGGGGGCAGGACGGGGCTGCGGACGGGGCGGAGCCGGTGACGTTCGAGTTCGAACACCAGATGCCGGCCGATGACGTGGACCAACCTGCCGCTCCAGCCGGCGGCCCACCCCATGGGCGCGTGAACGAAGAGTTTCTCGCTTCCCGCAGCTTTACCCCGGAAGGGTTTCGGGCAGCGGCCGGATTCGCACCCGTCGCGGCGGAGTCGGGTGCACAGGAAGACGCCGAGGGGTGGACGCCAACCAACGATGTCGGCGGGGATGAGCGGCGGGCGCAGGCGCCGGAGGTCGACCGGTCGGCCGCACTGCGTGCAACCGCTGAGGTCGACGAGAGCGCAGCGGTGGACGCAACCAACGAGGATGCCGGCGCGTCGCCTCTCCAGCCAAGGTTGTGGTCGTTTGTCGACTTCAATGAGCCGGAGCGCTACTACACGCTACGCTTTGCGGTCGTCATGGATGAAGAGACACTGGACGCTGTCGCGGACCGGGTCGACTGCTCGAAAGCGGAGCTGATGCGGGTCAACCGGCTTACGAGCGAAGAAGTGCGCCCGGGACAGTCGCTGCTCATTCCCAGCCCACCGCAGTTGGTTCGCCTTTGAGAGGGAGGGGCATGCCGGATTTCCTTCACGGCTTTGCATCCAACGGTATCGCAGACGGCTTGGCACAACGGGTCGACAGTTGTCTGCGCGAGTATGGTGTGGCGGTCCACCGGTGGGTCGCCACATCACCGCTTCACGTATACGTGTCCGGCCCGCGCGGGTGGTATGAAGGGAGATTCGCGCAGGCTTCGTCAGCTGTGCGACGGATGCTGGTGGGCGACCATGCCGCCCGGCGCGGGTTCCGGAGGACGCAGCGGTTCTTGCTGACGTTCCACCACGAACGTATGGTTCCAACCGGGAATGGCTGGGTGTTTTACTTGACGCGGGCGTGGGCAGGTCGCCCGTTGGAGGTGACCCCGGCCGACGTGGCCGATGCGACAGACAATTTGGTGCAGCTTCACCGCGCCCTCGACGGTGTCGCGGACTTGATTCGCGCAGCGGGTTCGCCAATGCCGCCGCGAGCCGACTGGGCAGAGGCGTTCCGGCGCGGGCGGGATGCGTTTGCTGCCGAACGGGCGCTGCTGGGCCAATCGGCCAGCGGTTCGGCGGTGGCGGACTGGCTCGGGCGGTGGGCGGAGGCGGCGGAGGCTGCGTGCACCGCTTTGCATGCCGCGGGCTATCGGGATTGGCTGCGAAACGGAGGGACGGGGGCAGTCGCTTGGGGTGACTATCGGCTGGCTCACCTCCGCCGCACCCGGAACGGTCGGCTGGCGACGCTGCAGGTGGGTGATCCAGTCGCGGACGATCCGCTGCTCGACTTGGCGTGTCTGTGTGCGGAGATTGTCCAGGAGGGACATGCCGCAGGCGTGCCGGAAACGGTCGCGCGGTATCGAACCCAGCGTGGGATTTCGCCGGAGGCGGAGGAATTCGTGTGGGCATTCGCGGCGTATCCCCATGCACCGCTGCGGTGGCTGCGGCGTTGCCGCGCCGAAGGGCGGCCGTTGACGGCGGATCAGGTGGACTGGCGGCGGGCTGAAAATGCCTGGCGAGGCGCTGTCGACCTGCTCAAGCGCAACCCGTCCCGGTGAAAGTGGAGGGGATTAGCGGTGCAGGGCGAGCCGGTGGCGGGTGTGGCCAGGGCTTTGGCCGCGTACGGAGCAGATCCCGAAGTTCTCGAGGAGTACGCGATGGTGCCGATGCGCGCCCGCCTGTCCCGCGGCGCACTGAAGTTTCGCACGTGGTCGGGCACGTGGGCGTTGCGGCGGGCAAGCGTCCCTGCCGAGCGGCTGTGGTATGTGTTTGCGGTGACGGAACAGCTGGCGCGCGCCGGGCTGAGCCCGCTGCCGCGGTTCGTGCGGACGCAGTTTGGGGACCCGTTCGTGGTTCACGACAGCGGGGTGTATTACGTCACCCGCTGGATGTCCGGGCGTTCACCTCGTTGGGACAAGGAGGAAGAGTTGGTCCACACCGCTCGCTGGCTCGGCCGCTGGCATGTGGCTGCCGCTGGCTGCCGGGGGCAGCGAGAGGCCGCGGAGGCGGCCGGGGTGCCGCAGCCGCCTGACCGCGGCGGTGAGCTGTTGGCTGCCATCCAGGACTTGGAGAGGTGCCTGTCGGGCCTGGGGAAGGTGGCTCGCACGGGGCCAATGGGTGCGCTGCTGCGCTCGTGCGGCCGCGACCTGCTGGACCGCGCGAGCCGCGCGGCGGCTGGTTGGCAGGCGCTGGGCTTGTTTGACCTGGAGCGCAAGGCGGCGGCAGAAGGCCTGGTATGCCACGGCGACGTGCGCCGCCGGGCGCTGCTGTGGGTCGGCGAAGACGTCGCCGCGTGGCATTGCGAGTGCGCCCACCCCGGCTTGCCGGTATGGGACTTGGCCCTTCTGTTGCACCGCGCGATGCCGCTGCACGAGTGGCGGTCTGACCTGGTGCTGCAGGTGGTGGAATCGTACCTCGCTGAGGTGCGCGCGGCCGAGACAAGCGGATCTGGGGTGACGGGATTTGTTCCGGGGGTGCGCGTGTTGCCCGCCTTGTTGCCGGCACCGGTGCAGTCGCTGCGGATCGTCCGCGCCTGGCTGCGCGCGTGCCAGGCGGGGGGACGGGAGCTGTCGAGCGGGGATGCCGACGACTGGGCGGACGCGCTGGAAGACAGTCTGGAATTGGAGGAAGCTCGGGCGCTGGCTTGCCGCGAGCTGGCTGCCCGGCCGTTAGGGGCCGGGGCCCAGGCATGGGACGGCAGTCAGCCTCCACAGTCTCCTTACAGCCGTCACGACCATGCGGGCGAGGGCGCCGCTGGCACGGCCCGCGGCCCTGACAGTGGCAGGACTTGGGGCCAGACACCGGTGATGCTCGACGTCGAATTTACCGACTTCAGCGACCGACAGGCCGATGCGGGCGACGTTTCCGCCGATGACTCGCCGGCGGACGGCGGTGCCGGGCCTGCGCTTGGCGGTTCCAGAGGCTCGCGGCGCGCACTTGCGAAGCGGTCTGCACGCCCGGTGGCAGGCGGTGGTGCGCCAGGTGGCGGGGCGTCCGGCTCTGACAGGCGGTCGTCCGCCGCTTCTGCCGGCAAGCAGCGGACGGCATTCCGCCCTTCGTCGCCGGGTCTGCGGCTGTGGGCGACGAATCGCAGCGTGCAGGACAGCCGCGTCGACAACGCACAGGCGACCGAAGCGCCGCTGCCGGCGGAACCGGTGCGGACGCCGCAGCAGGTGCCGCAGCAGCACGGAGCAGCGGAGGCAGTGCAGTCTGCAGGTCATTCCCGTGAACAGACGGCTGCGCCAAAGCCGCCAATCCCGCCTGAGCCTGCCGGGCCCGGGAACCGTGCGCGCGGCGATGCGTGAGCACTCCCTTGTGCGCCAGGTGCCTTTGTCACGGCGGAGTTCCGATGAACATGGCGGCAAACACGATGAACAGGATCAACAGGACCAAAAGGTCCAAGGGTGTCGGCCAAAAAATGGAGCGCAGGAACAGCAGCATGATGGCAATGGCGAGGAGGAGTTTGACGAAACGGACGATTCCATAGAAAAACTGCATGGTCTCTCCTCCCCGTGCACAACTGGGTGCGCACAGCCCTCCGGGCGCACGGCAGCCGATTGGGCGCGCCGAAGTCTGATTGAGTGCAGCGAAGCCTGTTGTATCTATATGCGCACAGGCGGCAGTCCGGAACTGCTTCGCGCGGCTGCGGACGGCCGCCGCGGCGGTGACAAGCCGGCGTCGAGTCTGGTAAGATGGACGTGCGATCCACAAAGGCGTGTTCGGACGCAGACGGATGAGGAAGCGGGAGGGCCAGCTTGGCAGAGGAAACATCGGTCAAAGGCATTTGGAACGGCTGGTATTGGCGGTTGGTTGGGGCAACGGTGGGGGCTTTGTTGGCGCTGCAGGTGATCGCCTACTACACTGTTGCGTACCCCATCACAACCAGCCAAGTGCTCGCCGAGATGATGGTCATTTACGTCGTGGCGCCGAGAGTCCGGGAACGCCGGTTCGGGAACACCGTCGCCGGCGTGATCCTTGTGTTTTTGCTGGGTCTGCTGCTGCAGCTGGTGTTGCCAGTACCGCCGGGATCGCGCGCTGGTGCTGGAGCGCCGGACCCGCGCACAGCGGCGTTTTGGGAGTTGGAACTGGTCGCGCTCGTCACCGGCGTGGTCCTCACCTATCTGTTCTTGCGTTTGTCGGCTTGGTCGGACCGCAAGCGCGCAGAGCTGGAGGCCAAGCGCCGGGCGGAACAGTCTCCGCCGCCCCAGCGGCACCGCCACCACTCCAAGAAGAAAAAGCGCAAGCGGCGCTGACCGGTGCGCTCTGGCGGCTTGACAGTCCAACTCGTGCGTGGATATGATGGTGAGCAGATCTAGGAAATCCATACGCGAAAGCGATGAAGGGAAGGAGTACGGCGGGTCCCTCCGCCCAGAGAGGACGGCCTTGGCTGCGAGCCGTCCCGGAGGATCGCCGGAACGTCGTCCTGGAGCAGTATCTTGCCGGGTCATCCCCGTTATCAGTGATGAGTGCTTGGCCGCCGCCCCGCCTGCTTGCGGAGAACGATGCCTTCTGCCCGCGTGTCGTTCGGTGCAGCCCCGGCGGGCGGCCGGGAAATCAGGTGGTACCGCGGAACTCTTCCGTCCTGACGGGCAGAAGAGTTTTTTTCATGGCCTCGGCATCCGGCGGGCAACGTCCGCGGCAGGCGCCGGGCGCTGTCGCAGGCCATTGGCCCGGGCAGGACGCGTCGTTTCATGACGGAGGGTGAGGTTCGTTGGCGAAACAGGTTCAAGCTGCATCGCTCCCGCCCGTGTACGACCCGAAAGCGGTCGAACGGGAGATCTACCAATTCTGGGAACAGGAGCAGCTGTTTCAGGC
>JADGIC010000037.1 GCA_019683615.1 Alicyclobacillaceae bacterium | reverse complement strand
GTTCCCCACCGCATCCACATTATTGTTTATATTCTGATTAGTCAATACAAATATCATGTCACAAGCGGTGAAGTATCAGTGCAGCGCATGCAAATCAGGCCGTCGCTGCGAGGTAACGGGTAACTGATGCACGGATGTTGTCTGAGAGCGGTGGACGCGGGCTGGAGAGACCCGCTGAGGCAACCAGGGGTGCCACGGCTCGGTAACCGTCGGGCACCCCTGGTGTTGGCGTTCGTCAATTCGCTCGATATGTGGGGGGATGTTTCTCCTTCATCATGCGGGCGAGTTCCAATTTATAAATTTTCCCACTGCTGTTGAGAGGCAGGCTGTCCATGATCTCCACGAAGTCCGGAACCTTGTAATCCGCCAGGCGTTCACGGCAAAATGCCACGACCTCCTGCGGGTCCAGGGTGTGTCCGGGCTTCACCGTCACGCAAGCGCAAGAGCGCTCCCCGAGCACGGGGTCAGGCACACCGACGACCGCTGCCTCTTGCACAGCCGGCAACTGATACAACAGGTCCTCGACCTCGCGCGGGTAGATTTTGAGCCCGCCGCGGTTAATCATTTCCTTAATCCGGCCGACAATGGAAACGTAGCCGAACTCGTTGATGACGGCGAGATCGCCGGTGTGGAACCAGCCGTCTCCGTCAATCGCTTGCCGTGTTGCTTCTTCGTTGTTGTAATACCCTTTCATTAAACCGGGAGATTTGGCTAACAATTCGCCAATCTCGCCAGGACCCAACCGCTTGCCATTCTCGTCCACCACGCACAGTGAGACACCGGGCAACGGACGCCCCACGGTCGCATACACCCAGGGCTCGTTTTCGAAGTGAGTGGCTGTCAAAGCGGGAGAACATTCTGTCATTCCGTACGAAAGAATCGGACTTAGCCCTAGTTCCTTCCTGATGCGTTCGACCACCTCGTACGGACAGGGCGTCGCCGCGATGATGCCCGTTCGCAGCGACGAGAGGTCGTACCGGGATCGGTTGGGGTGGTTCAACTCCAGCACAAACATCGTGGAAACCCCGTGATGGACCGTGACCTTCTCGCGTTCAATCACCTGAAACACAGCCTCTGCTTGGAATTTCTCCATCAAAACCATGGTGGAACGAGTGCGGACGGACATCAACGACACCGATAGACCCATGATGTGGCACACAGGCACGACCACCAGGATCACGTCCCGCTCGCTGTTTTCCAGGGCTGCGTTCATACCGTCGGCCGAGAAAAACAGATTCCTGTGTGTCAGCATCGCCCCTTTCGGGGTTCCAGTCGTCCCTGACGTGTACACGATAGCGGCCACGTCGTCCGCAGACACCGCGGACGGCGGTGCTGTCGGCTGCGAACGCCCCAACGCCAGCACCGATTCGAATGTGAGCGGGCGGTTGGAGACAACTCCGTTCGGCGTGACCGCCACGATGTGTTGCAGCTGGGATCCTTCGCCTTGGCAAGCTGCGAAAATCTCGTAGTGGGAGATATCACCGGTTTGGTCGGCGACCACCGCCGCCCGGGCGCCGGAATTACGCACAATGAAATCGATTTCATGCTGCCGCAGCCGGGGATTGGCGGGAATGAACACAAGTCCCGCCCGTGCGGCGGCGTAAAGCGCGACGACGAACGCAGGCCAGTTGGGCAAGCAGGCGACAATCTTGTCCCCCTGCCGCAGCCCCAGTTTGGACAGGCCGGTCGCGAACGCCGCCACCTGTTCGTACAATTCTTTGTACGTCAGGCGCCGCTCACCTTCAACATGGACAATGGCCGTCTTTTCCGGACAGGCTTCACACGTCTCCAGCAGGGACTGGAAAATGTCTACCGCCCCCGTCTGGCTGGCGCCTGACGGACTGTCGTCATACGGCTTCCCAAACGGTTGCAATGCCCTGACCTCCTCCGATACACAGGGATGCGACCCCGTATTTCTTGCCCCGACGCTTCAACTCGTACAACATTGTCAAGATCAGTCGCATGCCGCTGGCCGCCAACGGATGCCCCAAGGCAATCGCACCGCCGTTCACGTTGGCACGCTCCAGATCGAAGCCAAGTTCCCGTTGGCAGCCAAGGAACTGAGCGGCAAACGCCTCGTTGATCTCAATCAGGTCCATCTGCTCCAACTGCATGCCTGCCTTCTTCAGTGCCGTCCGAATCGCCGGTACCGGGCCCAGCCCCATCAGACTCGGCTCCACGCCGACAATTCCCCACGACACCAACCGGCCGATCGGTTGAATCCCTTTCCGCTCCGCATAACGACCGCTCACAAGCACACCCGCGGCCGCCCCGTCACTGATGCCACTCGCGTTGCCCGCCGTGACCAGGCCATTTTCCACGAACCGCGCCGGCAGCTTCGCGAGTACATCCGTGGTTGTCGGACGAGGGATCTCATCGTCGGCGACGACACGGACACCCTTCCTCTCGTGAACTTCTACAGGGGTGATCTCCTCCCGCAAATCGCCCCGTTCCATGGCCCGCAGCGCCCTCGCATGGCTTTCCGCGGCAAAGGCGTCCACGTCATCCCGGGTGAGGCCGTACTTTTTCCCCACGTTCTCCGCGGTTTCCGCCATTGTGAACCCGCAGTAGGAATCCATCAGCGCTTCCCACAGCATGTCCTCCAGCTTGCCCGCACCCAATCCCAATCCTGTACGGGCGCCGCGGATGGCGTACGGAACCTGGCTCATGTTCTCCGCGCCACCCACCAGCGCCACGTCCGACTCACCGGCGGCTATCGACAGTGCTGCCGTCACGACCGATTGCATTCCGGACCCGCAGACGCGGTTAATGGTCATGGCCGGACAGTCGATGCGTGTCCCCGCCTTCAGTCCCACGTGCCGAGCCA
Organism: Alicyclobacillaceae bacterium; assembly: GCA_019683615.1. Classification (GTDB taxonomy): domain Bacteria; phylum Bacillota; class Bacilli; order Alicyclobacillales; family Alicyclobacillaceae; genus JADGIC01. The sequence continues at coordinate 15,042 of JADGIC010000037.1, read as the reverse complement.
TGATGATGCCTTCCTTGTGGCTCGACTGGTGCACATTCCCAAACACAACATTGTCCACTTCCTCTGCAGCCACGTTGGCGCGCTGCAGAGCGGCCTTGCTGGCGTAAACCGCAAGGTCCACCGCGGACACGTCCTTGAATGCCCCGTTGAACTTCCCAAACGGGGTCCGTGCTGCCCCCGCCAAGTAAAATTCTGCCGCCATGCGCATCTGCCTCCTCGCGGGAAGAACGTCTCTTGCACCCATCGGCGACCTGGCGACCCCCGACGCCTCTGTCGCCGTTCACGGCCAGGCCGTTCGCCCCGCTCTGTCAGCGCCCGACAAACACCGGTTGCCGCTTTTCACGGAACGCGCGGACACCCTCCCGGCCGTCCTCGCTGTTAAATGCGACCAAAAACGACTCCTGCTCGAAACGCAAACCGTCTGCCAACGTCACGTCGAGCGCTTGGTGAATCGCCCGCTTCGCCTGCGCCAGAGCGACTCTGGGCCGCTTCAGCAGTTCAGCCGCCAATTCGGCGGTCCGCTGCTCCAAGGCCTCTGCGTCCACGACGTCACACACCAGTCCGAGTTGGTGGGCCTGCTCCGCCGGCAAGGGACGTCCAAGCAGGATCACCTCCTTCGCGCGTGCTTCGCCAATCAACCGGGTGAGGCGTTGGGTGCCGCCTCCCCCGGGGATCAGGCCGAGGGTCAGTTCAGGCAGGGCGAACACGGCGTTGCGGGATGCTACGCGAAAGTCGCATGCCAAAGCCAGCTCAAAGCCGGCCCCGTAGGCAATGCCATTGACCGCACAGATCACCGGCTTGCCGCAGGACTCCAGGTGCGCCAACACCCCGCCGGACACCTGCCCGAACGATTTCATCTCTTCCGGGCCGAAGCCGCCGACTTCTTTGATGTCGATGCCGGCAACAAACGCCTTTGCACCTGCAGCAGAAATGACGACGACGTGCACGTTGTCGTCCGCTTCCGCCCGCGACACGTACGCGTCCAGCTGTTCGAACATCGCCCGGTTGAACGCGTTGACCGGCGGGTTGTCCACATGAATCCGAGCCACTCCGGCTTCGACCGTGTAGCGCAACAACTCGCTCACCGCTTGTCGCCTCCCTCGTAATCGTACCATCCCTTCCCCGTCTTGCGGCCGAGCCGGCCTGCCCGCACCAGTGACCGCAACGACTGCGGCGCGGCAAACCGGGGGTCTTTGGTCTCCTCGTAAAACACATCCATCACATGCAGCCCGATGTCATTGCCGCCAAAATCCTGCAGCTCAAACGGTCCCATCGGGTAGTTCAGGCCGAGTTTGACCGCCGTATCGACGTCCTCCTTGGTGGCCACCCCTTCTTCGACCAAACGAATCGCCTCAATGAACTGTGGAATCATGATGCGGTTGACGATGAACCCTGGCGTGTCCCGCTTGACTTCGACCGACGTCTTACCCATCTCGCCGGCCAGCGCACGCGTCAACGCCACCGTCTCGTCGCTGGTCTCATAGCCCCGGACCACCTCGACCAAGCGCATCACCTGCGGGGGATTGAAGAAGTGCATGCCCACCACCCGGTCCCGCCGGTTTGTCGCGGCGGCAATGCTGGTGATGGGGATCGACGACGTGTTGGTCGCCAGAATCACGTCCGCCCGGCAGATAGTGTCCAGCGTTTGAAAGACGCTGTGTTTCACGGACACGTCCTCAAACACAGCCTCAATGCAAAAGTCCGCGCCGCTCAACTGCTCCAGGTCGGTCGTCATGGAGATCCTTGCAAAGTCCTGGTCCGCTTGCTCCTGCGAGAGCTTGCCTTTGCTGACCGCGCGTGCCAGCAGGCTGCGAATGCGATTGCTCGCACCGTCGAGAGCCTCCGGGCGACTGTCGCACAGAATGACCGAGAACCCTGACTGGGCGGCGAGCTGGGCAATGCCGGCACCCATGCTGCCGGCACCAACCACACCTATCATGCGTACCCTTTCCCGGACGTTGTCCACGTTGTTGTCACCTCGGCAGATAGATTCTTGGAAGATCATTCTTGGAAGATCAGTTCAATTCGTTTGGACCGGGCTGCGTACCAGTATATCCGGTCACGCCCGGTAGCGGCCGGCAGCCAAAACGCGGGCGGCAATCTGGCGCTTCAGGGCCCTTTTGTTCAACGGCCGGCCCGGCGGGGCGAGCCGGCTCAGCGTGGCCAGCCACTTATTCAGCGCCTCGCCCTGCTCCAGCATCGCCAAGATGTCGCGCGCCGCGGCCCACACCCGGTCCAACGCCTCCCGCGCGCACACGCGAACCATGTCAATCTGGTGTTGGATGCCGTCCGCCGGAGCTGCCGGGTCCGACACCCGCTGGATGGCTTTCGCAGCGCGCAGAAACGCACTCTCCAACGCGTACGTCTCTATCAAAATGTCGGCCAGACAGGCGAGGATCTCCTGCTCGCCGTGGATGTCAGGTTCACACCGCTCCGACACGATGCTGCTGATCCACCAGCCTGTCGCCTTGGCAGCCCGGAGCATCGCCCATTCCTCTTGCAGTGCCGCACATCCTGGCGAGTCGAGCCGTTCGTCCGCACCGCCTGCGGTGTTGTCCGTCCCTGCGTGGTTGGAACCAGCGGTTGTCGCCGGGCGCCCGGCCGCCCATTTGCCGCTTTGCCACTTCCGGAACAGCATCGTCGGTATGATCAGCCGGTTGATCTCGTTTGTCCCTTCGAAAATGCGGTTGATCCGGGCATCCCGGTACAGCCGCTCGATTTCGTATTCCTGGATGTACCCGGAACCGCCGTGGATCTGCAGACTTTCGTCAACCACGAAGTCTAGCGCCTCAGACGCGTATACTTTGTTCATCGAACACTCCAGCGCGAAATTCGCGATGGTCCTCGCCGTCTGTTCACCGGAGGCGCTCCTGTCGAGCCGCGCCAACTCCCGGTCCATGTCTCCTGCGGTCCGGTAGACCATGCTTTCCGCCACGTACGTGCGGATGTTCATGTCGGCAATTTTTCCTTGTATCAGCGAAAATTCCGCAATGGCGCGACCGAACTGGCGGCGTTCACGGGCGTAGCGGACCGCCAGTTCAATGGCCTGCTTCATCATCCCCACGCAACCGGCGGCCAGTTTGTGCCGGCCGAAGTTGAGGACGTTGAAAGCCACCACATGGCCGCGCCCTGGCTGCCCCAACAGGTTCGCCTTCGGCACCTTTACGTTGTTCAGGATCACTTGCCGCGTGGACGACGACTTGATTCCCATTTTCCGTTCTTCCGGGCCGGTTGAAAAACCGGCCGCGTCTTTCTCCACAATGAACGCCGAAAAGTGCTGACCGTCGATTTTCGCGTACACGATGAATACGTCGGCAAATGCGGCGTTCGTGATGAACTGCTTGGTGCCGTTCAGCACGTAATGTTCGCCGTCGGCGCTGAGCACGGCGGTCGTTCGTACACTGAGCGCGTCCGATCCCGAACCCGGCTCCGTCAGCGCGTACGCCGCCAACCGGTCGCCAGCCGCAAACGCCGGCAGATACCGCTGCTTCTGTTCCTCGTTGCCGAACAACACAATCGGCAACGTACCAATACCCACATGCCCGCCATAGGTTAACGCAAACGCGCCGCCTCGGATCAGCGTTTCACTGATCAGCGAAGAGGACACTTTGTCCAGGCCGAGCCCGCCGTACGCCTCCGGGATCTCCACGGCCAGCAGTCCAATCTCCCCGGCTTTGCGCATCAATTCGAGCGTGGCCTGCCAGTCCTGGTGCTCCAGCCGATCCATCCGGGGTATGATATCCTCTTCGAGAAATCGCCGTGCCGTCTCCTCAATCATCCGGTGATCCGTGCTGAAATCCTCTGGCGTGAACACAAGTTCGAGTTCCGGAACCGCGTCCTCCAAAAGGCCTGGAGCGGTCCCGGTCGCGCCTTGTTCCACAGGTTTCACCTCGATCGTCTGTGAGCGTTTTCAACCGCCTCTCTACGCTCACTATAAGCATTTCGGCTGCCGCGCCCTATCCGAAACTTCATGGAAATCGACCGGCCGACTTCCGCCAAAATGCGGATTTACGCGCGGCCCAATTCACCATCTCGCGCCGTTCACTCGGCCATCGCCATTTCGACCAGTTCCGCCAAGTCGAGCGCGCGAACCCGGTCCCCGCCCGCAACCTGTTGCAACCCATCCACCATCATGATGAGGCAGTATGGGCAGTTGCTGCCCACCACGGTCGGACGTTCGTCAAGCGCCTGCTCCACCCGCTTCACGTTCACGCGGACACCCTCGCGCTCCTCCATCCACATGCGGCCGCCACCCGCCCCGCAGCACATGCTCTGGTCGCGGTTGCGCTTCATCTCAACCAGTTCCAAACCAGGAATCGCGCGCAGGATCTCGCGCGGCTCCTCGTAGATCCCGTTGTAACGGCCGATGTAACAGGAATCGTGGTAGACGACCCGCTCTGTGACAGGCCTGGTCAAGCGGATTCGCCCCTGCCGAAGCAACTGATGGATCAGCTGCGTGTGATGAACCACTTCCGCCTGGAACCCGAAATCCGGGTACTCGTTCTTGAACACGTTGAACGCATGGGGATCGCAGGTGACAATCTTGTTCACGCCATAGCGCCGAAACAGCTCGATGTTTTCTTCCGCCAACTGCTGAAACAAAAACTCATTGCCCAACCGCCGGGCCGTATCCCCCGAGCTGCGCTCCAGGTTGCCGAGGATGGCGAACGACACCCCCGCTTCGTTCAGGATTCGCACGAACGCGCGCACCACTTTACGGTTACGGTTGTCGTACGAACCCATCGACCCTACCCAAAACAGGTACTCAAAGCGCGGGTTTTCCTCGACCGTCGGCACCTCCAGGTCCGGAAACTCCTCTCGCCATTTCACCCGTTCGTTGCGGTTCAATCCCCACGGGTTGCCCTGCCGCTCGATGTTTGACAGCGTCCGCGCAGCCTCGGCCGTTATCCGCCCTTCCGTCATCACCAAGTACCGCCGCATCCCGTAGATGAACGCCAAATGTTCGTTGCCGACCGGACACTCTTCTTCGCAGTTCCGGCACGTCGTACAGGCCCACAACTCATCCTCGGTGATGACGTCGCCAATCAGCGATACTGCGTGCACATCCCTGCGATCCGCCTGCCAAACTGCTGCTTGCCGGCGCAGCGTAGGCGAGATGTCGGTGTGCCACTCGTTCGGTTCAAACGCACCCCCCAGGTCGGCCCCTGCCGCCTGTTCGGCCACCGCGTGGGCAAAGCCGCGAGGAACGCCCAGCCAGCGGTCCGGCGTCCAAGGAGACAAGCCGGTCTTCGCTTCGCCCTTTTCGGTCAGGTGATCGCGCAGTTTCGTGACCAGGTGCATGGGGGACAACAGCTTTCCCGTGTTCGACGCCGGACACATGTTCGTGCAACGCCCGCACTCGACGCAGGCGTACAGGTCCAGCAGTGAACCTCGTGCGAAGTCCTCCACCTTGCCGACGCCAAACTCGGTCGCTTCTTCATCAGAAAAGTCGAGCGGCTGCGGCTTTGAAACGGGCCCTGTCCGCCCGAGCAAAATATTGAACGGGGCGAAAATCAGGTGCGCATGTTTCGACTGCGGTACGTACAGCAAAAAGCTGAGCAGCACGATGAGATGCATCCACCAGAACACGAAGAACAATACCCGGGCGCAGCCCGTCCCCACCGGTGCGAAAGCCTCCGACAACAAAGACGACACCGGACTCATCGCGGACGGGGGTTCGGCCAGCCAAACGCGCTCGAATGTGAGAGTCAGCAATACACTGGCCATCAACAGACCAATGAACCAGTACAGAACAGCGGTACCTGTGCCTCGTTTCAAACGTCGGAGGCGTTCCCCGAAGCGCCGCCACGCCATGTACCCGACCGCCAACAACGTCACCAGCACAGTCACTTCCTGCAGCAGGCTGAACCACGGCTTGAACGGTCCAATGGGCCATTCGTAGCCAGGGACAAAACCCTTGACGATGATTTCTAAGGCACCAAACTGCAGAATGATAAATGCGTAAAAGATGGCGACATGGGCGAGACCGCTCTTGACGTCCTTGAGGATTTTCGTTTGTCCGAACACCTGCCGAACCGCCGTCCGAACACGCAGACCCCAGGTCCCGTATGATTCGGGAACACCTAACAAAACGTACCGGCAACGCGCGGCCATCACTCGAACAAATCCGAGCACGGCGGCTCCGACGACAACGACAAACAGTGCAGCAAACAATGCATGTCCCAACGATCCGCCCTCCTTCCACGGTATGTGGGCCACCCGCGCCGACCAACAGGTTGCCCCCACTATAACGCACAGCGGCCCGGTTGACCAATGCGCCCAATCAACCAATCCATCGTGTATAATTCCTATAAAGTGCGCATAGACAGGAGAATTTCCGCCCACATTTCCATGAAGGAGGAACTTCTGGTGCTCCGTCCCGACAGTCCCCCGGGCGCCCACCTGCGGGGACGCGAACGATTACACCGGAACCTGCAAGAAGCCGTTCAGGAGATTACCCGTGGATCCCAGCGAGAGGATGTAATTCAGCTCCTGCTGAACTTAATTGGCCAGATCTTCCAATGCAATGTAGGCGTGGTGTATCTCCGCGAAAATGCGGATTCGCGCATGTACCCGCACGTGAGAGGAGCTATGCTACATCCGCAGGACCGGTTTTCGGAGTTGGACGTCACCGAAGTTTGCCCGCGGATGCTAGCGGGACCGTTTCGCTGGCCCTCCGACGAGACAGATCCGATAGCCCACGGATGCGCGTTGTTCCAACAGATGGACCGGCTAGGGTTCTCAACCTGGTTTTCTCTCCCCCTCCGGCTCGACGACACGGTCATCGGTTTCATTGCCGTTGCCTATTATCGCTACCAGTACCTGTTTGACGACGTCGGTCGCGTACTCTGGGAATTCGCACAGGATGTGGCGCGCGCTCTGCTGCCTTACATGCCTGCCGAGTTCGCATCACATGCGCCCCCCATGCAACCAACCGGTGAAGACCCGTCGACCCAGCAGCGCGAGTGGATGCAACGATTCTTGTCGAGTTACTACGAGTTGACCAATTCCCTCTGGACGACCGACAATCTGGCCGCCATGACAGAGTCCCTGCGCGACATCATCCAGCAGCCTGTCGCCGTGCTTGACCGGTTTGCCGGGTTGATGTCGAGATCGCCCAACGACAATCGCTGGAACGTACCGCTGTCAGGGCTGCGGAAATGGCTGTCACAAAACCGCGTGCACCACTCCCGCCCGAATCCGCTCGCCGTCCGCACGGACGTCCTGCGAGGTGCGACGTTCGTCGTATCGCCCATTCAAATCGGTTCAGCGCTGTTAGGGTACTTGGTCGTCTGGGAAAAGTCGTCGAAACTCGACGACATCTCCTTGATTACGGTGCAACAAGCCGCCATGGTCCTCGCCGTCCACTTTTATAAGCACGGGTTGCACATCGAGCAGCGCGGAAACCGCTTCCAGGAACTCATGAACCAGCTTCTGGATCAACCCGAGTCGTGGAGCCGGGCCCACTCTGCACAGGCATTGGCGCTGGGCTGGGATGTGCACGTTCCATACCGCGTGCTGGTCGCCACGCTCCATCCGCCTGCGGCCGAGGAGCTGGAGGCGTCGGCGCCGTCAGAACAGATCCCATCCCTGTTCACGCACGTGTTTACCCGGTTGTCGATGGATTTTCCGCAGGTGTTTCTGTCCCGGAGGCGAGCGGCGTGGGTGTTTGTGCTACCGGATGCGCAATGCACAGATTCGTTTCTCACGCAGTTCGTCCAGTGGGTGCGGGGAGTGGTTGCGGAGTGGATGCACTGGCGGCCGGAAGGCGCCCCGGCCACCGCTGCGCGCGATTCGTATCCAGAACTCTCGTTTGGACTCAGCCACCCTGCCCAGGGGCCGGCAGCCTTGCGACACGCATTTCACATCGGCTACATCGCCAGCCGCCTGGCGAAAACCGTGGCGCCGAACGAACCGTTCGCCCGGCCGGAACACGTCCGCGTCCACACGCTCATCTTGCCTCTGTGCGAATCGGAGACGACGCGTCTGTTCGTGGACGAAATGCTGGGGCCCCTGGTGCGGCACGACGCCCAACACCAAACCACCCTGGTGGAAACGTTGCGGACGTTTCTCCGGCACCACGGCAATCTGTCGGCAGCGGCAGCGGAGTTGTACATCCACCGAACGACGCTGCAATACAGGCTCCGGCGCATCGAGTCGATGTTGGGCCGCTCGCTCGATGCGCCAGATACCCGGTTTGAACTGCAACTCGCGATCATCTTGTCCGACTTGTCAGCTCTGATGTGAGCCGCTCACGCAGCTTTCACTCCGTGGGCCGGCCCAACTCACCGAGCATTTCCAGCACCGCCACGTCGTCGTGTTTCATCAGTTTGAGACCGCCGTCAATCAAGATGGATACCCCGGTTACGAAGCTCATCTCCGGACGAACCAGCATGCCGACCACCTTCGCCACATCAGCCGGTTCACCAATCCGGTGGACCGGTGTCACATACCGAAAACGCTCGCCAGCAATCGCCAACAATCCCTCTTCGCCCAGCGGCGTGCGGATCAACCCGGGCTTGACGGCGTTGACGGTGATCTGGTACCTTGCCAACTCTTTGGCGGCCGTTTCGGTCAACCCCAGGATGCCTGACTTCGCTGCCGTGTAGTGCGCCAATCCGGACAGCCCGCCGTCCGTCGCGAGGGAAGACATGTTGACAATCCGCCCGTACCGCTGGCGCTTCATGACCTTGGCAGCCTCGCGGAGGCAGTAGAATGTCCCGTTCAGGTGGACATTGATCATCCGCAACCAACGTGTGTCGTCAAGGTCCGTGATGAGCGTCGGTTGCTCCGCGTACCCCGCATTGTTGACAAGAATTTCGACTCGCTGGTACTGCTCCACCAAGCTCGTGAACATCGCGGCCACGGCGGCCGAGTCTGTCACGTCCAGAGTACGGGCGACCGCCGACCAGCCTCTTTGCGTGAACTCCTCAGCGGTCCTCTGCGCACCCTCGCCGTTGATATCCGCGATGATCACCCGTGCACCCAAGCGGCACAACTCTTCCGCAATGCCTTTCCCAATTCCGCTCGCCGCACCCGTCACCACCGCGGTCTGCCCCGCCAGTACCGTTTCCGCCATCGCCGTCTCCCTCCTGTTTGGTTCAACCTCGCGCTGTGTCCACGCTCAAGGGTGTACCAATATCTTTACGTCACGTTTTTCGCGAACCAGTGATTCAAATCCTTCGCTGACTATCTGTTCAAGCGCGATTTGTTTCGTCACCAGCCGCTCCACCGGCAGCCGCCCGTCGGCAATCAGCCGGATCACATCCGGAAAGATGTGCTGGAAGCAGGCGGTACCGCGAATCGTCCGCTCCTTCGTGACCACGTCGTTCAGATGAATCTCGACCGCCTTCTCCCACAAACTGACCACCAGAACCTGGCCGTCCGGACACGTCGCATGAACCGCGTCCCGAAACACAGCCGGCACTCCCGTCACCTCAAAGGCGACGTCCACGCCCCCGGGAACCCGTTCCCGCAGCCGCTCCACCACGTTCACTTCAGAGGGGTTCAGCACTTCTGTCGCGCCTAACTCCATCGCCATTTGCGCCCGGACCGGCGAAATTTCCACGCAGTACACCGCGCTGGCACCCGCCAGCCTGGCAGCCATCAGAATCAACAGACCGATTGGGCCAGCCCCGAATACAGCAACCTTGTCACCGACTTTCAGCGAGCTTCTCCGCACCGCATGCACCGCAACAGCCGTCGGCTCCACCAGTGCTCCTTGCACCCAGGTCATGTTCGGCGGAATGAGGTGGACCATGTGCGCGGGGAGCACTGTGTATTCGGAGAATCCGCCCCCTCGCCCGGAAAGGCCGTGAAAACCGAGGTCGAAACAGAGGTTGTATTTGCCTCTCCGGCACATCGCACACTGGCCGCAGTAGTACAACGGTTCCACGCACACCCGGTCGCCCGGACGGAGATGGGTGACCCCTTCGCCCGTCTCAATCACCGTGCCGCAATACTCGTGCCCCAGGACGACCGGCGCCTGCTCCCCGGTCAACGGATGGGGTTGGCCCACCGGAATAGTAATAGGCCCGGCGACGTATTCATGCAAGTCGCTCCCGCAAATCCCTGCAAACTCGACCCGAATCTTCACCATTCCCCTGGAAATAGCAGGCTCGGGGATGTCGTCGATCCGAATGTCTCCTGCCCGATACCATCTCGCTGCTTTCATACCCTCACTCACACCCTTCCCACGTGCTGCAGGTATCCTGCATTTCTGCCAACGCTGCTGCTCATGCGTGGCTCAGCCGTCGACGTCTGCCGTAGTAGTCCCAGCCGATAACCAACACCAACATGATACCGGTGATGAGGGATTGGTCGAAGGACGGGACGTTGAGCAGCGACAGGGCGTTGTCAATTATGCCGAAGATGAATAAGCCGATCACGGTTCGTATGGCGCTGCCCTCGCCACCGGCCAAACTCGTTCCGCCAACCACCACGCTGGAAATCACGAACAGAGCCGCCGAGCTGCCTTCCACAGGCGAAGCCGAGTTTTCCATACCTGTCAAATATATCGACGCAATCGTGGCCGACAACGCGGAAATGGTCATTACGGCCACTTTGTAGAACCGCACCGAGATCCCTGTGAGGGCGGCGACCTGTTCGTCGCCTCCGACAGCATAAACGTTTCGCCCAAACTTCGTGCGCCGAAGGATGTATTCCGTGATCACGAACAGAATCAGCAACGTCCATACCAAATTTGGCACCGAGGCTGTGGTCCCGTTGCCCAACCAATTCAGGAACGCGTCATCCACCATAATCGGACTGCCACCCGAGACGGCCAGGGCCAGACCGTTGTAAAAGAACATCGCACACAGCGTCACGATGAACGAATTCAATTTGAATACGCCCACCAGCACTCCGGACGCCATGCCAATGAGGATGCCGACCACAAGGACGATGACAATGGCGACGGCCATCCCGGTCTTCGGAGCCAACTGTGCCAAGAACACCCCGGAGAATGCCAGAATCGCGCCAATCGAAAGGTCGAATTCACGGGCAAGAATGGCAAACGTCATGCCGAAACCCATGATGCCGTAGATGCTGACCTGGATCATCAGATTCTGGATGTTTTGCCAGGTGAAAAAGTAGGGAACCCAGATGGCTGAAGCGACGAAAATAATCGCCAAAATCACAATCGCCTTTTGCTCGTACAGCTTCTGGAGAACTCGTCCGCTGCTCATGTGCGCTTATGGCCTCCCAAGCAATTGCCGGGCTGACTTCAACCTGTCAAGGAAGATGGCCGCGACAATGACCACACCCTCAGCCATCATCTGCACCGAGGTGGTCAAGCCCATCAAAATGATGATGTTATCCAGCACGCCCATCAGAAGCACGCCGATGATGGTTCGAATGATGTTTCCCTCACCGCCCATCAAACTGGTACCCCCGATGGCGACCGCCGCAAGCACGTTCAGTTCGTACCCGACGCCGACGACAGGAGAAGCGCTGACCGTTTGCGAACTCTCAATTAACGCACCAACTGCAACCATAAATCCGGAGATCATAAAGGTAATCATGCGAATGGTGTAAACAGGGATGCCTGACAGCCTGGCCGCCTCAAAGTTGGCCCCCGTCAGGTAAATAGCTCGACCGAACACAGTGTGCCGCAGCACAATGTGCAGCACGACGGCACCGACGAACAAGAGAACGACAGGCGCCGAGATGCCCAACACTCTCCCGTAACCAAACCACGAGAACAGGGCGTCCTCCTGCGCATGAATGCTGAATCCGTTCGTGGACATCAGCGCCACCGAGGACAGAATCGTCCCGACGCCAAACGTGATCATGATCGACGCTCCGAAATCGCCCCGCACAACGCGAAGAATGGTTCCGTTGACCAGACCGACCAAGACGCCGATCAACAGCATGATCACAATCGCCAACAGGGTGCCGAAGCGCGTTTGGAGAATCACCACCCCCACGTTCGCCAGCGACAGCATGCCTGCGACCGACAAGTCAAAGTATCCGGAAATCACCACGAGGGTCATTCCCAGAGCGCCGAGCCCCAACACCGCGACTTGGTTCAGAACGTTGGTAATGTTTTGCTTGGTCAAAAACGACGGAGAAATGATGGATGCGACGACTGTCAACACACACAAACCCAACAGAGGGCCCAAGTCCGACAGCAGGTTTCTGTACCTGCGCTGCGGCGCCTCTTTGTTCAGCTCCAACGTACTCACCGGTATTACTCACCCCTTTCGTGCGCCAGTGCGAGTTCAAGTATACGGTCAGGTGTCGCTTCGCTGCCGTTCAACTCGCCCTTTACGCGCCCCTCGTGGAGCACCACCAAGCGGTCGCTTAACGCAATCAATTCGTCCCAATCCGACGAGATGAGAATGACCGATTTCCCCTGACCCGCCAGTTCGTGAATGACATCGTAAATCTCCCGCTTTGCACCCACATCCACGCCCCGCGTCGGTTCATCGAGGACAATCACTTCTGCGTCGGAAAACAGGCACTTCCCCACGACGACCTTTTGCTGATTGCCGCCGCTCAGATTCAACGCGATTTGCTCCACCGAGGGCGTTTTGATGCTCAGGGTTTTCACCAGTGAGTCCGCCGCTTCGCGCTCCACGCGCGGGCGGAGGAACCCATTCCGGCTGATCTTCCGGAGGGCCGCCATGGTGAGGTTGAGCCGGACCGGGAACTTCGTGATCAACCCCTGGGACTTTCGGTCTTCGGGAACCAACGCGACGCCGGAAGTAATCGCCTTGCGCGGATTGGTAAACTGGGCAGGCCGACCCTTGAACCGAATCTCGCCGCCATCATACCGGTCGGCGCCAAAAATGCACCGGGCAATCTCCGTTCTGCCCGAGCCCACCAGTCCCGCCAAGCCCAAAATCTCGCCGCGGCGGACATGAAAAGACACGTCATGAACCTTGCCGCGAATCGTCAGCGATTGGACCGAGAGAATTTCTTCCCCCACTGTCTTGGGCTTTCGCGGAGGATACTCGTCCTTCAAGTCCCGGCCGACAATCCCCCGAATGATGAAATCCCTGTCGACATCCTTGACGTCCTTCGAATCCACGACCCGTCCGTCGCGCATGATGGTGAGGCGATTGCATATCTGAAAGATTTCATCCAAGCGATGGGAGATATAAATAATTGTAATACCTTGCTGAGTCAAGGACTTGATGGTGTTAAACAGATGCGCCAAGTCGGCACCGCTCAGGACGGCTGAAGGTTCATCCATAATAATTAAATCCGCGTTGAAAGACAGCGCCTTGGCAACCTCCACGAGCTGCATCTGAGCGACGCTGAGATCGCGGACCAAGGTGCGGGGGTCGACATGGGAGCCAACCCGTTTCAGCAGCTCGCGAGACTGCTTGTACACGTCCTTCCAACGCAGGCTGTACGATTTTCCGTGCAATCTGCCGAGAAAAATGTTCTCCCCCACGGACAGTGTGGGGACCAAGCTCAACTCTTGGTGGATGATCGAAATCCCCGCTCTCTGGGCATCCAGCGGAGAGTGCAAACGAATGCGTTGGCCCTTGAAATGTATCTCACCCGAGTCAGCCTGAATCACCCCCGACAAAATTTTCATTAATGTCGATTTGCCGGCTCCGTTTGCCCCGACAAGCCCGTGAACCTCTCCCTTGCGTATCGTCAAGTCCACATTGGTCAGCGCCTGCACGCCGGGGAATGATTTCGAAATCCCACGCATCTCGAGAATGTTCATCTCGACCGCACCTACAATCGTGAGTGTGATTCGCGTTTCTTGTGTCCGCTGCGCGTTGCGGAGACGTGCATGAATCAGACACGAATGAAATGGAAGGGGCTGCAGAGCTTCCACAGCCCCTTCCATTCCCACTGATCCCTGGCAGCGATCCGGCGGTTCAGAATGCGCCTGTGTACCCGTTCACGTTCTTTTTGGTCAACAGCGTGACCGGTGTCTTGTACCATTTCTTCACCGGCTGATGATGCAGCACCTTGTAGGCCACGTCAATCGCTGTCTTGCCCTCCCAGAGCAGCGGCTCCGTGACCGTGCCATACATCGTTCCGTCTTTGATGGCCTGGACCGCTTCCTTGGAGCCGTCATGGCCGATGACGACAATTTGCCCGGTCTTCCCGGCCTGTTTAATCGCCTGAATGGCGCCCATGGCCATGTCGTCCGATTCAGCAAATACCCCGTTCAAATGCGGGTATTTCGACAAGAAATCCTGCATGATGTTCATCGCCTTCGTCCGATCCCAAGGGGACGCCTGCATCGCGACAATCTTCACGTTGGACCCTTTCAGCCCTTGGACGAAACCGTTGGTCCGATCGATGGTCGTCACCGTACCCGGAGCGCCTTCGATGACGGCAACCGTACCGCCTTTCTTCCCGAGAGCCTGTTTCATCAACTTGGCTGCGTCGATACCGCCGGCCACGTTGTCGGGGCCCACAAAGGATGTGAGATACTTTTGGCCTTCTTTGGCGACCGGAAGCGTCACCCCGATGACAGGCACACCGGCATCATGGTACTTCTTGATAACCGGCACAATGCCTGACGGGCTGACTGGCTCCACGAGCAGCGCGTTGACATGCTGGACAAGGAAGTTGAGCGCATCCGTTGCCTGCTTCTGAGCGCTGCCTTGGCCATCTTCCTCCATTACAGTGATTCCCACTTTCTTGGCCTCTTTGTCGGCGGCGCCAATGATAGCCTGGACCTGCGGGATGGTATACGAGAAGTGCAAGTATCCAATCTTGAAGTTACCTGCAGCCGTTGTCTTCGCAGCCCCTAGATTCGCACTCGGAGCGCTTTTCGGTTGATTCGGAGCACACCCGATCACGCCCAAGCTTAACGCTGCAGCCGACAACAACGCGGCTCCGCTCATCACCTTGTTCTTCATAGATTTCGTGGGACCCCCTCGCAAGAATGCAAATTTAGAGCTGGCGAATTCGCCGTTGATGCCATGACCTTCATTCAGGCCGTCCGGTGGGTAAACTCGGAGAAGGACACGTACCTGCACGTTCATCCTCAGGACCGAACAGGAGTCGGAGTTGACAACTGCGCGGAGAACCGAATGGCTTGTTTGTCTCTCATGTATCCCTCCC
>JADGIC010000202.1 GCA_019683615.1 Alicyclobacillaceae bacterium | reverse complement strand
GAAGCGCACACGCCGGCCAACGCCGTTGTCTTTTTCACGCGAAACACCCTCCCCTGTTGATCTCGTGCGACCGTCAGACTGGATCCGCGTCGATCAACCGTGTCTGCGGTTCGCCACCGCCACAGGAAAAGATTGAATATCCCCCTCTCAGGAATGGTTATTAGAACTGCCAGTAAATTTAATTAAAAGCGAAGCCCGCCGATGGCTCAATGAACAGGTGGCAGCCGGGTGTCGACAACAAGACACCGAAAACCCGCTGCGTTCAACAAATCTCCACAAGATAGACACACACAGGGGGCCATGTCAATGAGAGACCATCCACCCGATCCGCGCGTTCAACGCACGCGCCAGATGCTCCGAGAAGCTTTGCTGTTGGCGATTCGCGAACGTGGCATGTCGCGGCTGTCTGTGCAGGACATCGCGGCCCGGGCGATGGTCAGCCGGGCCACTTTTTACCTGCACTACCACGACGCGTACGACTTGTTGGAACAGACCTCGCGGGACGCCTTGGCCCGCTTGCGCGCGACGCTGCTTGACTGCCTGGCGCCGCCGTTGTTTTCACCGGAGGGATTTGCGCGGTACGTGCGCGTGTTTGAGGATATCGCCGAGAACGCACAGTGGTACCGGTTGATGCTCATCGAACGCCGGGAGGAACCACACGCGCAGTCATTCCGCCAGCGGATGCACCAAATTCTGCTCGAGTTTTCCCTGCACTCGCTGCAGGCTGTACAGCCGGACGAAAGGAAACTGTCCGCTCCTCGCGAGCTGGCTGCCCGCTTTTTGGCCAGCGGGTGGATGGGCGTGATCGTCTGGTGGTTGGCCGAAAACATGCCGTACGCCCCGGGCTACTTGGCTGAGCAGATGTTGCGATTACGCACCCTCGGTCCTTACCGGGTTCGGCCCGACACCTGGGACGGGCTGGACGCCTTGCTGGCGGCCGCTCATTAGCCAAGCCGACCGCCCACGCGCCAAAGCCGCACCTCACTTGGTGACGGTCAGATGCCGCGGTGCCGCCATGATCATGTTGCCGGCAGCCACCACGTGGTATATCACCTTGTAATTGCCCGGCGAGGGAAACCGGTAGTGAGCGGTGTACAGCCCGTCACCGGTCCGCTTGGCGTGCAACAAGGTGTGCTTTGCGCCGGACACGTCCTTCCAGATTTCAAACATGACGTCGTCCGCCCGGTTGTACGGTGCCCCCGCCTGAGTCAAGCGGACGGCCAATACGACGTCCCGCCCGGCGGTGGGGTGGCGCGGCAACGCGACGCCCACCGTCGGCAGCGGCCCCCCCACGGCCGGGGGCGCCCCGCCGGCGGCAGGCTGACCGCTGCCACAGCCGGCGGTGGCCACGACCAATCCGGCTGCAACCAGGTTCACCCAACTGCGGCTGCTGAAACGAGGTGCCAGGCGCACTGCCAATCGCTTTCCCTCCTAATCCGGGCGTCTCGTGCGGGCGTCTCCTTCCTGCGTCAGAGCCAGTTCCAGCGCGCCAACAGGCTGTGGATGTCCCGCTCCATCTGCTGCGGGCTGGGGTTGTCGCCCGGGTACACAGCCCGGATGTTGCCGTTTTGGTCCACCAGCTCGGTCACAATCGTGTGGTTGATGTAGACCGTTCCCGGAACCGGCTGTTTGGCGATGCCCCACGCTTTCAGTATCGCCGGCAGCCGCTGCGGGTCGGGACGGAGAAAGTACCAGCCCGCGTAATCCGGGTGGAAGTGGCCGGACCACTTCCGGATGGCAGCGAGGTTGTCATGCTGCGGGTCGAGCGTGATGCTCACGATGGCAACCTTGTGCCCGAACAGACCCTGTTGTTCCATGGCGTTTTGGACCTGCTCCAGTTGGTACGCGGTCAACGGGCAGGGGCCGGGGCAGTGCGTGTAAAAGAACGTGACCAATCGGATCTTGCCGTTCAGGCTGTCAAACGACACCTGCCGACCGTCGACGTTGAT
The DNA here is from genome assembly GCA_019683615.1 of Alicyclobacillaceae bacterium. Lineage (GTDB taxonomy): Bacteria > Bacillota > Bacilli > Alicyclobacillales > Alicyclobacillaceae > JADGIC01. Next base: position 1,175 of record JADGIC010000202.1, on the reverse strand, counting down.
CGCCTCGAAATTGCTGGCCTGCCCGACCACTGGCAGTGACCCGCCGCCTTGGCGGATCATGTATCCAAGGCCAGCCGCCAACACGGCGGCACACACCGCCACCACCGCGTACAACGTGAACCGGGCGCGGCGTCCTGGCAAGTTGTTCACCCCCAGCGATGACTTCGGAATGTCCTCCTCTTGCCCGTCCCACCCATTCCTGGGCGGAGCCGCCCCTTCATCCTCGCCGCCGCACAGCAAGGGCGACGGCAACGACAGACAACACCAGAGCCGCGACGGACATGACCCACTGCCACACCGCCGATGCGGAACGCCCGGCCGCGGCGGCGGGCGCCGGTGTCGTTTCCGCAGCGGGAGAGACCACGATATGCGTGATGGAGTGCGGAGACGCCGCGTCAGCCGGACCGGTCCACTCCACGATGCTCCCGTCCCGGTAGTACTGGTAGGCGTCCCACGCCAGCGACTCGGGCTGTTTCGGATTTTGCGCCACGAATGCGAACTCTTGAAATTGGCCGGGCGCGATACCTCCGCCGGTCGCGCTCCACGTGACAGACGTCACCCGGCCGGACCCGTCCTTTTGCTCGGTCACCGCCCACCCAGGCACCGCCTCGTACTGTTCAAACGTAACACCCTGGGGTATTTTCAACACGATTTTGACGGTCGGTACCGCTTTTTCCGTCGGCACGCGCACCGTGTATTTTTCCCACGCGCCGGCCGTCGACGTCTGCGGCCAGACGGTCACGTGCGCACTCGCCGTTCCGAGACAGGCCAGCATCACGGCGGCTGCGGCGGCCGGCGCGGCCCACCAGCGGCAGCCACCCGACCGCCGGCCCCACCGGTCCGGGCGAACGGCGGCCATCATGCCCTGCTTGTCTGGTGTCTCCCGCACACGCCGTCTTTGTGGCACTTCACAGATTCGATGCACGCTCCCCCACTCCTTGTTCGAACTACCCGTTCCAGGTTCAGCTGCCCGGAACCCCCGTGACAATCCGAAAATCGAGGTCTACGTCGGTCAACGAACCGGTCAGGACGTGCAGGTGTACGTTCCACCGCCCGGCCATCGTCAAGTACATGCCCTCTGTCTCAAACACCCCCGGCCCGGCCGGCCGCAGGCGAACCGTGTCGTCACCCATGTTCATATCGAGCGAAGTGAACGTCAAAGTCACCTGCTGCAC
>JADGIC010000201.1 GCA_019683615.1 Alicyclobacillaceae bacterium | reverse complement strand
CGCCGCTCCCACGAAACGGTTGAATCTTGACGTCCACGCTGCGATCTCGTATAATACAAATTGTTAAATATTTTAAAATTAAAGGATTCATCGGAAATCAAACGGCACGAGAGAGAGCGGTTTGTTCGCGGCGTTCCATGGCACGTTAGTGACGGGGAAGGCCCGGTTCCCAGCGGCCATATGTTCTGCCGATACAAGTGAATCTGTCGCTTTTTCCGGGAATATGTGAAGATGTGCCGCTGGGTTCCATCTGACCGGGGTGCGCGTAAGGCTCGCAGCGGTGCTCCCTCACCAGATCCACTGGAACGAGGGGTGTCAGCAGGTCCGTGACCTACGAGGCTAGTCCACCGCCAGAGCATCATCGGGGAGGAGTGATCACAGTGGTCGAGGAAAAATGGGTGACATTGAGCCACGGGCGCACGCGCTACTTTGAGGGGGGCACCGGACCCGCCTGCATCCTGCTGCACGGTGCCGGCATCATGGATGGGGGCGACAGTTGGTGTTTCAACTGGGACGCCTTGTCGCAGCACGTGCGCGTGATCGCGCCCGATTTTTTGGGCTGGGGTTTAGGCGACCGGTTTGACGGGGAGTACTCGTTCGCGTACCTGGTCGACTTCGTCCGCGAGTTGCAGGACGCCCTCGGCATCGAGCGCAGCCACGTCGTCGGCCACTCGATGGGCGGCTGGGTGGCCGCGCTGCTGGCGTACGAGAGTCCCGACCGGGTTGACAAGCTGGTGTTGGTGGCCAACGGCGGGATGGCGGCGCGCACGCTGTCCAGCATGACCCAGTTCCGGCCGCCCACGCTGGAGGATCTGGAGGCCATGTGGAGGAGCCGGCTGCAGCCGGGCCAGGGCGATCCACGCGCGCTCGCGGAGCGGGATTACCGGAAAGTGGTTCACCCCGGCGCCGTGGAAGCGTATCAGAGGATCCTGAACCACATGAACCACATGCCGACCCGTGAACGGTACCAACTGCACCGGCGGCTGCCGCATGTGCACGCGCCGACGCTGATTGTGTGGGGCAAGCACGACGCCGTGAACGACATCAGCTTGGGGGAGAGCGCCCACCGTCTGTTGCCCAACTCGCGGTTCGAGGTGTTGGACTGCGGGCACAGCATTCCCGCGGAGAGACCGGACGAGTTTAACCGGCTGGTGGTGGACTTCCTGACACGTTGACGAAGTCCGTCACGGCCGTGGTCTGGAACCAAGCGAAACTGGCCGGTGCGGATCTGTTGATCACGGTGGTCAAAGGGGACGTTATGGACGGCCCGGCTGGCGGAGCAGGTGCGGGGCCACGATGTGTTGGTGGGCGCATACGGGCCGGAGCCCGACGCGCCGGGACGGATGGTCGACGCCACCCGCTCCCTTGATCCAGGCGGTGCGCGCATCCGGTCTACCGAGGCTGATCTCGGTCGGCGGTGCCGGCAGCCTCGAGGTGTCCCCGGGCATGCGGTTGTTGGACACGCCGGACTTTCCGTCAGCCTGGAAGCCGGTCGCCAGTGCGGCGCGCGATGCGCTGCAGGTGTACCGGACGGAGGCGGGCGACATCGACTGGGTCAACGTCAGTCCGGCGGCGTTCATTCAACCGGGCGAGCGGACAGGCCGCTACCGGACCGGGACCGACCAGTTCGTCGTCGACGAGCGGGGCGAGAGCCGGATTTCGGCTGAAGACTTCGCGGTGGCCATCCTCGACGAGGTCGAGCAGCCCAAGTTCCACCGTACGCGTTTCACGGCGGCGTACTGATTCGCTGCCGCGGAGGGAAGGAGAGTGAGAAGCCGTGATTATTGACGCGCACGCTCACCTTGTGGCGCCGCCCGAGGTGTATGTGTACCAGGCACACCTGTTGGCCAGCCGCGGTTCTCCGGTGCAGCACATGGTGAGGCCGGTCATCAGCGACGACCTGCTGGAGACCCACCTGCAGGAGCAACTGGCCATCATGCGGCGGGTGGGTACCGACGTGCAACTGGTGTCGCCACGGCCGTTCCACATGATGCACTCGCTGAAGCCGGAGAAGATTGTGCGCGAGTGGACAATGTTCACGAACGACATCATCGCCCGCCAGGTCAAGCTGCACCCGGAAGCCATCGTCGGCGTGGCGGCGCTGCCGCAGTCGCCCGGGGCGGACCTGAAAGCCTGTGTCGAAGAGCTGGAGCGGTGCGTGACGGAGTTGGGATTTGTGGGCTGCCTGTTGAACCCGGATCCGACGGAAGGACAGGGCCCCACGCCGCCCGGACTCGGCGACGAGTACTGGTACCCGTTGTACGAGAAGCTCGTTGAATTGGACGTTCCCGCGCTCGTCCATTCGGCGAGTTGCTGCTCCCCGCGGGAGTCATACACGCTGCATTTTATCAACGAGGAGAGCATCGCCGTTCTTTCGTTGTTGGAGTCTCGCGTGTTTGAAGATTTTCCGACGCTGAAGATCATCATCCCGCACGGCGGTGGCGCCATTCCGTACCAGATGGGCCGCTTCCGCGCGTGGCGGTACCGGGATCCACAGGCCGAACCGTTCGAGGTCAGCGTCCGCCGCCTCTATTACGACACCTGCAACTACTCGAAAGACTCGCTCGAACTGCTGCTGAAGGTGGTGGGGCCGGACCGGGTGCTGTTTGGCACGGAAAAGCCGGGCACCGGGTCGGTCCGCGACCCGTACACCGGCCTCGACCTCGACGATTTGAAGCCGGTCATCCAGAGCATCGAGTGGCTGTCGGACGAAGACAAAGCCAACATCTTTGAACACAACGCGCGCCGCGTGTATCACCGCCTGCCGGTGTAATCGGCGCGGCGAAGGCAGGGCGAAGGGCGGCAGCAAGGCCCAACAAACCGCGCGAGACTGGGCGCAGCTTGGGCACGGTTCCGACCACGGAATGGGCCCTGGCACAGGGCCGGATTCTCCGGCGGGCGATGCATGCACATGAACACGGACGTGCACAATCTGAACTTTTTCCAGACAGATAAGACTGGAACCCGGAAAGTGTCTGGTTGAGCAAGTGACGGTCCGGCACGGATAAGCTGTCAGCGGCGGGTAGATAGGGTCTGCTGAACGGTTGATAAGCCCAGTAGCAACAAGGATTACTGGCCTTTCGTGACGAAATCTCATGCGCGGATTTTCGCTGAAATTCGTCAAAA
>JADGIC010000200.1 GCA_019683615.1 Alicyclobacillaceae bacterium | reverse complement strand
CCGCAAGGTCGCCAGACGGCCCCGGCAACCGGAGGGGGCGGGCGTTGGCGGGGTCTTCAGCCGCTCCCGCTGCGCCGCCTCTCCTCGTAGTGCAGGAGTCCGAGCGTGTCCAGATAGACGTCGGTGTCAAGCACAGACAGGTCAGGCCCCGGCTCCCGGCCGCGGGTGCGCAGGTCGGCGGCCACCCATTCGCGGAACAGCTGCATCGCGGAGGCCAGCGGCATGCCGGGGCTCAGGGACTCCCGGGCGAACGCGGCCATCGCTTCTGCGGTGCGGATGGTTTCGGCACACGCCTCGTCTTTGCCGGAGACGCCGAAATGGCCGTGGCAGGCTTTGTGAAACGGGAGCTGCTGCAAGAATGCCGCGGTTTGCCGCATGGCGGCGGGATCGAAATCCGGCGGCGAGGTGGTCGCCATAATCCACTCAAACGGCCAACCGGTGAAGCACCGGTTGTACCGCACGCCCAGTGCGTCACCGGCATACAGGTTCCCCGCCTCCGCATCGAGGATAACGTGGTGGTGTTTGGCGTGACCTGGCGCGTCGTAGAATTGCAGCGTTCGCCGGCCGATGGCCAAGGTGTCCCCGTGCTTCGGCACCCAAAGGCGTTCCTCTGGCACGGGAAGTATGGAACCGAACAACTCGGAAGCGCGCTCCCCGTATACACTGACCGTGCCTTGCCACAGTTTGGACGGGTTGACCAGATGGCGGGCGCCGCGCGGATGGACGACCAGCTTCGCCCGCTTCGCCGTTTGCAGCAGGTGGCCGGCGCCGCCAGCGTGATCGAGGTGCACATGCGTGACGATCACGTACGCCAGTTCGTCCGGCTCGACACCGGCTGCACGCAGGCCAGCCAACAGCACCTCGTGGGAGCGTGCTGACCCGGTTTCCACAAGCGTCGGCTGTCGATCGCGGATCAAGTAGGCGGCGGTCCGGCACCGGCGCCCTTGTTCCAACAGGTCAATCATCCACACGTCGCCGCCTAAGGGAAGGGGATCTGGCCGTTCCATCGCTTCCACAACGTCTCACCGGTCCTTTCGAAACAATCTGCGCCGGGTGTCTTTGCGCTTTTTGGTGTCTGCAGGCGGACCCGCGCGCTGCACCTGGTTCCGATCACGCCAGGTTAACGGCCGGCCGCCTCCCGTCGGCGTGCCGTTGTCCCGGCGGACGGACGCCGTCCGCCACTTCTGTGCAGCGGTTGCCCGTTCCCGCTGTTGTGCCTGCATGCGGAGGCTGAACGCACCGACCGACGCGCCGGAACGCCGGTTGCCGGGCGCCGGGTTGCCCTGAGACGCCGCCCGTCCATCGCGGCGCGCCGACGAACCGCCCAGGGGGCGGCTTGGCGAAGGCGGGACGCGGCGGTGCATCAGGTGTTGCGGCAAGGAGTACACGAGTCCGCGCTGAACGGTCCGACCATCCGCCTCGGCGTCGGCGGCGGTTCCGCCCGCTTCCAGGGCGGCGGCCGCCTCCTCGGCCACCCGCTCGACTTCCGGTTCCACGGCCAGCGACTGCCGCGAGACAGACAAGACGATGCCCATGGCCATCAGGTCGACCATCAGCGCCGTACCTCCGGAACTGATGAACGGCAGCGGAATGCCGGTGACCGGCAACAGTCCCGTGACGGCTCCGAGGTTGATGATGGTGGCGACTGCGATGGAACTGGTAAGTCCGATGGCCAGCAGGGCGCCAAACCGGTCCGGCGCGTGGCGGGCGATACGGAACCCCCGCCACAACAGCACGCCAAACGTCAAGAGGAGGGCGGAGGCGCCGACAAATCCCCATTCTTCGACAAACACGGGAAAAATAAAATCGGTAAACGGGTACGGCAAATAGCCGGTCTTCGCCAGCGACATCCCGAATCCGCGCCCAAACCAGCCGCCGGCGGAAATCGCCGTCCAACCTTGCAGCAGTTGATACGCTTCGACGCCAGGATGGTGAAACGGATCCACAAACGCGATCAGCCGTTTGAACCGATAGGAGGCGGTCAGCGCCAAGATGACGAGCACCGGCGTCACTGCCGCCAACAGGATGATCAAACGCTTGACGGGAGCGCCTGATGCGAACAGCAAGATCAGTGCGGTCGCGAACAGCGTCAGGGCGGTGCCCATGTCGGGCTCCATCATGATCAGGGCGAAGTTCACAGCGATGACAAACAGCGCCGGCCGCACCCCGCGGCGGAAATCGTAAAGTTGGTGGACCTTTTTCGTGAAGAAGAACGACAGGTAGACGACGGTGCTGAGGATGGCCAACTCAGACGGCTGCAAGTGGAAGCTGCCCGGTCCCAGCCACCGCTTTCCGCCCAGTTCGGAGTGGCCGACAAACAGCACCAGGGTCAACAGAGCCAAGTTGACCGCCATCAGCGGCGCGGCGAGCCGGTACCACCAGCGCACCGGTACGTACATGAACGCGTTCATCAAGGCGAATCCGGCAATGCCGTAGATCAACTGGCGAACGGCGTAGTACGACGCCGAGTGGCCGTGGTTCAACGCCTCGGTCATGCTGGCTGAGTACACGGTGATGATGCCTGCGGCGGCCAGGATGGCGACGGTGAAGTACAAAACGAAGTCGGGTTCATGGCGGGTATCCTGCACGCGCGCCACCTACCTCCGGGTTCGCGGGGCAAATCGGGCCTCGCATCTCGCACAAATCTGTTCGACACGAGACGGCGAATCCCTGCACGCTGCACGTGAACGAACCATTCGGCGGGGTGGCGCGCACGGTCACCACCAATGCATGCCCAGTGCTGTGATGCCGACGATGGCTGCCAGCGGGATGGCGATTTGCCAACCGCTGCCCCATCCGGGCCCCGGTCCGCCAGGCCCGACCGGTCCGACAGGGAACTGCCGGGGATGGGGCCATGGGCCGTGTACCGTGTACACCGCGGGGATGGGTGCAAGAATGATGTGGTGTTTGGTGCACCGGATGACGACGCCTTGGAACGTTCCGTAAAAGGTGTGGCATTGCACGTGCTGACCGACAAACCGCCGCACGTAACGGCGTAGACTCATGGTGGCTGCCTCCTTCACGCTCGGCCGGCACACGGCGGCGGCGAGCCGGCGCGGCCAGGTGCCCGCTCGCCTCCCGACCCGTGCAGGCATTCCCTGACACCAGTCTATGGCAAGGCGGGCAGGGCGGGTG
>JADGIC010000199.1 GCA_019683615.1 Alicyclobacillaceae bacterium | reverse complement strand
CTCACTTTTCCGCTGCTCATCGGGCACCTCTTGATGTTCGTGGTCGGCGTCTGGTGGTTGGTGGACCTGTTTTTGACCGCGGGAATGGTGCAGCGGTAATGAAACGGGTAGCACCGCGCAGGCCTCCCGTTTTGCCAGTTCGGGCCAGGGACTGGCCGGGACGAACGGGTGTTTGGTACGATGGGAGCGGAGGGAGAGACAGACCATGCGGCCGTTTCGCTTCCTGCACACCGCGGACCTGCACCTGGGCACCCCGTTTCAGGGGTTGAGCCGGCGCGTGTCCGACGACTGGCTGCGGCGCGTGCAGTCCGCCTCCTACCAGGTGTTTCAACGGATTGTCGACGTCGCGTTGCGGGAGCGCGTCGACTTCGTCACGGTGGCAGGGGACCTGTTCGACACAGAGCAGGCGCCGATGGCCGTACGCTTCGAGTTGCGGCGCGGCTTTGAGCGGTTGGCCGCGCACGGCGTGGCGGTATTCGTCTGCCACGGCAACCACGATCCGCTCACCTCCCCCCACCCGCTTCCCTGGCCGGATTCGGTCACGGTGTTTCCGGCTGCGCCCGTCTTTCCGCCCCCTGGCTACAAAGTTCCTTCCGCGTGGTTGCGCTTGGCGGGCGGGGTGCGGGTACAGGTTGCCGGCTTCAGTTACGGCCAGGCGGAGCTGCGCACGCCCATGGCGACTCTGTTCGAACGAGACCCGCGAGCCGACTTTGCCATCGCTCTGTATCATGGCACCGTCGGGCCGTCCGCCGGGCACGCCCCCCACTGCCCGGCGTCGGAGGCGGACTTGGTCGCGCGAGGCTTCGATTTTTGGGGGCTTGGGCACATCCACCAACCGATGCTGATTCGGCGCCGCAAGCCGACCGTCTTGTACGCGGGTAATCCCCAGGGGCGCCATATCCGCGAGCAAGGGCCGCGGGGGTGCTGGGTGGTGGATGTGGACGAGGCGGGGGAAGTTCGGCCTGTCTTTGTGGACACCTCTGCTGTGCGCTGGTGCCGGGTGGAAGTCGACGTGACCGGCATCGCCGACCTTGCGGGCGTGCTTGATTGCACCGCGCGGTCACTGCGGGATTTGGCAGAGCGCGAGCGGGCGGGGGCTGCCTCCGCCGCGGGCTGCGGTTGTCTGGTCGATTTGGCATGGCGGGGAACGACGCCGGTGCACGCCAGCCTGTTGGACGAGGAGACCCGCCAAGCGCTGGTGGACGAGGCCTGCGCGGGATTGGAAGCGGATCTTTGCGTGGTGCGCGAGTCGGTCTGCACGCAACCCCCGGTCGACCTGGACAAGCTTCGCGACAGTCGCGAGTTTGTGGGCGAGTGGTTGCGCCTTGCGGAGGCGTACCGCCGCGACGTCAGCCGCTTGCGGGCCGAGTTGGGCCCGCTGTTGACGGACGTGTTTCACGCCGGAAACGGTTTGGATCTGCGGACATTGCCGGATTCCGAGCTGCTCGAGCTGCTCGAGGAGGCGCAGCGGCTGCTGCTCCAGTACCTCGGGGAGGAGGAGGTGGCCCGGTGAGGGTGCGCCGCATCGCGTTGGAGGGCGTCGGCCGCCATCGCGGCGTCGTCATCGACCGGTTGGGCGACGGCTTGACGGTGGTGTGCGGCCGCAACGAAACCGGCAAGTCGACGTTGTTGGCCGGGCTGCGGGGCGTCCTGTTCGGGCGCGTGAGGGCGTCTGACATCGAGGTGCTCGTCGTGCCGGGCGCCAGCGGACGGCTGTGGGTCGAAGAGGGCGGTGTGCTCTGCCAGGTGGAGCGGCCGCTGGCGCGAACCCACCCGCCGACCGTCACTCTCCCGGACGGGCGAACGGTAACGGGCCACGCCGTCCTCCGGGAGCTGTTTCCTTCGCTAGCGCCGGTGGAAGAACTGCTGTACACCTCGGTGTTCACCTTCCAGTTGGCGGAGCTGACCGACCTTGTCGACGCCGGCCGCGTGGCGCACGCCCTTTACGCGGTGGGGCTTTTTGGCGGCAAGGCGCCGGCCGAGGTGGAGAAAGACTTGCGAGAGCGGGCCAAGGCAGTATACAACCGCCGCTCGCGCAGCAGTGCGCTCGTCCGCTGCCTGCGCGAGGCAGACGAAGTGGAGCAGCGCCTGCGCCGGTTAGACGATACCGCCGAGGCGTACGCGTCGTTGTTGGAGCGGTTGGAGCGGGCCCGCGAGCGCCTGCGCGGGTTGGAGGAGCAGTGCAGCGAGGCGGCGTCGCGGCTGGAACAGGCGCGCAAGGATGCGGCGGCGGCCCCGCACCACCGCCGCCTGCGCAGCTTGCAGGCAGAGCTGGCCGCATACGCGGACGTCGCCGATTGGCAAGCGGACGCGCAACAGGACGTGCTGGAGTGTCGCGCGCGGTTGGCAGAACTCGCGGCTGTGTTGGATGCGGCCCGGCGAGAGTGGACGACGCGGCGGCAGGCGGCGGATGCGCTGCAGGTCGACGAGGCGGCGGCGGCCGCCTTGCCGAAGTTACAGTCGCTGTCTGACCAACTCCCCGAGGTCCGGCGCAGGTGCGCCGATTGGCGGGCGTGTGAACAGGCTGCTGCCGCCGCTTGGAAGCAAGCGGAAAAGGCTCGCAACCGGCTGTCGGGTGCGTGGAGCGAGGCCGCCGTGCAGGATGCCTGCCTGAGCGAGTCGGTGCTGGCGAAGGCGGCTGCCGCAGTGCGCGAGGCGGAGCAGTTGGATGCGGCGCTGACGGAAGCAGAGCGGGCCTGGCGCAGCCAGCAGGCGCGTGTACAAGCGGCAGCCGCTGCTTGGCAGCAGCGGTGGACGGCGGTCTGCAGGCAGGCTGCCGTCTTCTGCGAGGCGAGCCAGGAAGCCGCGGCCGCGCTCGGTCCGGGCGCGTGGACGGATGCGCAGGCGGACGGCGAGCGCGGCGGCAGTGCCCAGGCGCTGGCGGCGGCACGGGAGCAGTGTGCCCGCCTGCAGGCCTTCGCGGCCGATTGGCTGGATCGAGCGCAGGACGAGCTGCATCGGCTGGAGGAAGAGGAGCACGACATCCGCCGGCAACTGGAGGCCCTGACAGCTGACCACGAGGCAGCGAACAGCCGGCGGTCACGCCGCGGCAGCGGGCTGCCGTCGGGGGGGCGGCCGCGCTGGGCTTGGTGGGCAGCGTTGGTCGCGTGTGCTGTGTTGGCGGCAGTCTCAAAAACACAACAGACCCTGCCGACCAAAAGCAGT
>JADGIC010000036.1 GCA_019683615.1 Alicyclobacillaceae bacterium | reverse complement strand
TCGAATACGTGGATCTGTACCTGATTCACTGGCCGGTCAAGGGAAAGTACCGTGAAACTTGGCGCGCGTTGGAGAAGCTGTACCGCGACGGCTGGGTCCGCGCCATCGGCGTGAGCAACTTTCAGATTCACCACCTGGAAGACTTAATGAGGGACTGCGAAATTGTGCCCATGGTAAACCAGGTGGAGTGCCACCCGCGGTTGACGCAGCCGGAGCTGTTGTCCTTTTGCCGGACCCACCGCATTCAAATGGAAGCATGGTCTCCGCTGATGCGCGGGCAAGTGGCGGAGATTCCGGAGATTGTCGACATCGCCCGGCGCCACGGCAAAACGCCGGCGCAGGTGGTGTTGCGGTGGGATCTGGAGCGGGAGATCGTGACCATTCCGAAGTCCGCGCGTCCGGAGCGCATTCGGGAAAACGCGAACGTGTTCGATTTTCGCCTGTCCGAGGAAGAGCTGCGGACCATCGACGGGTTGAATCAAAACCTGCGGATCGGGCCGGACCCGGATAACTTCGACTTCTGATCGGCCCGATGAATCCGCCACGTTGACAGGGTATCAGGGATAGGCTAGTATAGAAGGCGAGTTTTTCCGACAACGATAACCTTTCAGGTGCCTTCGCCACGGCGTTGCCGGAGCGAGGGAGAATAGGGAAACCGGTGAAAATCCGGTGCGGTCCCGCCACTGTGATCAGCTGATGGGGTCGGGCGTCACTGCAGCCGCAGGCTGTGGGAAGGCGTTCCGGCGCAATGCCCGCTGAAAGCCAGGAGACCTGCCTGAAAGGACGCGAGCTGAACCTTCGAGGAGAGGTAGCGGCGAGTATGGCTTGCATAGGCAATGTGTGTATTCCGTACTGAAGTCCGCGGACTCTGTCGCCTCGACAGAGTCTTTCTTTTTGAAGGGGAAGCTGGCCATGACCGACCGGGGGTGCACTGCCGTGAAGAAACAGATAGCTCGTTGTGCGGCGGTGGCAATGGTCAGCGCCGCCGTCACTGCTGGTTGTTTGGGCAGCGGGGCGGGCTTGAAGACAAGCCCGCGGCCAGGTGCCGCGACGCCCGCGGATTACCGGACAACGCCGTTGTTCCCTGTCACGCTGACGGACGATGCCGGCCACCGCGTGACGGTGCGGACGCAGCCTCACCGGATTGCCTCCGTCACAGAGGGTACCGATGAAATCCTGTCGGCGCTCGTACCGAAAAAGGACGTGGTGTTGGTCACGACCCAAGCAACCAACCCGACTTATTCGAACGTCGTTCGTTGGGCCAAGGGCATACCGGCCATTGCTCAAGCTGACGCCGAGCGCATTGTCGCCGCGAAGCCGGATCTGGCGCTGCTGGCGTCGTACACGACGCCCGGGGTCCTCAGCCAGGTGAAGCAGGCGGGCATTCCCGCGTACGAGTTTGGGGACTTTAACTCCATCGCGGACGTGGAGCACAACATCGTCGTCGTCGGCAAACTGGTGGGGCAGCCGGAGCGGGCGCGCGCGGTGGTGGCCGACATGGAGGCGAAACTGGCTCGCCTGCAGGCAGCCGCCAAGCGGCACAAGCCTCTCACGGTGCTCGATTACAGCTCCTACGGCTACGTGGCGGGCAAGGGAACGACGGTCAACGACATCATCGTCCGCGCCGGGGCGCGCAACGCGGCAGCGGCCGTGAATGGTTGGCAAAAGGTCACCGATGAACAGGTTGTCAAGATGAACCCGGACGTGATCATCGACAGTTCGGACGACAAAGGGTTTGTCGCCAAGCTGATGAACAATCCGGCGCTGAGCACGGTCAGTGCCATCCGGAATCACCGTGTATACCTCATTAAAAGTGCTGATTTGTCCAGCGTTTCCCAGTACATCGTGAATGCGGTGCGCGACTTGGAACGAGTGCTTTACCCGGGTGTGAAACTCCCCTCTTGACGAGGCAAACAAGTCGACGTCGCTGAAACGGAACACCTCACCCCTCTTGCATGCGTCTCACACGCCCGGGCGGCGGCGGGGCGGCGAACATGGTGTCTGCCGCCCCGCCGGACATTTTGGTGGCAGATTCCACCCCATGAAAGCGCACCGGGTAAGGCAACATAACGGCCAGGGGGGCCACAAGGGTGCCCAGGCGAATGCTGTCCGAAGAAACGGATCCTTGGAACTCGTACGCCCGCCCCAGTCGCGCCGGATGATCACGCCCCGCCGAACGGTCCCGGCGTCCTTCGTCAACACGTCGAAATCATTCTGCCATACTCACCGTCGTGATGATTTCACCCGTCATTGTCTGCAATGGATTTTCCGGTATCATGGGTCTTTGCTTTGCAGTGGTGAACGGCGTCGCGAACGTGCTATCCTGTTCGGTGGTTGCTTGCGGGTGGAACGATGGCGGAAGGGGCGGATTGGGTGTACACTGTCGGGGTCGACGTCGGCGGCACGAAAATCAGCGCGGCCTTGTTGTCGGATGGCACTCGTATACACAGCGCCGTCGAGGTGGCGACGGAGGCGGAACACGGTCCGGATCACGTGATTGCGCGGATTGTCGCCTGCGTAAAACGGGTGCTGCAAGGTGTCAATCCGTCTCAGGTGGTTGGCATCGGCATCGGGGCGCCAGGACCGCTCGATCCGCAGGCGGGAGTAGTGATAGCGCCGCCCAACCTGCCCGGGTGGCGCCACGTGCCTTTACGCGACCGTATTCAGGAGGTCCTCGGCATCTCGGCGTGGCTGGATAATGACGCCAACGTAGCGGCGTTGGCGGAGCATCGTTTCGGAGCCGCGCGGGGTGCGAGCCACGTAATATATATCACGGTCAGCACCGGCATCGGTGCTGGCATCATCATCGGTGGCGAGCTGTACCGCGGGCAGAGCGGAGTCGCCGGGGAGATTGGACACGTCGTCGTAAACCCGGCTGGACCGCCGTGCCAGTGCGGGCGGCGCGGATGCCTGGAAGCGTTGGCTTCTGGAACAGCCATCGCCAGGACGGCGACCCAGCGGTATGGCCGGCCGGTGACTGCGGCCGAGGTGGCGCGGCTGGCGTCTGCAGGAGATGCCGTCGCACGCGCTGTGCTCGATGAAGCCATTGAAAATCTGGGCTGGGGATTGGTTAGCGTGGTCAACCTGCTCAATCCGGCTGTGGTGGTGATCGGCGGTGGCGTGGCACAGGTGGGCGCCGCCATGTTTGACAAGTTAAATGCAATCGTGCGCCGCCAGGCGCTGGCCGGCGCGGGCGACGCCGTGCGCATCGTGCCCGCGTCCTTGGGGCGGCAATCTGGCGTAATCGGGGCAGGGTGTCTGCCCTGGTTGGACGGCCGCACCCGGGATGTTCGCAACACGCCCTGAAGCGACGGCCGCCTCAGAGGATGTCGAGTAAGCCAGAAATTGATGGGTTGCGACACCTATCCGGAGGCGATACCATGCGTGTGTATCGGTATGAACAAAACCCTCTCATCACCCCGAAAGACGTGAAACCGCTTCACGAGGGGTTCGAGGTGATTGGCGCGTTTAACGCTGGCATCGCCAGGCTGGGCGATGAGATTATCATGCTGCTCCGGGTGGCGGAGCGGCCGCCGAGTGACGACGTGGTGCGGGCGCCTGTGTTCGATCCGGTGCACAAGCGGATGGTTGTGCTGGAGTTCAACCGGCTGGATGACAGGTATGACCTGAAGGATCCCCGGGCTATCGTCCCGCGCAGTGCCGGAGAACCCGCCCACTTGACGTCCATCTCGTACCTTCGGATCGCTCGGAGCCCGGATGGACGCCACTTCCAGGTGGACGATCACGCTTTCCTTTACCCGGAGACGTCGTTGGAGACGTTTGGACTGGAAGACCCGCGGATTGCACAGATTGGTGACACGTATTACATCACATACAGCTCCGTTTCCGAGAACGGCGTCGGCGTGGGCCTGGTGTCGACGCGCGACTTTCAAAACGTGGTGCGCCATGGCTTGATTTTTCCGCCGGAAAACAAGGACACCGTCCTGTTTCCGGACCGCATTGGCGGCAAGTACTACGCCTTGCACCGGCCGGTGCCGTGCAGTCTCGGCAAGCCGGAGATCTGGATTGCGGAGTCGGACAATCTGCTGCAATGGGGCAACCACCGCCATCTGCTCGGATGCCGGCACGGCCACTGGGACAGTCGCCGGATTGGCGCTGGCACTGTACCCATCCGGACGGAGATGGGGTGGTTGGAGCTGTACCACGGTGCGGACCAACAGGACCGGTACTGCATGGGGGCGGTCTTGCTCGACCTGAACGACCCGGGCAAGGTCATTGCCCGTTCCGAGGAACCGATTTTGCTTCCGGAAGCCGCGTACGAGCGGGACGGATTTTTTGGCAACGTGGTGTTTTCCTGCGGGGCTCTTGTCGACGGAGACGTCGTGCGCTTGTACTACGGCGTAGCCGACACGTCGATGGCCTGTGCGGAATTGAGTTTGCAAGAGATACTCCGCAGTCTCCACTAAGCCGTCTCTGGGCGTTGCGACGAACCGGCTGGGGGTTGGGCTCCGGAGGCGAGGCTGTGGGCGGGTACCGCCAGGCACTCGCCGGGACGGCGGCGAGATACCGCAAGTCATCGAATTCGAGCAGCAGCTGAAGGGAGTCGACATCGTGCCGCTGATCGATCGCATCCCGACCCGGCCGCAGCATAAACCGTTGGATTGGAAGCTGTGGGCGGATCGGTTCAACGAATACATCATGAATCCGGACAACCGAGTCATTCACACCGACGACAACGGTCATCTGCATTTCACAGCTTTCCTGGAAGGCGCCGGATGCGAACTGATCACGTACGGCGCCATCGTTCTGGGCAAACTGTTGCGCGGCGACGACGTCACGTCGTTGCTGCCGTCGTTGGCCGATTATTTCAGCGAAGAGGCGGGCATGTTCGTCAACGCGCCAGGCGACCGTCACGGTGAGTACTGGTATCTGATGTACGTTAACGCGCTGGCCATGGCGATTATCCGGCGAGCGCTGATGGACGACGAGGCGTGGGTGTCGCGGCTGCGTTCCAGCGCGGATCGGATGATTGCCATCGCCCGCCAAGTCCGCTACGACTTCAACGATCAAGGGTACGACTTTGCACAAGGTCGCCCGTACACGAAGCGGGACGCCTACCGACAACCGGACACCGTCGGCGGTTACGCGTACCTGATGACGATGGCCCACGAGGTATTGGGCGACGATAAATACCTGTTCGAAGCGCGCATCGCTTTGCAACGCTATCAATCGTTCCAGCGCAACCCGTGGTATGAGATTCCCAGCCAATCGCTTGCCTGTCAAGCCGCGGCCCGGTTAAACGCGGCCGGCGACGACGCGTTTGACCTGTCGCGGATTGTCCGCTTCGCGTTGGATCCGGACGACGGCAGCCTGCACGTGGGCTCCTGGGGCGGGCGCGACATCACCGGTCTGATGCGTGGTTGGCGGGGTTACTCGCGGGAAGAGGCGGACGCCACCGCGTACAGCCTGGAAACCCTCGTCCTGTTGCCATACCTGTTGCCGACGGCGCGCTACGACGTGAGGTTCGCCCGCGACATCGGTTGCTACGCACTTCACGTGGCGAGCAACAGCCGCTGGTTTTTCTCGGAATTCTTGCCGGAGGAAGCGCAGAGTCGCCCGGACCTCACCGTCGCCGTCCCGTATGAGACCTTGCACCGTTCTCGCAACGGCCGGACGCCGTACGCGGCCGGCGACTTTCAGGGCCAAAAGTCGGTCTACGGCGGGGCGTTGATACTGTGGCTTGGCGAGATTGTCAAGTCGACCTCGGACGACTTCATCTTGCAGTTGGACTTGGCCAAGACTGATTTCCTGGCGGAAGCGGCTCACCCGACGTACTTGTGGTACAACCCTTGGCCGGAGGAGCGGGCCGTGCCGTTGCACGTCGGTCCGGAGCCGGTGGACGTGTACGACTTGGCGACGGGTGAGTTGCGGTTTGGCGGCACCGGCCAACTCACCGTGGTGATCCCGCCCGGTTCGGCGCGGGTCCTGGTTTGCCCGCCGGCCGGCTTGGACACCGCCGTCAATGACGGGGTGCTGTACATCGGCGGGGTGCCGGTCGACTACCGGTACAGCGTGAGGGAGGCCCAGGCAGCCGGTTGATTGGACGCGCGGGGGGAGGGCTGGCCGCCGGCGGCGGTGCGACAGGCGGGCGCGGCGGATGCGCGCGCAGGTTGTGTGCACGGGGCGGCGGCCGGCGTGGTATAATGCCGTTTGGCAAGCCCGTAAAGGAGATTGACGGCGGAGGAGAATGACCATGAGTGAGACACGCGAGGCACACGCCTCTACGTCTCCCAAGTTGGCCGACGCCAACGAGATCATCGAGTTCATCCGCACCAGCGAGAAAAAGACGCCTGTCAAGGTGTACATCAAGGGCAATCTCACCGGTATCGATTTCGGCCCGCGCGTGCGCGCGTTCATTGGCGGCGGCGCCGGGGTCGTGTTTGGAGAGTGGAGCGACATTGAACCGGTCCTCGCGGCTCACCGCCAGCAGATCGAAGACTACCTGGTCGAGAACGACCGGCGCAACTCGGCGATTCCGCTCCTCGACCTCAAGAACGTGCGGGCGCGCATTGAGCCGGGCGCCATCATCCGCGAGCATGTGAGCATCGGCGACAACGCCGTGATCATGATGAACGCGACCATCAACATCGGGGCGGTCATCGGCGAAGGGACGATGATTGACATGAATGCGGTGGTCGGCGGCCGCGGCACCATCGGGCGGAACTGCCACATTGGGGCGGGGGCGGTGATTGCCGGCGTCATCGAGCCACCCTCCGCGAAGCCGGTGGTGATTGAGGACGACGTCCTCGTGGGGGCGAACGCCGTCATCCTCGAAGGCGTGCGCGTGGGCCGCGGCTCGGTCGTGGCGGCCGGCGCGGTGGTTGTCGAAGATGTGCCCCCCGGCGTCGTGGTGGCCGGGGTGCCGGCGCGCGTGATTAAGCACATCGACGAGCGCACGCGGTCGAAAATTGAGATCAAGCAGGAGTTGCGGCAGCTGTAAATGACCAGGGAGCCATGGACCGACGACCGCTTGCTGGACGATTGGCTGTGCGACGTGCGCCGCCGTCTTCACGAGATTCCGGAGCCGGGGTTTGCGGAGCACGAGACGCAGCGGTTGATTTTGCGTGAGCTGGCCGCGCTGCCGCCAGAGCGGCTGGAGGTCCGGACTTGGCGCACGGGCGTCGTCGTCCGCGTGCGCGGTGACAACCCGCGCCGCACGTTGGGCTACCGCTGCGACATGGACGGCCTGCCTATTCAAGAGGAAACGTCGTACCCGTTTCGCTCGCGCCATCCCGGGTATATGCACGCTTGCGGGCATGACCTGCACATGGCGATTGCTCTCGGCGTGGTGGCTCGCTGCGCCGCCCGTGGCCTGCGGGACGACGTGGTGGTGGTGTTTCAGCCGGCCGAAGAGGGCCCCGGCGGCGCCAAGCCGATGTTGCAAAGCGGCATCTTGGACGGCTGGCGGCCTGATGAGGTGTTCGCGTTGCACATCGCGCCGGAATACCCTGTGGGCACGGTGGCCACGCGGCCAGGCATCTTGTTTGCCAACACGTCGGAGCTGTTCATCGACTTGCACGGGCAGGGCGGCCACGCCGCTTATCCCCACCGGGCCAACGACATGGTCGTGGCAGGGGTGCAACTGGTGGCACAATTGCAGACGGTTGTCGCGCGCAATGTCGATCCGCTCGACGCCGTCGTGATTACCATCGGCCGGATGGAGGCAGGCACACGCCAGAACGTCATCGCCAGCCACTGCCGATTGGAAGGGACCATTCGCACTCTGTCGCTGTCGGCCATGGAGCAGGTGAAACAGCGCATCACGTCGCTCGTGTGCGGGATTGAGGCCGGCTTTGGCTGCCGCGCCGAGATTGATTGGGGAGCCAATTACCGGATGGTCGACAACCACCCGGCTCTGACCCGAGGGTTCATGGAGTTTGTCCAAACCAGCGGCTGCGCTCGCTTGGTAGAGTGCCGCGAGGCGATGACGGGCGAAGATTTTGGATATTTCCTGGAAGACATCCCCGGTTTCATGTTTTGGTTGGGCGTCGGTGCCGAGCACGGATTGCACCACGCCCGGCTGGAACCGGACGAGCGTGCGCTGGGCGTGGGCGTCCGCGTGGCAACCGGTTACATCGAGTGGCGCTCCGCACAGCCTTGACTCGTGCTGCACACAGCGGCAGGGGCTTAGGGGGCGGCCGGGTGCCGCCCCCGTCGCTTTCTTCAAACTGTACAAACCGCATCAGATCTGGCTGTACGTGGACTTGCCTGCAGCAAGGGCGCTGCCACTGCCTGTGTGACCGCATTCCATGGCGATTGTGACCGTCCGGCGCCTTGCCAGCCGGGCGCTGCGGGCCGTCCTCAGCGGCGCCGTGGCAGGCGCCGTACAAACGCCTCCATCCGGTCCATGGCGGTCTCAAGCCGCTCCATGTTACATGCGTACGAAATCCGGATGTAACCTTCGCCAAAGGGCGAAAATGCGTCACCGGGAATCACGGCGACTTTGGCCTCATCGAGCAGGCGGCAGGCGAACTCAAAGGACGAAAGACCGAATGCGTGGACGGACGGGAACATGTAGAACGCTCCTTCGGGCAGGTCGACCTCGAACCCCATCTCTGTAAGCCGCTGGTGGACAAAGTTTCGCCGGCGCGCGTATTCGGCCCGCATCAGCGAGGCATCGTCCATGCCGTCCGTCAGCGCTTCGACGGCCGCGTGTTGGCTGATGCTGCTGGCGCATGTCACGTGGTATTGATGGACCTTCAGCATCTCCGCCGTGGCGCGGGCCGGCGCGAAGGTGAATCCCACCCGCCAGCCGGTCATGGAGTGGGACTTCGACAAGCCGTTGACGACGATGGTCCGTTCACGCATTCCCGGCTGGGCGGCGATGGAATGGTGTCCGTCCGTGTACACCAGCTCGCTGTATATCTCATCGGACAACACCCACACGGGCTGATCGGCCAATACACTCGCCAGTGCCGCCAGCTCCGGCTCGGTCAAGACGCGCCCGGTCGGGTTCGACGGATACGGCAGGATGACCAAACGAGTCCGCGGCGACAGCCGTTCCTTCAGTTGGTCCGGTGTCAACTTGAAGCCGGTTGCCCGCGTGTCAATCAGGACGGGCGTGGCGCCGCACAGCCGGATCAGCGGCTCATATCCAGGGTAGACAGGCGCTGGCAGGATGGCTTCGCAGCCAGGCTCCAGCACCGTCTGCAGGGCAATCGCGATGGCTTCCGTTGCACCGACCGTTACGATGACTTCCCGTTCCGGGTCGTACGACAGCCCGTACCGCTCTCGCACGAACGCGGCAGCCGCTTGGCGCAGAGCAATAAGCCCGGCGTTCGGGGTGTAGACGGTTTGGTTTCGGAGGACGGCTTCCGCGGCCGCCTGTTTCACATGGTCCGGCGTGGGGAAGTCGGGTTGCCCGATGGTCAGGGAAACGGCGTCCGGCACTTGCGCCACACGGTTGGCGAAGGCGCGGATGCCGGACAGTTGCAAGTGGCGCACCGCAGGGTTGACAGGCAGCTCCATGGCGATTCTCCGATTCTCCTTCTGGAATAAGGTCAGCAGGTGCCGTCGATGCTTTCACATCGATGGCTTCATGTTACTACAGCCGGTCCGCTATTCGCGAAGCGCCGATGCCTGCACAGACTGCCAAGCGATCCGCTTGTGCGGTATGATCCGGACAGGAGGTGGCGGTATGGCAAAGGTGGCAGTGATTGGATTAGGCGTGATGGGCAGCGCCATGGCGAGGCGGTTGCACCGGCAAGGACACGAGGTGGTCGTGTACAACCGCACGCGGCAAAAGGCGGACCGGGTTCGGGAGGCATGTCCCGGCATCGGCATCGCCGCGTCTCCGGCCGAAGCGGCGGCGTCGGCGGCGTACGTGATCACCATGGTCGCGGACGACGAAGCGCTCGCCGCGGTCGCCGACGGGCTGACCGGGTTGTTGGCAGGGCTGCAAGGGTCAACTTGGATCGACATGAGCACGGTCAGTCCTGCTGCAAGCCGCCGCTATGCCGAGCAAGCGCGTGCGTGCGGCGGATTGCGCGTGGAGGCGCCGGTGTCCGGCAGCGTGGATGCTGCCGAAAACGGCACGCTCCTCGTGTTCACAGCCGGCGAGGAGGATGCATGCCGAGCGGTGGAACCGCTGCTGTCCGACATGGCCCGGGAGGTCCGCTACGTGGGGGCGTACGGGCAGGCGCTGGCCGTCAAATTGGCTATCAATCTGAACATCGGCATTCAGATGATTGGCTTCAGCGAAGGCTTGCTGTTGGCGGAACGCGCCGGGCTGCCCAGAGAGCGTGCCATCGATTTCATGCTGTCGTCGGTGATTGCCTCGCCCTTGTTGAAATACCGTGTCCCGTTTATCGAGAATCCGCCGGAGGAACCGTGGTTCACGAACCGATTGATGCTGAAGGACCACCGGTTGGCGTTGGACGAAGCACACCAACGGCGGGTGACGCTGCTGTTGACCAATTTGGCCGCCGATGTCCTGCGGATGGCGTGTGCACACGGGTATGCGGACGAAGAACTGGCGCTGGTGTCCCGGTTTTTGGGCGAGTTGAACGGGGACGGACAGCCGGGCTGACGCCAGCCATTGGGCTTGACAGCTTCCCGGCGCCGATGTATATATGTACAATAATTCCGAGGTTCAAGATACGCGTGCGATGACGGAGAAAAATGCCTGTGGATACCGTCCAGAGAGCGAAGGCCGCGGCTGCAAGCCTTCGCCGGAGAAGCAGGCAGAACCCGGCTTCTGAGCAGTCCGTGAAAAGCGGACCGGTTCCGGCCGTTAACCCGGTTGAGCGGGCGCGCATGGCTGTACTTCGCCTCCTTCGTGTCGGGAACGCGCCGTCTGCGCATGTGGCGGACGGGTACCGGACACCGCGGGTAGGCGGCGCGCCAAGGAAGGTGGTACCGCGAAAGGTTGCCCTTTCGTCCTTCTGGACGGAAGGGCTTTTTCACGCGTGGACGAACAAACCTGGCGAGGGATCGTGGTGAAGGGTACATGTTGGACGGGGTGACAGCAGCCGGTTCAGCCGCCGTGAACAGCGGGCGGCGCCTGGTGGTGAAGGTTGGATCGAGCAGCGTGACGAGCGGCAACGGCCGCCTGGACGTGGCGAAAATGGCAAGGCTGGCTCAGCAGATCTGGCGGCTGCGGCGCCAATACGGGTGCCAAGTCGTGCTGGTGTCGTCCGGCGCGGTGGCCGCTGGGACGGAGCGCTTGGGATGGGACCGCCGGGTGATCAGCATGCCGGAAAAACAGGCGGCGGCGGCTGTCGGCCAAGGTTTGCTCATTGATACGTACGGGAAGCTGTTTCATCCGCTTGGCGTACCCATTGGACAAGTGTTGCTGACCCGGTCCGATGTGGAAGACGCGAAGCGGCTCGGGCACATCTGTGATACGATGGAGACGCTGTTGCAACACGGGGTGTTGCCGATTGTCAATGAAAACGACACGGTCGCGGTGGATGAGATCCGGTTTGGGGACAACGACACCCTGGCCGCTCTGGTGGCCAGGGTGGTCGGGGCGGATCTGCTCGTCTTGTTGACCGACGTGGACGGTTTGTACACGGCTGATCCGCGCAAGCATCCGGAAGCCCGGCACATCCAGGACATCTGGTCGATTACTGACGCGCTGGAGCAGGTCGCCGGCGACGAGGGCAGCGTCTTCGGCACGGGTGGCATGCAGACCAAACTGGCGGCGGCGAAAATCGCCGCCGCCGCTGGCATCGACGTGGTGGTTGCGGCCAGTGAGGGAGACGATGTCCTCGAGAGGGCGATTCGAGGCGAACCGGTGGGTACGCTGTTCCATGCCGACCGACAGGCTGGCGGGCGGCAGGTCCCCGCTGAGGGACGTTCCTGCCGTGACTCGGTGGCTGCATCCGGCAATGACACTGTATCCGCCGGACGGAGAGGGGAGAGGATACCGTGACGGCAGAGTGGACGGAACGGGTGCTGGATCAGGCCCGCGCGGCGAAGGCGGCCTCGCGCACGTTGGCGATGTTGGATGAAGACAGCAAAAACCGCGCTTTGTTGGCAATGGCGGAGGCGCTCTGGGAACGGCGGGCCGATATCCTAGAAGCGAACCGGTTGGACATGGCGGATGCCGAGCGCAACGGAGAAAGCGCAGCCCGTCTGGACCGGTTGCGACTGGACGAGCGGCGCATTGCCGACATGATGGAAGGCGTGCGCCAGGTGGCATCCCTGCCGGATCCAGTGGGAGAGACCTTGGAGTCGTTCAGCCGGCCGAACGGTTTGCGTATCGAGCGGGTGCGCGTGCCCCTCGGCGTCATTGCCGTCATCTACGAAGCCCGTCCCAACGTGACGGTGGACAGTGCCGCCCTGGCATTGAAGACGGGCAACGCCGTGGTACTCCGGGGCGGGAAGGAGGCGCTGCGGAGCAACCGTCACCTGGTGTTGGCCTTGCGGGAAGGGCTGCGCAACACCTCGGTCCCGGAAGATGCCGTGCAGTTCGTGGACCGCACCGAGCGCGATACGGTGGATGTGTTGATCCAAGCCACGGGCTTAGTGGACTTGGCGATTCCCCGCGGCGGAGCGGGTCTGATCCAGCGGGTCAAGGAGAACGCCCACGTTCCTGTGATTGAGACCGGGGTGGGGAACTGCCACGTGTACGTGGACGCCTCGGCAGACCTGGGCATGGCGGAAGCGATTGTCATCAACGCGAAGACCCAACGCCCGTCGGTGTGCAACGCGATGGAGACGCTCTTGATACACGAGCGCATCGCCGCGCAGTGGTTGCCCGTCATCGCGCGGGCGTTGTGGGAGCGGGGCGTCGAAATTCGGGGTTGCGAACGCACGTTGGCCCACCTGCGCGAAGCGGGGGTGGCGGCGCCGCAGGGTCTGCTCGCCGCGGCGACGGAAGAGGACTGGGCCACGGAGTACCTGGCGCTGATTCTCGCGGTCAAAGTGGTCGGCGGCGTCGACGACGCGATTGCGCACATCAACCGCTACGGCAGTCAGCATTCGGAGTGCATTGTCGCGGAAGACGGGGAAGCTGCCGAGCGCTTTCTGTCGGCGGTGGATGCGGCTGCGGTGTACCACAACGCGTCCACGCGGTTCACCGACGGATTTGAATTCGGCTTTGGTGCGGAAATTGGGATCTCAACCCAAAAGTTGCACGCTCGAGGACCCATGGGGTTGCGCGAGTTGACCAGTTACAAGTACGTCGTACGCGGGAATGGACAGGTCCGGCGGTGAGTGTGGTACATTATCTAGAGCAACAAGAATAGAGAGGGACCCAAGATGCCGAACCCACGTGTGCAATCCATGCTGGAGAAAGCGCAAGCCGCGCGCCGGAACCGGGCGCGGCTGCTGATTTCCTGCCCGGACCAGCCGGGCATCATTGCGTCTGTGTCGCAGTTTCTTTACAGCCAAGGCGCCAACATTGTGCAATCGGATCAACACTCGACAAACCCGGACAGCGGGTTGTTCTTCATGCGCATCGAGTTTGCATTGCCAGACTTGCAGGAGCGGGCGGATGCGCTGCGAGACGGTTTCGCCGAGGTCGCTGACCGCTTCCGCATGGACTGGCGGCTGGAGTTTGCGAGTGTGCCGAAGCGGATCGCGATTTTCGTGTCGAAGGAGGACCACTGCCTGCTGGAGCTGTTGTGGCAGTGGCAAGCGGGTGACCTGTTTGCGGATTTGGTGATGGTGGTCAGCAACCACCCGGACGCCCGGGCTGTCGTCGAGCCGTACGGCGTGCCGTTCTACTGGATCCCAGTGACGCCGGAGTCGAAACCGGAGGCTGAACGCCGCCAGCGGGAGCTGCTCCGCGGTCAGGTGGACCTGGTGGTGCTGGCTCGCTACATGCAGATCCTGAGCCCGGACTTTGTTCAGGAGTGGCGGCACCGCATCATCAACATTCACCACTCGTTCTTGCCGGCGTTCATCGGCAAAAATCCGTACGCCCGGGCACATGCCCGGGGCGTCAAGCTGATTGGGGCCACCGCTCATTACGTCACCGAAGAGTTGGACGAAGGCCCGATCATCGAACAGGACGTGTTGCGTGTGGATCACCGCGACGAGGTGGAGGATCTCAAGCGGGTGGGCCGCACGGTCGAGCGCAACGTGCTGGCACGGGCGGTCAAGTGGCACTTGGAAGACCGCATCTTGATTCACGAAAACAAGACCGTGGTGTTTGCGTGAGCGCGGCAGGCCACGCGAGCGGGCCGCGGGCGGCGGCCAAGGAGGCGAGACAGAATGGATGTGTACATCGGGTTGCTCGGCTGCGGGACGGTGGGTTCCGGCGTCATTGAACTGACGCGCCGGCGGAGCGCGAAAATCGCCGATCTGACTGGGTTGCGCCCGGTCATCAAACGGGTGCTGGTCAGGGACGTGCACAAGGCTCGCGACGTGGCGGTGGAACACGATCTGCTGACGGATCGCGCGGAAGATATCTTGCACGACGACGAGATCAGTATCGTTGTCGAGACCATCGGCGGCATCGAGCCCGCGAAGACGTTCATTCTCGAAGCCATCCGCGGCCGCAAGCACGTGGTGACGGCGAACAAGGACCTGATCGCGCTGTGCGGGCAGGAGATCTTGGAGGTGGCCGAGCAAAACGGCGTCGACGTTTACTACGAGGCGGCCGTGGGCGGAGCGATTCCGGTCATCCGGCCGCTCAAGGAGTGCCTGACCGCCAACAACATCACCGACCTGAAAGGGATCATCAACGGCACGACCAACTACATCCTCTCGAAAATGACGGAGACCGGGGCCAGCTTCGAGGAGGCCTTGCGCGAGGCGCAGGAGCTGGGCTACGCGGAGGCGGACCCGTCGAGCGACGTGGACGGCCTGGACGCCGCCCGGAAGCTGACGATTCTGGCGTCCATCGCCTTCCAGACGCGCGTGCGCCTGGAGGACGTTCGGGTCACCGGCATCCGCGGCGTGACGGCGACGGACGTCGCCTACGCCCAGGAATTGGGCGCAGTCATCAAGCTGTTAGCAGTGGGCAAGGACCGGGACGGCATCCTCACCCTCGAGGTGCGCCCGACCCTGGTGCCGAAACACCACCCGCTGGCGAGCGTGTCGGGTTCCTTCAACGCCCTGTTTGTCACCGGGGATGCGGCTGGCGACCTGCTGTTTTTCGGGCGCGGGGCGGGATCGCTGCCGACGGCCAGTTCGGTGGTGGGGGACGTCATCGACTGCCTCCGCAACATTAAACTGGGCGTGTCCGGCCGCGTGGGTGAGGTGCTGATGTTCCGCAAGCGCGTCGACCCTGCGAAGGCGGAGCCGGTGTCGCACTACCTGCGTCTGCAAGTGGAGGACCAGCCCGGCGTGTTCGCCCGCATCGCCGCCATCTTCGGGGATGCGGCTGTCAGCATGGAGACGGTGGTGCAAAAGCGCGCTCGCGGCGGCCATGCGGAGATTGTCGTGGTCACGCACAAGGCCGCCCCCGTCGACGTCGACCGGGTGGTGGAGGCGCTGCGGGCTTTGCCCAGCGTGCGAGCGGTGGCCGCCGTAATGCCGGTGGAGTCAAACGGCGATACATGACAACCGTGCCGTGCGACATGCGGTGCACACGTGACGGGGTCCTGGTGGTCTGCCACGCTGTGTGAAGCACGCGCGGGGCGGGTCCGATCTGCAAAATGGCCGCTGCCGGGGTGGACAGGCTAGAGACATCAGCAGCGGCCAACTTGCACACGTTTATGCACAAGGCCGCGTTTCCTTCCCTATACTCATTTGGGGAGGGTGAAGGGAACAACGGAGGGACGGCGATGCAACACCGGCGGCCGCTTGCGACTCAGCTTCGACACCGCTACCTGCAGGAGATGTCGCAGCGCGAACTGGACTTACTCGTCATCGGTGGCGGGATCACAGGCGCTGGCATCGCGCTGGACGCGGCAACCCGGGGCTTGACCGTCGGCTTGGTGGAGCGGCGGGATTTTGCGTCGGGCACCAGCAGCCGCTCCACAAAGCTGATCCACGGCGGATTGCGCTACCTGAAACAAGGCCAGCTCGGACTCGTACGCGAGGTAGCGCGCGAGCGGAGCGTGGTCCATCGCAACGCTCCATACATCGTCATCCCGGAGAAGATGCTGCTGCCCGTCGTGCACGGCGGTACATACGGACGCCTGGCGACGTCGTTTGGGTTGTGGCTTTACGACCGCCTGGCGGGTGTGGCCGAGGGAGAGCGGCACGTGATGTTGACCAAGGAGCAAGCGCTGGCCACAGAACCGCTGCTTCGCCGCGACCTCGTCACCGGCGCCGGGTTGTACACGGAGTATCGCACCGACGACGCCAGGCTCACCGTGGAGGTGTTGAAGACGGCGGCCGCTCAGGGCGCGCTGTGCGTCAACTACGCATCGGCAACCGCGTTCCTGTACCAGTACGGGAGAATCGCCGGAGCCCGGGTATTGGATGAGCGCGGTCGCTGCTACGACATCCGTTCGCGTGCGGTGGTCAATGCGGCCGGGCCATGGGCCGACGCGGTCCGGCGTATGGACGGACCGCTGCGCGGCAAGAGGCTGCACCTTACGAAAGGTGTGCACATTGTCGTCTCCCGTTCGCGCCTGCCGCTGAGGCACGCGGTGTACTTCGACGTCCCCGACGGGCGCATGGTGTTCGCAATTCCGCGCGGCAACTGCACGTATGTCGGCACAACCGACACGGATTACGACGGACCGCTGGACGATCCGCCTGTCCGCGCGGACGACGTCGACTACCTGCTGCGGGCAGCCAATCACATGTTTCCGGGGCAACACCTGGGGGCGAGCGACGTGATCGCCCGCTGGTCGGGGCTGCGGCCGCTCATCCACGAAGACGGCAAGGCGCCGTCCGCGTTGTCGCGCCGGGACGAAGTGTTTGTGTCGGAGACCGGTCTGGTGACAATAGCGGGCGGTAAACTGACCGGGTACCGCAAGATGGCGGAACGCGTGGTCAACCTTCTGGTGCGCCGCTTTCTGGAGGGGGAAGCGGGCGTTCGGCCATGCGCGACGGAGCGCCTGCCGCTGGCCGGAGCTGGCTTCCCCTGCGGCCAGCCGGTCGCCGAGTGGGCGGAACAGCTGGCGCGAACGGCGGAGGCATGGGGGTTGGACGCGGCACAGGCGGCATCGTTGGCTTGGCGTTACGGAATGGCGGCCAAGCAAATATTGGAACAAGCCAGGGAGTGGCTGGCGGCACCTCGGGTGCCGGGTGTGTGCGGCCCGGTGTCGCCGCTCGAGGCGGTGCTGCTGGCCGAGCTGCACTACGGGGTGACGGAGGAGATGGTCACCAACCTGAGCGACTTCTTGGTGCGGCGAACTGGACGGGTATGGTTTGAACCAGACGTGGTCGAACAGACCAGCGAGTGCCTGCTGGCGGCCTTGGCGGGCTGGTTGAACCTGGATGAAGCCGCGGTCGCTGCCTGCCGTCGCCAGTTGGAGGCGGACTGGCTCGCCTCCCGCGGCCCCAGAGACCCTTGAAGTTGTGTGTTTGGTACGCGCAGCCGTATCCGGCTACCGGCCCGCCTGTGTACACCGGGTGTGGCTCGGGCAGGCGGCCTCCGCCGGGGCGTGCGGCAGACGCACGGTGGTGGTGCCAACGGCCGTTGTGATCCAAAATTCACGGCCCTCCACCGACTCGTATACCGCCCGGATGGGCTCACCGCTGGCCAATGCGACGTCGTTCCGAACTTGTGCAGCGGGATCCAATTTGCCCCAGTCGCCCTTAATGTAACGCCCGAACGCCGCGACCAAGTCGGACACCTCAATGGCGTCGCACTCCAAAACCTCTCTTGCTACCCGGATCCTTCCGACTTTAAACAACAACGCGCAACCCTCCACCCTGCACGACCCGACGATGCGAATCCGACTAGGCGATCACGAGGTTGATGAGACCAACCTTCTTGATGAGATCACTAGATGAGATCAAACATGACGACATAGGGTTCGACGACACTGGATTCGACGGACGCGTCAGGGTTTCCTCTGCGCGCCGTCTGGTAGATTTAAGACAACGAGAATGCGCGTGACAGTTTAACCGGAAGTTCACGGTCTAAATGAGCCTAGAGACCTTGATGGACAAGGTCTCTAGGGGACCTGTGAAAAAGTCTTTCGTGATGTATCC
>JADGIC010000198.1 GCA_019683615.1 Alicyclobacillaceae bacterium | reverse complement strand
GACGCCCACCGTGTCGCACGTGTCGTGCCCGCCCCCGCCCTCGTCGCCGAACAAGCAGACCAGGCAGGGCGTCGCGCCGGGTCTCAGGAACGCCGTGGTGCCATAGGAGCTGACCGCGCCGCCGTACGCCCACGGGATGCCGTGTTTGACTGCCACGTCATTGATCAAATAGCGAATTTGGAAGTTGTCCGTGCCGTCCAGGATCACGTCCACATCGGCGAGGAGTTCCTCTGCGTTGCGCGCAGTGACGTCTGCGATGACCGGTTCCACCTCGACGCCGTTGTTCGCGCGGCGCAACTTCTCCGCCGCCGCCGCGGCCTTGGGCAGGCCCGCCTGCGCGTCCGCCTCGTCGTACAGCGCCTGGCGCTGAAGGTTGGACGGCTCGACGATGTCGCGGTCGATAATGCGGACGAAGCCCACCCCTGCGCGCACCAGTTGTTGGGCGATGACTGTCCCCAGCGCCCCCACCCCGACAATGACCACCCGGGCGCGGGCCAACCGCTGCTGGCCTTCCCGGCCAATCGGACGGAACAAGATCTGCCTGGAGTAGCGTTCATCAAACTGCAGGTCGCCGCAACGCTTTTCCCTGCAGAGCCGCTCATCCGTGCCTTGCATCGGCTGCCCGTGTTCCACTTGTCCCACCTCCGCCGCATCACTCCGCCCCCATTGTACCACCAGGCGGCGCTGGACACTGACGAACTCGGCCGCACCACGCACGGGCATCCCGGCCGAAGCCGCGGGGTGCGCGTTGCAGGCCGCCCAATCACGTGATACAGTAGGGTTGTGCCGCATAGCTGCCATGATGGTATCGTTTCGGTACTGTTTGCTGGGTTCAGATTGGAAGCCCGCCGTACCCGTCCGTTGGGTGCGGCGTTTTTGCGTGATGCGTGCGGCTGCCAGCCATCGCGCGTGGCCGGGAATGGTTGCTTCACCGGTCCCGCCGCACGGCGTTGGATGCGCCGAAAGGAGGGTCGATGATCCAGACCACCGAAGCTTCCCCAAAGCCCGACAAGCTGCCGTCGCGCGCCGTCTTGCACGTCCTCAGTGACCGCAGCCGTCACCGCCTGCCGCTGCTGTCCGCCCTCACGGAGGCGGCGCGTGGCGGCGCAGACGTCATCCAAGTGCGCGAGAAACGGGCGCCGGCGGCCGATGTCTACCAGTTCTGCGAAGACTTGCGTAAGAGCTGCCAAGCCGCTGGTCTCGCGGTCCAACTGTTCGTCAACGACCGACTGGATGTGGCCATGGCGGCCGCGGCGGACGGCGTGCACCTGGCCGCCAAATCACTGCCTGTGGCGGTTGCGCGCAAGGTCTGCCGCCAGACTGGTTGGCAAGGATTGATTGGTTGTTCGGTGCACTCGCTGGAAGAAGCCCTGGCGGCCGAGCAGGCCGGAGCGGATTACGTCACGTTCGGCCACGTGTACGCCAGCGAATCCCACCCTGGCTTGCCGCCCCGTGGCGTGCGGGAGTTGGCGCGCATCGTCGACGCTCTCCACATTCCCGTCGTGGCCATTGGCGGCATTACGGCCGCCAACGCCGAACCGGTGCTGCAAACCGGTTGCAGCGGGATCGCGGTGATTGGCGCCGTGCTCGACCAGGATGACCCTTGCGCGGCTGCCCGCACCCTGCGGGAGGCCGTGGAGAGAATCCGCGTTCCCCCCAAAGTGCCGTTCCCGCTGGGATTGCGCGCCAGACGCGACGGCACACCTGAACATGCGGTGACCACTTCTCGCGACAAAGGTGTGGATGTCCGATGAACGCTCGGTTTTCGAATTACGACGTGATCGTGGTCGGCGGCGGCGTTATCGGCTGCACCATCGGCTGGCGCCTCGGGCAGACGGGCCGCCGGGTGTTGCTGCTGGAGCGCGGCCGCTTGGGTGCGGAAGCCTCGTCAGCGGCCGCTGGCATGCTCGGCGCCCAGTTGGAGGTATCCAGCCCCGGCCCGTTCTTCCGGTTGTGCCTCGAGAGCCGCCGGTTGTACCCGGCGTTTGCAGAAGCGTTGCTGGAAGAGACAGGTATTGATATCCAACTCTCCCCCATGGGCATCCTCCGCCTGGCCGCCGACGCAGCAGAGGCCCAGCGGCTTCGCCAGACGCTGGAATGGCAACAGGCTTGCGGCGGACGCGGCGAATGGTGGGAGGAGGGCCAGGTCCGGCAGGCAGAACGGGTGCTGGCGGCGACCGCCGGCGCGCTCTACCTGCCGGACGACCACAACGTCTCCGCCCCCCTGCTTGCCCGCGCCGTGGCCGCAGCGGCTGGGCGGCGATGCGAGGTCGTGGAGGGCGATCCCGTCTGGCGCGTCACACCCGCCGCCGGGGGCGTGCAGGTGCAGACTGCGAGCGCGGTCTATCACGCGGAGACCGCCGTCATTGCGGCCGGCGCCTGGTCGGAAGCGCTGCTTGCGGAGTGGGACTGGCGACCGCGCATTCAACCTGTCAAAGGCCAGATTCTGTCCGTCCGCCCGCAGCCCGGCGCGTCAGTGCGGCACACCGTGTTCGCGGACGGCGTCTACCTCGTGCCCAAGCGCGACGGTTCTATCGTTGTCGGCGCCACCGAAGAACACGGCGCCGGATTCGACAAAGCGTTGACGGCCGACGGCGTGGGAGCGCTGCTGGATCTGTTGCGCCGCGTCGCCCCGGGTCTGCGCAACGCGCGGTTGGAGCGCGCCTGGTCCGGCCTGCGGCCGGGGTCGCCCGAAGGCCGGCCGCTGATTGGTCCTGTTCCCGGCGTGCCAGGGGTGTGGGCAGCCACCGGCCATTTTCGCAACGGCATTTTGCTGGCTCCTGTCACGGCGGAGATGGTCCGCCGCGGCCTCGACGGCGAAGCCTGGCCGGATTCCTGGCAATCGTTCCGGCCGCGGCCAGGCGGGGAGGTGACAGCCGATGGAAGTCCGCTTGAACGGCCAGCCACGGCAAGTCCCTGACGGCATTGACATACGCCGCTTGCTGGAACAGTTCGGCCTCGCCCGCGAACGCGTCGCGGTCGAGGTCAACGGGCAGATTGTGCCGCGCGAACGGTTTGCGGAGCACGTGCTGCAGGCCGGCGACACGGTGGAAGTCGTGCGTTTTGTCGGCGGAGGCTGATCGCGCCATCATCCCGTGCCGGGTCCTGCCCAGGCACACAAGGAGCATTCCTGTATTGAAGTAATTCCGGGTTTGAGGCAATAAGAAACTCCTGATAGTGTTGAGTTGCCCCACCAAACACTAATCAGGAGGTCTTACG
>JADGIC010000197.1 GCA_019683615.1 Alicyclobacillaceae bacterium | reverse complement strand
GGTTATACGGGAAGCTCACGTCCGGGTTGAAGAACGGCGAGCTCGACGGGTACCACTGCTCTGCCGGAATCCCGTACCCTTGCAGCAGTGACTTGACGAGTGCCTGCCGGTTCACAGCATACTCCACCGCCAGACGGCATTTGACGTTGGACAGCGGGTCGGTGGGGTTGCCGCTCGGGAACATGAAGCCGTAGCCGGCCGAGCCGAAGCCCAAATTGCGGGTCGTGTGGTAATTGTACTGTCCGGAGCTCTCAAGCTGTTTCATGTCCGTGGCAGTTGCCCGCGTCAACACGTTGGCGCCGCCGGAGATGAACGTGTTGTATGCGGTATGTGCGTCGTAGATGAGATTCAGGTCAATCTCATCCAAGTACGGCTTGCCTTTCTGCCAGTAGTTCGGATTGCGCTTGTAGACAATGGACACGTCAGGATTCCAACTGGAGAACACGAACGGGCCCGTCCCGACGGGGTGTGTCTTGGCCCAGTTGATGCCGTGCGTTTTGACCGCCGTCGGGGAAATGATTTGTACGAACCAACAAATGGACTCCAACAATTGGTTGTCCCACTTGACAAGGTTCAGACGGAGCGTGTACTTGTCGACGACGGTCATGGACTGAATGCCGTCGACTTCAGGGCGGTGTTGCTGTTGGAACTGCTGGATGTTCCACTTAAGGGCGGCCGCGTCAAAATCGGTCCCGTCGTGGAATTTCACGCCCGGCCGCAAGTAGAAGGTGATGGTCTTGTGGGCGGGATCCGTCTTCCATCCTTTGGCCAGGAACGGGTGCATGATGCCCTTCGCGTCATACCGACCCAATGTCTCCAAGGCCGGCGAACTGTAGTAGTAGTCGAGCTGTGTGGAACCGGCGGGGTAACCGATGTTGTCGGTGGGATCTTCGACGATGATTTTCAGCGTGCCTCCCCTGACGGGCGCCATCTTCTTGGCGGCCCCGCCGGCAGCAGCCAGGGTGGTGGCAGGGACCCCGGCGCCGGCGAGCAGTGCCAGCGACGCGGCCGCCGCAGCTCCCTTGTATAACCATTTCACCGAACCCGCCTTCTTGTGCAACATGTGATAATCCCCCTTTGATGATAAAGAGTGGAGCGTGTATCTGGTGCGATACCGGTGATGTCCTGCGTCCAAGCACGGGAGGTCTGCCCCGGCTGCGCGCGTGCGCCGCCCTGGAACCGTCACGGTTCCGGCATGAGCGGAGTAAACACACCCGTGATCGGCTGGTGGCCGTCGTGTTCGGTGTAGTCCTCTTGGCGTTCAAAATCGAACGCTTCCATCAAAGGCAGGTCGTTTGTCGAAAACAGGTACGCATCTTCTGCATCGGACAGGTTGACGTGTTCATGCCATGTCCATGCAGGCAGGGCGAAGAAATCTCCCTCTTCCCAGTCAAAACGCACGCCGTTCATCACGGTGTATCCGCGTCCGCGGTGCACATAGTACACGCACGTGTGCACGTGCCGGTGGGCGCGTCCGCGGAACCGGGGCGGCAGCTTTTGCATCCAGGCGCCGATGCGCCCGTCCGCGTCCCGCCCGGTTGACGGATTGATGTACTCCACCGCGAACCCTTCGACAGGGTCTGGATCAAACTCGCTGAGTCCGTCCAGTGCCTGGCAGGTTCGCTGCCACGTGTAGCGCGCCAACGCAATTCGCCGCGGCTTGCGGTCGCTGACGGGTCGCACCATACCTCCCGCGTACCGGCGTGCCGAGTAGTCGATGGGTACGCGTACCGGCTGTTGACGGTCTGGGTAAAATTCTGTAAACGATACGTTCATGGCCATGACAAAGGGTGTATCCAAACAGTCCATCCAGACGACCGGTTCGTTGCCTTCGTTCATGTGTTCGTGCCAAGACCCGTCGGGTGTCACCAAGTAATCGCCTGGTTCGAAGGGGATGCGCTCACCGTCGACGATGCCAAACGCGCCTTGGCCTTTCATGACGAACCGCAGCGCTGCCGATGTGTGGCGATGAGGCGGAGCGTGCTCCCCAGGGTTGACCACCTGCACGGCGGCGTACAAAGTCTGTGTCGCGCCACCCCACCCGTAAGGCTGCAAGTCTTTCATGCCGGGATTGATCAAGAACACCGCGCGGCGTTCCGCGGAGCCAATCCCGACTTCCAACAGCCGTTTCGCTTTCTCCAGTTTCTGTTCAATCAACGCCCGCTTCCACAGGTACGGAATCGGCTTTGCCTTTGGTTCCACGGAGTTGAACGCGGCGATGGACGCCCAAAGCGGTCCGAGGTTGACCGCTTCCAGCTCGGCGTGGAACCGCTCCAGTTCCTGGGGCCACAGCTGATTCACGTCAATCCCCACCTCATACGCCCGGTTTGTAATCCACGTTCACCTCGAACGAACCGATGCGGTCGATGTGGATCCGAACGGTGTCTCCGGCCTGGATGCTTCCCACCCCCTCCGGCGTTCCCGTTGTCACGACGTCGCCGGGCAACAACGTCATCACCCGGGAGACAGCCTCAAAAAACTTGAAGCAATTAAATATCATCCAGCGGGTGTTGCTCGATTGGCGCAAGTCGCCGTTGACCCACAAGCGGATGTCTGCGTCGTGGGGGTCTCCCATTTCGTCGGCGGTCACAATCCACGGACCTATCGGGGTGAACGTATCGAACGACTTGCGCCAGGGCCTGTCTTCGTGCCCGCGCACCGTGATGTCCATCAACGCGAAGTAGCCAAAGATGTACTCGGCCGCTCGCTCTGCAGGAACGTCTTTTGCGCGCCGGCCGACGACAAACGCCAACTCGGCCTCGTGATCTGTGCGGCGGTCGCGAAACGGGAGCAACACCGTGCTGGACGGCCCCACAATGGATGAAGGCGATTTCAAAAAGAAGCCCAGGTTTTCAACCGTGTATGCAGCGTTCTGGAACTGCTGATTCATTTCGTCTTGATGCAACTTGTAGTTCACGGGAGCCGCCACAATCTTGCTTGGACTCGGCACCGGCGGTCCGAGCTGAACGGCAGAGAGCGGCAATGACGGGCAAGCCGGCAAGCGGTCTTCGATGACTGTCTTGAGCTGGTCAAATCCGGACATCAGGCGGACGAGCGACGCCTGCGGGTCTTCCGCATTCCAGCCGACGACGCCGCCCACGTCGTACACACGGTCCTCCCGGACAATTCCGACTCGCCCGTCTCCCAACACGGCAATTTTCATCTGTTCGCTGCCCCCTGTGGTTACGGTGCGATATACAACCCGCCGTTGACATCCAGCGT
>JADGIC010000035.1 GCA_019683615.1 Alicyclobacillaceae bacterium | reverse complement strand
GTTATAGATATATCTTGACAATGAAATGTCCCTTGGATAATCTCTCAATAGAAAAGGAGGAATGTGAAAAATTCGAATGGGGGAATGTCGTCGAGTTCCCCATTGAATCCGAAGCGTGCCGTAACGGGGTCAAAGGGAAGATGTGCGGTTGGATTTTGTCGAAAGACGGTGCGTAGAAACGGTTTCTGTCAGAGCGGTGGTGCATCGGACAAGCTGCAAAGCTGGCGCCCTCGACACTTCGCAATCAGTTGACATCTACGCGGGCCAGCACCTGTTGGGCGAAGTGCGTAGGACAATGAGGTGCACACGTTCAGTCAGCCGCACATGGTGAAAAGGGATGAAAGCGTTTCCGTGAGTGGATTATGCCGAACCGTCGTTCGCTTGCGGAGTGCTGGTAATTGTTTTCTCTTTTGCTGAATTCCACCTTTTAGAAATGGTTTGGATGTTGACCGATGCTTGAATGCTCGTAAGGTTGAACAATCGTTGCGAATCAAACGCATCAGAACCGCGGTCCCGGCTTGCCACTGGCAGGTACAGGATAATAGAGTCAACAGGGGGGCTTGGAATGCCGAAACAGTCGAAGCAGGCACGCAAATGGGTCTACGGCGGAGCGTCGGTTGCGCTGTCGTTAGCGGTGCTCGGTGGCTGCGCCAGCGCGCCGTCCGGTAATACGCAGGCGAACACAGGTTCCGCGAAGACAGTGGCGCCGCAGCGGGGCGGTACCCTGCGCATGATCATGGAGGACCACACAGACAACATTGGGTTCCCGGCTTTGTCCCCGCAGCTGGACTACTACTACAGCTCTCCTGCGCTGGAGACACTGGGCCGGTATAACGCCAAAGGGATCATGGAGCCGTTTCTGGCCAAAGGTTGGAAAGTCGACCCGAAGGCCAAGACGATTACGTTCTACCTGCGTAAAGGCGTGAAGTTCCAGGACGGCACCGACTTTGACGCAGAGGCGCTCAAGTGGAACATTCAACAGTTCCAAAACGCGCACCGTCCTGAGGTGGATGGCATCAAGTCGATGCAGGTGGTCGACAAGTACACCCTGAAGTTGAATTTGGTCAAGTTCGACAACCAGCTGCTCGAATCCATCTGCTGGTTCGTACAGATTATCTCGCCGACGGCCGTGAAGAAACACGGTATCGATTGGGCGAAGACCCACCCAGTCGGCACCGGGCCGTTCACGTTCGTTGCCTGGAACCCGGACGTGTCCATCATCTACAAGCGCAACCCGAATTATTGGCAGAAGGGCAAGCCGTACCTGGATGAAATTGATCTCGATCTGATCTATGACGCAAATACGGCTTACAACACTTTCATCTCTGGCGGGGCGGACGTGTTGACGCGAGCGTCAACGGCTAACACGAAGCAGTTGGAGGCGTCCGGCCAGTACAAGTTCAACACGACGCGGAAAATTGCGTTCGGTGCAGCCGGCTACGGCTTCATGTTCCCGAGTGCGAACCCGAAAGATCCGCTGTCCAACCTGAAGGTGCGCGAAGCCGTAGAGTACGCCATCAACAAGAACGCGATTATCAAGTCGGTGCTTCACGGCTACGGCGAAGCGACCAACCAGTGGTACACGCCGCGCTCACCGTTCTATAACCCGGCCGTCAAAGGCTTCCCGTACAATCCGGCCAAGGCGAAGCAGTTGTTGAAGGAGGCGGGCTATCCGAACGGCTTCCAGACACAAATCTGGACTGACGCGGCGGACCAGGATATGGTCACAGCTGTGCAGAACTACCTGGCCCAAGTCGGCATCAAGGTCAAGATTAACGTCGTCGACATTGCGAAGTTGATTGCCATCACCTCCAGCAGTGCGCCGAAATGGACGGGCATGACGGTCTACATCTGGCCGACGTTCCCGAACGCACCGGTGCTGATTGACCGGAACTTCAGCCCGCATGCGGCGTACTTTGCACAGAACATCCTGCATCCGCCGATTCTGCAGCAGTTGATTGCCAAGGCTCGGTCGGCGCCTGATCATCAGACTGAGGTCAAGTACGTGCAGCAGATTCAGAAGGTGCTCTTCCAGGATTACGCTCTCGTCCTGCCGATGTACATTACGGCCGGAGACGTGTTTATGAAGAAGAATGTGCAGAATCTCGGCATGTTTACGACCAACGGCTTTGACTGGAATCCGGAGAGCGTCTGGCTCAGCAAGTAATCTGAACTCGCAAAGACAAGTGGCGGGTCGGAGGTAAGCCGGACACGGCTTACCTCCCTTCCACCTTCATCCGGTATCTTATGCGAAGGGGACAAGTGCCTTGACAACGATGTTACTACGACGTCTGGTGCAGGCGGTCATTGTTCTGTTTATCGTGACGGTGATCGTGTTTCTCATCATGCATTTGATTCCGGGAGACCCCGCCCAGATCATGTTGGGGAGCACCGCCACTCAAGAGCAGATTGACGCGCTGCGCCACCAAATGGGCTTGGATAAGCCGTTGGTCGTTCAGTATTTCCTGTGGTTGGGCAACGTCCTGCACGGCAATCTCGGCACGTCCATCTTCTACAATCAGCCGGTTACGCAGCTCCTAGCAGTGAGGCTGCCGATTACACTCCAACTTGGACTGTATTCGCTCGTCGTGTCGCTGATCCTGGGTATACCGGCCGGGATTATCGCGGCCGTCAAGCGCGGAACATTCATAGATTCCATTGTCATCTTCCTTTCGAACGCAGGGGTCGCCATCCCGGTGTTCTGGCTGGCCATCCTCGGCGTTTACGTGTTCAGCCTGAAGTTGGGTTGGCTTCCGGTACAAGGATGGGTGTCTCCGTTCGAAAACTTCGGGGAAGGCGTTCGGTATCTGGTGATGCCCGTGTTGGTGTTGGCGACGCTGCCGTTGTCCAGCTTTGCCCGCCAAACGAGGTCGTCGATGCTGGAAGTGATTCGTCAGGATTACATTCGGACGGCGCGGGCGAAGGGGCTTAAGGAAAACGTGGTGATCCTCCGCCATGCACTCCGTAACGCGCTGATTCCCGTGATCACGCTATTGGGCATATCGTTGGCCGGCATCATCGGCGGCGCCGTTCTTGTTGAACAGGTGTTCAACATCCCGGGCATGGGGCGGCTCCTGGTGCAGGCCATTCTCGGTAAGGATTACATTTTGGTGCAGGGTTCGGTGCTGATTATCGGGGCTATCGTCGTATTGATTAATTTGGCGACGGATATTGCCTATACCTACGTAGATCCGCGTATCAAGGGCTAAGAAGAGCAGAGGTTGATACCAATGGAGATGCAAACGACGCTCGAGGAACCCGTATCGACGGCCGTGGCGCGCCCGCGCAGAGGGCGCAAGTTCATCCAAGTATTTCTGGACCGCAAGGCGATTCTCGTCGGGAGCCTGATCTTGCTTGTGATGGTTGTGCTGGCGGTGTTCGCACCGTACATCGCACCGTACAGTCCGTACCAACAGGATCTGGACCACACCCTCGCGCCGCCGAGTTGGCAGCACCTTCTCGGGACCGATCTGTTTGGCCGAGATGAACTCAGCCGGATTATTTTCGGCACGCGGGCGTCGCTGATGGTGGGCGTCGTGTCTGTCGCAATCGCCGGCGGCGTCGGCATTGCTCTCGGCTTGATGGCAGGATACCTTGGCGGCATCATCGATTCGTTGATCATGCGGATCATGGACGCCTTGATGGCGATTCCGCCCATCATCTTGGCGCTTTCGATAGGGTCCGCGCTGGGCGGCGGCTTGAAGGACGTGATGATCTCGCTGGGTATCGCGTTGATCCCCATTTATGCGCGGTTGATGCGCGGCCAGGTGCTTTCAGTACGGGAGGCGGATTACGTGATTGCCGGCGAGTTGAGTGGCTCTTCTAACCTGCGGAACATGCTGGTGCACGTTCTTCCCAACTGCGTGTCGCCGCTTATCGTGTTAATTACGCTAAACCTGGGTGTCGCCATTCTGGCGGAGGCGGCCTTGAGCTTCTTGGGCTTGGGGATGGCTCCTCCCGGCGCCGCGTGGGGGTCGATGATCAACGATGGGTATCCGTACATGAGGACAAACCCGCTACTCTCGTTCGCCCCCGGCGTCGCTGTCATGCTGGTGGTGGTTGCGTTCAACCTGGTGGGCGACGCGTTGCGTGACGCGCTGGATCCGAAGTTGCGGGGTTCTGTCTGAGCAGGGCACGAATCTGGCAGCGACCGGCGGAAACGGAGTGCGCAGGACGCAGGAGGTTAAGTACTGAATGAGCCATCTGCTAGAGGTCAAAAACCTAAAGGTGCAGTTTAAACTGGATGGTCGTACGGTCAAGGCGGTGGATGGCGTTTCCTTTCACGTGGACGCCGGCGAAATCGTCGCGATAGTGGGCGAAAGCGGGTCCGGCAAGTCCGTGACGCAGTATTCGATCCTTCAGTTGATCCCCGCTCCACCGGGCGAAATCGTGGAGGGCGAAGTGTTGTTCGAGGGGACGGATCTGCTTAAATTGGACCCGAGGAGCCAAGAACTGCGGGACGTCCGCGGTGGCAAAATCGGCATCATCTTTCAGGAGCCGATGACCTCCCTGAATCCTGTGATGACCGTCGGCAGGCAGCTGGAGGAGTCGCTGATCCTTCACTTGAAACTCAGCCGGTCGCAGGCCAGGGAGCGCGCCATCGAACTGTTGCGGCGCGTCGGGATACCCGACGCGGAGCATCGGGTGAACTACTATCCCCACCAGTTCAGTGGCGGCATGCGCCAGCGGATTATGATTGCGATGGCGATGTCGTGCGAGCCGAAGATCCTGATTGCCGACGAGGCAACGACCGCGCTCGACGTGACGACGCAAGCTCAGTTGCTCGAGTTGCTGCGGGACATCGTGAGGTCGACCAACACAGCGCTGGTCTTGGTGACCCACAACCTGGGCGTTGTCGCGCGGTTTGCGGATCGCATTTACGTGATGTACGCGGGCGGGATTGTGGAGTCCGGCACTTGCAAGGATATTTTTGCAAACCCGCGTCATCCGTATACGGTGGGACTGCTGCGGGCGATTCCGCGCTTGGATGACCCGAAGGACCGGAAACTCGTGCCCATTGACGGACTGCCGCCTGATTTGTCACAAAAGCCGACCACATGCGCGTTCATGCCGCGCTGTGTGTACCGGACGGCACGGTGTGCCCAGGAGCCGGCGCCGCCGTTGACCCCGGTCGGTCCGGGCCACGAGGCGGCGTGCTATGTGTTGCCTTCCGCTGAGGAGTTTTCGGCGGCGGCCAACGCCGCAACTGCGGCGAGCGAGACGTCGGCTGCACTGGCGGCGCCCGTGCAGCAGAAGCAGACGGGAGAGACGATTCTCGAAGTCCGCAACTTGAAAATGTATTTCCCGGTCACGAAGGGGCTCTTGAAGCGGAAAGTATCTGACATCAAAGCGGTCGATGACGTGAGCTTTGACATCCGGCGCGGCGAGACGATTGGCCTGGTGGGCGAGAGCGGATGCGGGAAGACCACGGTGGCGCGCGCCATCCTTCGCATGTACGACCCCACCGACGGGCAAATCGTGTTCCGAGGCCAAGACATCGCGAAGTTGCCGAAGAAGGACCTTCGCCCATTGCGCCGGCACATGGCGCTTGTGTTCCAGGATTCGTACAGCTCCTTGGATCCGCGGCTGACGGCGGCGAACATCGTCGGCGAACCGCTGAAGGTGAACCGGCTGGTGGCGAGCCGAGCCGAGTATGACCGGCGCATCGACGAGTTGTTTGAGCTGGTCGGCCTGCGCCCGGAACTGAAACACCGCTATCCGCATGAGTTCAGCGGCGGCCAGCGCCAGCGCCTGGGTATCGCCCGCGCCTTGGCCAGCAACCCCGACTTCATCGTCTGCGACGAGGCGATCTCCGCGCTGGACGTCTCGATTCAGGCGCAGATCATCAACTTGCTGGAAGAGTTGCAGGCGAAACTCGGCCTGACCTACCTCTTTATCGCGCACGATTTGTCGGTGGTTCGGCACATCAGCGACCGCGTGGTCGTGATGTACCTCGGTCGTGTGGTGGAGATTGCCGACTGGAAGTCGCTGTACGAGAATCCGAAACATCCGTACACGCAAGCGCTGCTGGCGGCTGTCCCGATCCCGGATCCGTTCGTGGAGGAACAGCGGGAACGGATCATCATTCAAGGCGACATTCCCAGCGTGATGAACAAGCCGCCTGGATGCAGTTTTTCGAACCGTTGTCCGCTGGCAACCAAGGAGTGTACGGAGCAGGTGCCGCCGTTGACTCACGTCGGCGACGGTCACAGCGTGGCGTGTATTAAGGTGTCGTGACGACCGGGGGACGAGGCAGGGGCTTGAGGCGGGATCGTACCCCCTGCAGGAAAGCTCACATCTGAGAGTACGGACAAAAGCGGGCACAGGCCGGGAAACCAGAGGGCCTGTGCCCTTTTTCGTTTGGAATGGATGGAGGGTCAGCCGTTCATGACGACAATGGCTCGCCCGGTAATCTTTCTGGACTTCAGGTCGTCATAGGCGGCCTGCGCCTGATCTAAGGGGTACACAGCGGTGACAGACTGCTGGAAATCCACCAACCCCTTCGCTGCCATTTCAACAATGCGGGGCATGTCAGAACGGACGCGGGCGCCGTAGGATCCGATGACGTGAATGCCTCTACGCACAATCCGCTGGATTTCGAGTGCTGCGGTCTGACCGGCGGGTGCGATGCCGACGGCGACCATACGTCCGCCGTCTCGAAGGAGGTTGATGGCCAACTCAAACGTTTGGGCACTCCCGAGCGCTTCAATGGCAACGTCCACACCTCGGCCGCCGGTGAGGTTCATGACCTCAGCAACGGGCTCCTTGTCCGCGCGTACGGCGTGCGTCGCACCGACCTTCTTGGCCAGTTCCAGCTTGTCGTCCGCGACGTCGAGGGCAATGATGTCCAGGGCGCCGAATACCTTCGCCCACTGAATGACATTCAGCCCGACACCACCGGCCGCCACGACGGCGACGCGCTCGCCGGGGCGGACGTCGGCCGCGTGCCGGACGGCCCCGTATCCGGTAAAGACTGCGCAACCCAGAATCGCGGACCGGTCGAGGGGCAGCTCCGGCGGCAGCCGAAACACGTCAGTGGCCGGAACGACTGCGTATTCCGCCAGCCCACCCATGGAGTACATCCAAATCGGCGATCCGTCGGCCGCGTGTAACCGTGTGGTGCCGTCGTACAATTGGCCGTGCAAGCGGTTCATGGCGAAAAACTTTTCGCACATGTCGTCCCGTCCGACGGCGCAGTAGTCGCACGTCCCGCAGGGCATGATAAAGGAACACGCCACCCGGTCTCCGACAGCCACGGAGCTGACGCCGGGACCGAGCTGTACGACGGTGCCGGTGATCTCGTGCCCGAGGACGGCCGGAGTGGGGAACTTCACCTCGCCCCGCATGACGTGCAGGTCCGTGTGACACACTCCGCAGGCCGCGACTCGGATCAGGACCTCGCCTTCTCGGGGCTTCGGCACAGGAATCCGTTCAATCCTGAGCGGTTCGCCCGGCTGAAAGAGTACAGCAGCCCGCATGAACTCTGGTAACATAGCGACATCACTTCCTCTTTGGTAGTTTGGGCGGGCGAAACGAAACATGGCCAGAGGCTACCAGCCGTTCTGGAAGCGTTCGCCCGGTACTAAGGGCAGTGCAATGACGCGCACGAAACTAAGGATTCGAGACAACAACCTGACATCCCTGCCGAAGGCGGACACCGCCGGCGGGAGTTGGAAGTATGGCCACGCGACGCCGGCCAGTGGCTCAACCGCTGTGCTGCCGCCCGAGGTAGGATGCGCGGGAGATGGCGTACGCGACCTCGGTGCACACCCGGATCCACTGTTCCGCGATGGGCGTCACCGCGTTTTCCAAGTGGATGAGCGAGTACCTGCGCAATGTGTTCGACTGGACGCGCGTGTTCGGCAATACGAATGGAATCGCCTGCAAGTGCTGGTCGACCAAAAACGGGATCCAGGCCGAGTGCGGCAGAATCGTGACGCCAAGCCCGGCCGCAACCATCGTCTGAATCACGCCGACGTTATCAATTTCCATGCACACGCGCATCTCCACATTGTGTGCCGCAAAGATGGCGTTCAAATCCTGCCGGAGGCCGGACCGCCCTGTCATGGTCACGATCGGAATGCGGTGAAGGTCGCCAGGGGTGACATGGGACCGCTTTGCCAGCGGGTGATCCGGCGTGCAGATGACGCACAGCTGATCCACAAGCAGCTGACGAGTGACCACGTACGGGCGGGGCACCGTGGAAGTGACCAATCCGACCTCAATGCTGCCCTCGCTCAGTAGGTTGTAAATATCTTGACTGAGACCTGTGCTGATCACCAGGTCGACATGCGGGTGCCGCTGACGAAACATGGAGACGGTTTCGGGCAGAAACCGGCTCAGTGTGATAAAACTTGCGCCAATTCGCAACATCGGGTGGGCACTTTCACCAGACCCCAGTTGCCGAATCGACTCCAGGTTCTGAAGGACCAGCTTGGCCCGGTTGACCACTTCGTGGCCAAATGGGGTGAGTTGCAGATACCTGCCCGTACGCACGAATATCGGCTTGCCCAACTCTTTCTCCAACTGCCGAATCAACCGGGACAGGGCCGGCTGGGCAACCATCAAAGCGTCCGCGGCCTTCGTCACCGTGCCAAGTTCGGCCACTTTGACCAGGCCTCGAAGTGCATCGAGATTCAGGGTATCCTCCCCCCTTTGCTCCGATTTTATCATAGATAACAATATTGTTATAGATACCGTTTCAAATCAGTATTGGTAGCGAAATCGAAATAATAATAAGATGTAAATGTGAAGAGACCAATTTGACAAAAGGAGATTCGGGATGATTGAAAACGGAAACACGAACGTGACGACAAAGATCGTCACCAAGAGTCGCACTGGCCCACAGGAGTTAAAAGTCGACATCTGTGTCGTCGGTGCGGGTATCTCGGGTGTTTCTGCCGCCATTGAGGCGGCGCGGCTGGGTCGGAAGGTCGCCCTGGTCGACGGCTTGCCGGCGCTGGGCGGTCAAGCGGTCAACTCCATCATCGGCACATTCTGCGGCTTGTTCTCGAACGGCCCGGTCTCCGAGCGGTATCAACTGACCCACAGCATCGCCGACGACATTCTCCGCGACTTGGGCAAGGCGGGAGCGCTGCACTACCGCCATGAAGGGTTTACGACAGTCGTGATGTACGACGAGGTGGCGCTCTCTCGCTGGATTGAGGAGACGGTGTTGCAAGCGGGCATCGTTCCGGTGGTCGGTGCGGTGCTGCGGGAGGTTCACCGGGAAGGGAGGCGCATCCAGGCCGTCGATTTGGCCACTCGTTACGGTGATTTGCGTGTAAGCGCTACCGGATTTGTCGATGCGTCCGGGGACGCCGCGCTCACCTGGCAGGCGGGCCTGCCGTGCCGCGAGCCGGCTGACGCGGTCATCTATGGATCTCAGATGTTGGTGTTAGAGGGCGTGAACCAGGAGCGGCAACCGGAGATGGGTGAGTTTTTCCGGCGTCAAAAGGAAAAGGCCGCCGAGTACGGGTTGGTCCGTACGGATGGGTTTGTGATGGCGTTCCCCGCAAAAGGCACGGCGCTGGTCAACATGACACACGTGGAAACGCCGTTGGAGCCGATTGCG
The DNA here is from genome assembly GCA_019683615.1 of Alicyclobacillaceae bacterium. Lineage (GTDB taxonomy): Bacteria > Bacillota > Bacilli > Alicyclobacillales > Alicyclobacillaceae > JADGIC01. The sequence continues at coordinate 8,726 of JADGIC010000035.1, read as the reverse complement.
GCAGCTGTGAAAGGGATTGAAGGCAAGGCCCAGGCGGACCGCGTCCTGCAGTTCCTGAAAAGTGAGTTTCCGGAGGCGTTCCAACACGCCCGCGTACGGGCATACGGGTTCCCGGGTATCCGGCAAACGCGCTGGATTGTCGGCCGCAAGCAGTTGACAGCCGACGAAGTCCGCGCAGGCACCTGGTTCGACGACGCCGTTGCCCGCACGGCTTGGCCGATAGAGTTGCACAACTACTCGCAAGGATACGTGTGGGAAGTCTTCAGCGACGACCATGTCCACTATATTCCGCTGGGGAGCATGACGCCGCCGGATGTCGACAACCTGGTGGCGGCTGGCCGCTGCATTGATGGCGACGCCGCAGCGCTGTCGAGCGTACGCGTGATGGGGCCATGCATCGGCATGGGAGCGGCCGCAGCCCACGCTTTGGACATGGCGGGCGAGGGAAGCGTGCACGAGCTGAACGTGGCGGAATTGCAAGAGCGCCTGAAGGACAACGTGACCCGGCGGAACTGAACGCTACAGCAATCACGCTTGGGAAAGGGGCGGGAGAACATGAAGCGAAGACTGCGCAGCTACATGGAGCCAGGAAGCGTGTCTTGGGCCATTCGCCGGGCCGAGTGGGGTGTTCTCGGGTATACCGACGAAGACAACGAAAAGCCGAAGATCGCAATTGTGAACTCGTCGTCGAATCTGGCCGCCTGCTTTGCCCACCTGGACGTGGTGGCGGCGCGCATGAAGGAAGCCATTCGCGCGGCCGGCGGTGTCCCGTTTGAGGTCCGCACCGCGGCGCCAGCCGACTTTGTCACGGGTGCCGGCCACAAAGGCGGGTACATCCTGTCGGGCCGCGACCTGATTGTGAACGACATCGAGGTGGCGGTGGAAGGTGCGCTGCTCGACGGCATGGTCTGCTTGGCGTCGTGTGACAAGACAGTGCCGGGGCAATTGATGGCGGCCGCCCGCCTGAACATCCCCACCATCGTCGTCGCCTGCGGCTACCAACCGAGCGGGACGTTCAAAGGCGAGCACATCGACATCGAGGATCTCTGGCTGCGCACCGTCTACCGTACGATGGGCAAGGAGAAGTTGACGGACGAGGACGTCACCGAGATGAGTTCGCAGGCGATTCTCGGGCCAGGCGTGTGCGCGGGGATGGGAACTGCCAACTCCATGCACATTGTGGTTGAGGCGCTTGGCATGGGGTTGCCCGGCAGCACGCCCGTGCAGGCGCTTAGCGACAAGATGTGGGATGTCGTCGAGAAGGCGGCGGAGCGCATCGTGCAAATGGTCTGGGACGACCTGAAGCCGCGCGACATCCTGACCCCGGATGCGTTCGCCAACGCGGCGATGGTGATGCTGTCGGTGTGCGGGTCCATCAACACCGTCAAACACCTGCAGGCGATTGCACGCGAGGCGCAGTGTGACGTCGATGTCTACCGGCTCTTCGAACACTATCAAGAGATTATCCCCGTTTTGGCGGGCGTTCGCCCGAACGGCGAGCACACCATTGAGCAGTTCGAGGCCGCGGGCGGAGCGCGCGCGGTGATGAAACAGTTGGAGCGTTATCTCAAGACAAACGCGCTGACCGTCACCGGTAAGACCGTCGCGGAAAACTTGGCGGACGCGAAGGTATACGACGAAGAAGTGATTCGCCCTGCCGACCGGCCATTGAGCACGCGGCCTGCGATTGTCCTGGTGCGAGGATCGCTTGCGCCGAACACCGGCATTGTGAAATTGCCCGCGACGGAACAGCGCAACCTGAAGTTCCGCGGTCCGGCCAAAGTCTTCGACTCTCCGGAATCCGCGCTGGAGGGCATCCGCAAGGGCGAGGTAAAACCCGGTCACGTGGTCGTGTTGCGCGGCGTCGGGCCGAAGGGAACGCCGGGCATGGGCATGGCCAGCGCCGTGGTGTTCGCCGTCGACGGCGCGGGCCTCAGCGACAAGGTTGCGATTGTGTCGGACGGCCAGGAGTCTGGCTTGTCAAACCGGGGTCTCGTGGTAAAGGAGGTGTCGCCGGAGGCTGCGGAAGGTGGCCCGTTGGCATTGGTGCAAGACGGAGACATCATCGACATCGACGTCGAGGCGCGTCGCGTGGACCTGGAGGTGCCCGAGGAGGAGCTGGCCAAGCGGCGTGAGGCGTTGAATCGACCCTCGACGACGGACGAGCGCGGGTGGCTGTGGATTTACCACCAGCTTGTCCAGCCGTTGCCGCAGTCTGGTGGCGTGCTGGTCTCAACCAAGCGGTGAGAGGCGACCCGTGCAAGGCCCTTGATGAAGTGCGCCGCTGACCGCCCGCAGGCGCCCTCACGGCGGCGGCCAAGAATGCCCTTGGCGGAGGCGCCGGCGGCGCGGCGATGATGGAACTGACGACGAGGAGGAGGCGAAGCTTCGATGCAGGATCTGGAAGGAAAAGTCGCATTTATTACGGGCGGCGGCAGCGGTGTCGGGCTCGGACAGGCAAAGGTGTTTGCCAGGGAAGGCATGAAAGTTGCGATTGCGGACATCCGGAAAGATCATCTTGATGAAGCGATGGCGTACTTTAAAGAGGTGAAGGCCGATGTCCATCCGATTCAGATGGACATCACCGACCGCAAGCAGATGGCGGAAGCAGCCGACGAGGTCGAAAAGGTGTTCGGCAAACCGGTCCAGCTGCTGTGCAACACGGCGGGCGTGAGCATCTTCGGGCCCATGCAGAATGCGACGTACGAGGACTGGGAGTGGATCCTCAACGTCAATCTGTGGGGCGTCATTAACGGCCTCCAGACGTTCGTACCGCGGATGTTGAAGTACGGACAGGGCGGGCACATTGTGAACACGTCTTCGATGTCCGGATTCCAACCGTTGCCAGGTACCGGCATTTACGTCGCCTCTAAGTTTGCCGTCCGCGGCCTCACCGAGGTGCTGCGGATGGATCTGGAGCCCTACGGAATTGGTGTATCGGTGTTGTGCCCGTGCGCGGTCAACACGAACATTCACGAAGCCGTCCTGACGCGTCCGAAGCACCTCGCCAATACCGGGTACTACGGCGCCGACGAGGAGATGTTCAAGAACCTGAAGCGCGTCATTGAAGTCGGCCTCGACCCTGTGACCCTGGCCGAGCATGTGCTGAAGGCTGTAAAGAACAATGAGTTGTACGTCATCCCGTACCCAGAGGCCCGCGACATCCTGATTGAGCTGCACAACAATGTGCTTAAGGCAATTCCGCCGAAGGAAAGCGATCCGGATTGGGTCAAACGGGTTGAAGCGATGAGTCAGAGCGCCGTGCGGAAGATGAAGTGAGGCGGCTGAGTCCCGCTCGAGCCATCCGGCCGGGCGGCTCATATACACCCAGATGAAGCAAAAATTCAACCACTGGAGGGAGCAGCAGTGAAGTTTATCTTCGCCAACATCTTTCCGTACCGCGACCTGCCTGAGGATTTTGCGCAAAAGTACGAGTCGAGCTGGGTTGACATTCCCAGTCACTTGTATGACCGCAAGAAAGGGCACCAGGCGTACAACGACTATCTGGACCAATACGAGCTTGCCATTCGCCTGGGCTTCGACGCTGTCGGCTTCAATGAGCACCACGGCAACGCGTACGGCATGGACAACTCTCCGAACCTGATGTCCGCCGCGATTGCCCGCAAAGTGCGCGAGACGGAGAAGACCTGTATCGCGTTGTTGGGCCCCAGCATTGCGCTGTACAACCCGCCGCTTCGCGTGGCCGAGGAAATAGCGATGCTGGACACCCTCACCGGCGGCCGCATGATTGCGGGCTTCCCGGCCGGCACGTCGATGGACACAAACTATGTGTACGGCCTCCCGCCGGCGGAACTGCGTCCGCGCTTCTGGGAGGCGCTGGACCTGATTCGCCAGGCATGGACGCGCAAGGAGACGTTCTCCTTCAACGGCCGCTTCACCCAGCTCCGGTATGTGAACATCTGGCCGCGTCCGTATCAGGATCCGCATCCGCCCATCTGGTTGCCGGGCAGCGGCAGCCTCGAGACCTGGGACTACTGCATCCGCAACAACTTCACTTACGCGTACCTGAGCTACGCCGGGTACAAGAACGCGCAGAAGTTCATGGACGGGTACTGGGAATACCGGGACAAGCTGGGCAAGGATCAGAACCCGTACTGGGTGGGCTACAACCAGTTCATTCTGGTGTCGGAGACGGACGAGCGCGCCGAGCGGGACTTCGAGCAGCACGTGAGGTACTTCTACAACAAGCTGTTCCGGATTCCGGCCAAGTACGCGGAGGCGCCCGGGTACCGCACGCCGAAGAGCCTGCTCAAAGGCGGCGTGAACCAGTTTGCCCTGCACGGCCAGCACCGCTACTCCGGCGCGCAGCGTGAAATCCGCTTTAAGGAAATGGTGGAAAGCGGGGCCCTGATTGCGGGTTCTCCGGCGACGGTGCGCGACATGTTGAAGGAAGTGATTCAGCGACTGCGGGTCGGCACCATCGTGTCCCACTTCCAGATTGGGTCGGCGCCGCAAGAGATCGTGTTGAAGAGCATCGAGTTGTTCGCCCGCGAGGTTATGCCTCATCTGCAAGGAATCTGGGACGACGAGTGGCCTGTGGTGGGCTGGCCGAAGGTGGCGTACAATCGACTGAATCAGCAGCAAGAGGTGCAACCCGTTCGATAAGCGGCAGCCATGTCCAAGGAAAGAACTTGCGAGGAGGATAACCACACGATGTCATCACCCGAACTGGTCACTCTGTCAATCCAGGGAGAGCATGTTGCCAAGGCGTTGGTGAAAGGGGAAGGCAGCCCGGTCCTGTTTTTGCACGGGGCCGGCGGACTGCACTGGGATGGCTATCTGGAGGAGATTGCCAAGCAACGGAAGGTGATCGCGCCGTACTTTCCTGGCACCGCTGAGACGGCTGGCGCCAATGAGCTGGACCTGCGCGGGGTATGGGACTTGGTCCTCTACTACTACGACCTGTTGGATCAGCTGGGCGTCCGGCGCGCTGACGTGATCGGCCATTCGTTTGGCGGGATGCTGGCGGCTGAATTGGCGGCGACCGACAACAACCGCTTTGACCACCTGGTCCTGATTGGCGCCGCAGGCCTGTGGAATCCGGATATCGACACGCCGGACCTGGGCACGATTATCGCAGACCCGAACGACCTGCACGCGAGGATGTTTGTCGACACTTCGTCCCCGGTGGCGCAACAGGCCATCGCGCTTCCGGAGGATGAGGAGGAGCGGCTGCGTGCGATTGTGGAACAGGTGATCATGATGGCCGAGGCGTCGAAGTACCTGTGGCCGATTCCCGATAAGGGATTGCGGCGGCGGTTGCATCGGATCCGAGCCAAGACGTTGATCATGTGGGGTGAAAAAGACGGCCTGATTCCGGTGCAATACGCGTACGAATTCCAAAAGGGCATCCAGGGGTCGCGCGTGGTGGTGTTCGAGAACGCTGCCCACTTCCCGCAGCTGGAGCGGCTGTCGGATGCGGTCAACGCGACGCTGGAACTGTTGAACTCTTAATCGGGACAACCGGAGCGGCGGCCGCATCCCGAATGGCGGCCGCCAACTTCTCTGCGGCGAGCCCCGCAGTGCCACAGTTGGAACCTGCAGCTAGATTCGACATCGAGGGGTGGCATGAGACGTGAATCGCAGCCGGTTACTCAGCTACGAGAATGGACTCCTGTTGCTGTTGTTCTGTCTCTGGGGCATCGTCTTCAGTGACCGCCTGGCAGTTAGTTATCTCATGCCGTTCATCTCGAAGGACTTGCACCTGGACAACACGCAAATCGGCATGATCAGCTCCGCACTGTCGCTGACCTTCGCCTTCTTCAACTTTTTCGGGGGCTGGTTTTCAGACGCGATTGGCAAAAAGAAACCGATTTTGCTGGTCGCAATTCTGGCGTTCTCCCTTTGCTCCGTGTTCACAGGCGTGGTTGGCGGCGTGGCGGCGATGATTGCAGTGCGCATGATCATGGGCGCGGCAGAAGGTCCTATCCTCCCAATCGCGCAGTCAATTATGGCGATTGAGTCTAGCGATAACCGCCGCGGCTTCAACATGGCGTTTCTGCAGAGTGGGGCGGGCACGGTCTGGTCGGTGATCATCGCGCCGGTGGTCCTGGTTGCCTTGGCGAACGCCTACGGCTGGCGGCATGCGTTTTACCTGACCATTATTCCCGGGATCATCCTGGTGATCTTGGCAGCTCTGTTCGTCCGTGAACCAAAGATTGAGAACTTCAAGGCACCGTTGACCGATGCGGCAGAGGCGGCCGGGCAGGTCCGCTATCGCGACGTGTTTCGCCACCGAAACGTATGGCTGTGCTTGATCATCGGCATTTTCTTCAACATCTGGTTTGGTGCCTCGTTCACATTTGGGCCGGTGTTCTACACCGAAGTGAAGCATTTCAGCGCGTCGACGGCCAGTTACGTGATGAGCATCACCGGCATAGGTGGGCTGTTCTGGACGATTGTGGGCCCGATTTTATCAGACCGATTTGGCCGCAAGCCGATCATGGTGATCTTCTCGTTCGTGTGTGCACTGACGCCAATCGTGAACTTGGTGGTGAATTCCGTCTCCTGGCTCGTCATTTTGGGTGTGGTGTTTGCGGTGGCTGGCGGTCCGATGGCTCTGTACATGGCCACCATCCCTGCGGAATCCATTCCGGCTCGTTTCCACGCCGCCACCATTGGACTGATGGTTGGCACCGGCGAGCTGTTGGGCAGTGCCGTGGGCAACACGCTCGTCGGGATGGCGGCGGACAAATTCGGGCTGTCTGCGGTCCAGTACATCGCTATCGGATGTGCGATTCTCGTGGGGATTCTTTCAATGTTCTTGATCGAGACGTTGCCTTCGAAAGTGAAAGTGAAGGCATCCGCACGTCAAATGGCAACGGCTTCATAAATACAGTAACGGTGACTGCACCGTTGAAGAGCCAGACGTTGCAGGCGGATGCAGGTTGAAACGGCGAGGTGAGCAGTGATGATCCTGACGGATGACGAGCGGCGCATGTTGGAGGGCGAACAGGGTCCGGCTGTGCAGAAGGCGATGGAGTTGTTGGTCCGCTACGCGGAGGCGCTGGGCGCCGAGCGCTTCGTCGACACCAACAACGTGTGCGGTGCCAACATTCTGACGCCATCGATGATGAGGCATTTTAAGTCTCATGATGAAGCGTTTTCAAAGATGAGCCTGGACAGTGATGAAACGGTCGAGATTCCGCAGGTTAAGGTGTTCAGCTGCCAATTGATTGGCCCAATGGACCGTGAGCAGTGGGAGGTTCAGGGGGTCTCGCGTGAATTTTACGAGGGGACCATGGAGAGCATGGACTACAATGCCCGCCACGGGATCCACCTGATGAACACGTGTACCCCATACCAGGTGGGCAACGTTCCGGTGAAGGGTGAACATTGCGCCTGGATGGAGTCGTCCGCCGTGGTCTACATCAATTCGGTGTTGGGTGCCCGCACGAATGTGGAAGGGCGGGAAAGCACGGCGGCCGCTATGTTAACAGGGAAGATTCCGTACTGGGGCTACCACCTGGACGAAAACCGATTCGGTACACATCTGATTGAAGTGGAGTTTGACGTGGAGAGCAACATGGACTGGGGGATGCTCGGGTACTTTGTGGGTGAGATGGTCGAAGATAAGGTACCTGTACTGAACGGCATTCGCCACGTCCCGGATCTGCTGCGGCTGAAACACTTCGGTGCGGCTGCCGCTTCCTCGGGCGGTGTGGAGATGTACCATATTCCCGGGATCACAGCGGAGGCCCGCACGTTGGAGGAGGCGTTCGGTCCGAACCGGCCACGGGCTACGTTCAAATATGGGGAGGCCGAGCGCAGAAAGGTTTATGAAGAACTGAACAGCACGGCGCATGACCGCGACGTCGACCTCGTGATGATCGGATGTCCGCATGCTGGCATTGAACAGATCCGGGAAGTGTGCAATCTCCTGGACGGCAAAAAAATTCATAGCAACTGCGAGCTGTGGGTATTCACGCCCAGTCCGATCCGTAAGCTGGCTGAACAAAACGGCTATCTGAAAATCCTCCAGGATGCCGGTGCCAAGCTGATGAGCGACACCTGCCCGGCGATTGGCCAGTTTCTGCCGAAGGGCACCAAGGTGGTCGCCCTGGATTCGGCGAAGCAGGTGCACTACCTGCCGGCCATCATGAATGTGCAAGGTTGGTTTGGATCGACCGCAGACTGCGTGAGGGCGGCGCTCACCGGGCGTTGGGATGGGGGGCTGCACTGATGAGTATCATACTGCGTGGTCGGAAAGTGGTCGGAGGATTTGCTGAAGGCGAGGCGTTGGTGACTCGGCAAACGATTTCCGGGTGGGGCGGCGTGAATCCTGCCACGGGTACGATTATTGAATCGAGGCATGAACTTCGCGGCGTCTCTTTCAAGGACAAGGTCTTGGTGTTTCCGGGTGCGAAAGGATCTTCCGGCTGGTCTGGGATCTTTCACGCGGCCCGCATGGCGGGAACCGCACCCAAGGCTATGATTTTTAACGAAATGACGACGAAGATTGCTTTGGGGGCCGTGGTGACGAGGGTGCCGTCTGTCACGGACCTCGACCAGGATCCGCTCGACGTCATTGAGACGGGCGATTGGGTGCGGGTCGATGGAGATCGCGGAATCGTTGAAGTGATTAAGAAGCACGAACGGGCGTAAGGGAATGGGGACCGGGGCAGGAGCGGACCACCTCCCTGACAGCCGGTCCCCGGTTGTTTGCGATGAGAGAATGCGGGTCCGTCAGGCGATGACCCGAACCC
>JADGIC010000196.1 GCA_019683615.1 Alicyclobacillaceae bacterium | reverse complement strand
GGATTGATTCAAAATCACTGCCCCCACCGGGGTGCAAGTCTGTTTTTCGGGCGCAACGGCGAATGTGGCATCCGCTGCGTGTACCATGGTTGGCAGTTTGATGTTCACGGGAACTGCATCGACATGCCAAATGAACCTCCGGAAAGCGATTTCAAGCACAAGGTCAAAGCGGTGGCCTATCCGTGCGTGGAACGCGGCGGGTTGGTGTGGGCCTACATGGGCCCCGAGAAGACACCGCCTCCGCTGCCGGACATCGAGGTCAACCAGTTGCCGGAAGGGCAGTCGTTGATCATACCCACGATGATTGAGTGCAACTGGCTGCAGGCGGTGGAAGGCGAAATTGACACCAGCCATGCTGGCTTCTTGCACTTCGGATCCATTGAACCGGAGGACACGCAGGAAGGGACGTTTCTCTACTACACGGTGAAGGACCGGGCACCCCGCTACTCCGTCGTGGATACAGATTACGGGTGCATGTACGGTGCGTACAGGCCGGCCAAGCCGGGGTACGTGTACTGGCGGATTGCCAACTTCTTGTTTCCGTTTTTCACCCAGTCTCCGGAAGGGATCTTGGGCCACCACGTGATCACGAACGCTTGGGTGCCGATGGACGACTACCACACGATGTCGTTCATCATGGTCCGCAAGCCGCAGAACGACGGGTATTGGCCGAAGCGCCACCCGATTCTCGGAGACTCGGAAAAGTATCCGACCGTACAGACACCGATGTTGCCCAACACCTCTGACTGGTACGGGCGGTTCCGGTGCGCGTTGAATGCGACCAACGACTACGGACTCGACCGCGAGCGCCAGCGCAGCGGACAAGATTATTCGGGGATTCCGTATCTGCCCGTTCAAGACCGTGCCGTGCAGGAAAGCATGGGCCCCATCTACGATCGCACGCAGGAGCACCTGGCGGTTTCCGATGCGATGATTATCCGCGTACGGCGGCGCCTGCTGGCAGTTGTGCGAGCCTTGATGGAACACAACGTGACGCCGCCCGGCGTGCGAGAGCCGGAGGTGTACAGGACGCGTTCAGGCAGCGTCATCCTGCCGGAAGGCGCGGACTGGATTGCGGCGACGCGCGAGTTGCGGCAGGCGTTTGTCGAACACCCGGAAGTGTTGGAGCAGCGGCCGTAGGAAAGCCGGCAACCGGCGCAGCCGTGGACGAGCAACAGCGGCAGCGTTCCGAGCGGGTGCGAACGGTGGCGGGTGTCCGGTTTAGACGGCAGAGAGGGAGGTACGTGGAACGATGACACTCGAGGAGTATTTGAGCGTTCCGTATGTACTCGAAATGTGGTCGGTGCAGCGGCCGGACGGGGTGTGGGTCCGTCACGCCGAGTACCCGGAGCTGCCCGGGTGTTCCGCGGAGTCGCTCAGCACCGTCGAGGCCATGGAGAGGGCGGAAGCAGCGCGCATTGAATACATCGTCAGCAAATGGGAAAAGGGAGAGCAGATCCCGATTCCGCGACCTCCGTTGCGGGTGTGACCCTGGTCTCGGGTGGCAGAATCCCCGGCGCGCAGCCGGGGATTCTTTTGGTAGTACGCCCAGGTGGTTGAGGTCAAGCCGGTACGCACGCGTCAATCGGTTGTGCGTGTCAATCGGTTGTGTGCGATGGTTCGCCAGCCAGCTCGGCGAGCAACGTGGCGGTGTCGAGCACTCGTCCGAACGCCTGTCCGATGGTACGCAGGGTGGCCGCTTGCGACGCCTCGTCGAAGCCGCCATTGGCATCACTCACAAACATCACCTTGTAGTCTCGCATGTACGCGCTGCGCGCGGTGCTTTCGCAGCAGATGCTGGTGACCGTGCCGGTGATGATGAGGGTGTCGATTTGCTGGATGCCGCGGATGTTGCGAACCCACGTGTCCAACTGCGTGTTGTAAAAGGCGTCGTACCGGTGCTTGCGGACGACCAATTCCCCTGGCCGCGGTTGCAATTCCTCGACGATTTCAACCCCTGGTTCGCCCTCCCGTATCCCGGAGCGCTGCAGATGCGGTTGGATACTGACCTCCAGCGGTGAGACGGGGATGTGGTCGAACAGGACGTGCTGCGTGAAAATCACTGGGACCTCAAGCCTTCGGCAGGCATCCACAATGCGGACCATGTTCGGGAGAAACTGTCTGGCCATCGGAATTTCCATGGGCGCACCTTCGCGGACGAAGTCGTTTTGCATGTCGATGACGAGCAAGGCAGACCGTTCCGGCCGTACCCTCCAATCGATTTGCGGATGAGTCCACGGTTTCACGTCGATTCCTCCGTTTCCGGCCTTTCGATGGTACGCTCACACCGCCTGGCTGGGCAGTTCGCTGTGCAGCGAGGTGAACCACGGCGCCGTTTGCTTCCTGAGGACGCCGGACAGTGTCATCGGTAAGGCGCCCGCTGCAGCCATCCACGTCGCCGCGCTCAACCGGTAGTGGTCTGCCATCAAGCCGGCGATAGCCGGCGCCACTTTGCCGCCGAACACCGGCCAATCATGGTGGGCAGCCCGATGGCGGTCGTCTCCCGCGGTGGTTGCCGATTCACGGGATACCTCCGTTAGGTAGAGTGGCGCACACATCCGCGGCTTGGCGTGAGGGCGGAGGCGGCTTGACGAGCGCAGACCATGCATAATGTTGTTTAATTCAGATATGTCGGGATACACGGACGCCTGTCAAGAGCCGAAGGAGGCGAAGCCAGGCCATCCCGTCGAGCTACTTTGGCTGTCGCCATACCCGCCCGGCGAGCGCGATGCCGATCGTGTCGATGGCGATGTGGTACAGCCGGCCGTCGCGGCCGAACCCGAGTTGCAACATTGACGTCAAAGTGTCCGCGGGGTACGCCGGCACCATCGCCGAGGTGTCAGCGCGCCACGAGATGTGGGGATACAGGGATGGCACCTTCCGTCCCGGCCAGCCGTTGAGAGCAGTGGTGGGTGGCACAGGTGTTGATGCGGGCGCTTAAGGTGCCGTTAAACGGCAACCGCCCCTCCGATGCCATCAACGTTGCCTGGCTCGCCGGCGTGTGGGCGGTGCCCAACGGCGACAAGATGACACGCGGTCATTTTGATCAGGAGTCTTCATCCGGAGACGTCGCTCGCCGGTGAAGCGTGTTACGGCGGCGGGATTGCGCCGCAGCAGGAGCCCGGACAGGGGAGAACCCCTGTGCGGGCTCTTTGTTCGTACGCCCGGCATGGGCGGAATCTCTAGGGTGAAAGTCCCGAACGGGGGTTGGCGACATACCTACCGTTAGCCAAGAGCAAGGGTGTCTA
>JADGIC010000195.1 GCA_019683615.1 Alicyclobacillaceae bacterium | reverse complement strand
GCGAAAGCCTCCTCGACGCTGTTGTTGTAAGGCTTCGCCATTGATCCGAAAATTTCCTTCTGGAAACTGCTTCAATGATTACTCGGACACGCTCCTAGACCGGCCACCGGCCTGCGTCCCTTTGCCAGGCGCTTGACGGGCCTGATGAAAACTGATAGAGTGAAACAGACATTGCACTGCCTTTAAACCAGTCCCGTGAGATTGGTAAGGAGTCGTCATAGCGGCTGTCCGGGTGTCGGTTTGCCCGGGTGGTGTTGTATGCCCAACGGCTGCTTCCTCACGGAGGCGGCCGTTTTTGTGTGCCCGGACAACCGGGAACGGACAGCCGGGAAGCAACGCGGGTCGCGAACGCTCGGCTGGGCGGCGCGGGTGCCGGCGGGGCTGAGCGGTCCTGCGGCGAAGCGGCGGTCGGTTGAGGCGGAATGGCGGTGCGCTGGACAAGTGGTGTCGCGAAGGCGGGGTGCATGTGAGGAAAAAGGCGCAGATTATGGACGCGCAGGCGATGCAGCGCTCCATCACGCGGATGGCCCACGAGATCTTGGAGCGCAACAAAGGCTTGGACGGCTTGGTGCTGGTGGGCATTCGCACACGCGGCGCGTTTCTGGCGGAGCGGATTGCAGACAAACTGTCCGCTATCGAGGGGGTTCGTCCGCCGGTCAGCCACCTGGACGCCCGCCCCTACCGGGACGACGTGGCACCGGCGCCCGGGGCGGCTGCTGGCGGCAGCCGTTGTCCGGTGGAAGGCCTCGACGTACGGGACAAGACGGTGGTGTTGGTGGACGATGTCCTTTACACGGGCCGAACCGTGCGGGCCGCGCTGGACGCCATCATGGCGACCGGCCGGGCGCGCATGGTGCAGCTGTCGACCTTGATTGACCGCGGTCACCGCGAGCTGCCCATTCGCCCCGATTTTGTGGGCAAAAACGTGCCGACGGCGAGGGACGAGGAGATTGCCGTGTATCTCCGCGAGGTCGACGGTGAAGACGCCGTATGGATTATCCAGCCCGGCGCATCGGGCCAGTCGGGGAGGTGAACCGGATGGCTGTGGTATCGATGAGCGCCGGCGGACAGGCCGGCCGCCGGCGGCTGTACCACGTGGTTTCGACGCTCGACTTTGGCCGCGAGGATGTGGAGCGGCTGATGGACAAGGCGGAGCAGCTGCGGACAGAGTCCAGGGAGCGGCTGCGCCGGCGCCTCGAAGGTGCGGTGGTGGCATCGTTGTTCTACGAACCGAGCACGCGCACGCGGCTGTCGTTCGAAGCGGCCGTGACGCGCCTTGGCGGCCGTACGCTGGGGGCCGAGAACGCGCGCGAAAACTCGTCCGCGAAAAAGGGTGAGTCGCTGGCCGACGTGTTCCGAGTGGTCGGCTGTTATGCTGACGCCATCGTCGTGCGCCACCACGAGACGGACGAGATTGCGCGGGCGCTGCCGGTCAGCCCGGTACCGGTGATCAACGCGGGGGCGGGATCGGGCGAACATCCCACCCAGGCGCTGCTGGACGTGTACACCATTCGTCGCGAGCTGGGCCAGGTGGACGACCTGTCGGTGTGCGTCATCGGCGACCTCAAGTACGGGCGCACGGTGCACTCCCTGCTGCGGACGCTGGCGTACTTCCGCGGCGTGCGGGTGACGCTCGTCTATCCGCAGTCGCTCGGGCTGCCGGACGGCCTGCGCGCGGAGTTGGCGGCGACGGGCCTCATCATCCGCCGCGAGACTGATTTCCGGCAGGCTCTCCGGTCGGCGGACGTCATCTATCAGACCCGCATTCAGCGCGAGCGGCTGTTGGACCCGGCGGAGGCGCGAGAGGCCGAGGCGTTCCACATCCTGCCGGAACACCTGGCGGATCTTCAGCCGCACGCGCGCATCTTGCACCCGCTGCCGAGGGTGTCGGAAATCCACCCGGCGGTGGACGACGACGAGCGGGCCGCCTACTTCCGCCAGGCGGAGAACGGCTTGTACATGCGGATGGCGCTGCTCGACGACATTCTGGGGGGTGTGGAGCGTTGAAGTTGCGGCTCGACGGGGGCCGGCTGTTGGACCTGGCGGACGGTCGCCTTTATCACGCGAACCTGTTGCTGGACGACGCATCGGGGCGGCTGCTCGCCGTCGGGACCGACCTGCCGGAGGCCGACCGGGTGGTGCGGCTCGACGGCGAGGTGGTGCTGCCGGGGTTCATCGACCTCCATGTGCACCTGCGCGACCCCGGCCTGACGGAGAAGGAGACCATCGCCACCGGGGCGCGCGCGGCGGCGGCAGGCGGGTTCACGCAGGTGTGCTGCATGCCCAACACGAAGCCCCCGCTGGACAGCCCGGAGCTGCTGGCTTACGTGCGCGGCGAGGCGGAGCGGGCAGGCGCAGCCAGGGTGCACCCCATTGCCTGCATCACCAAGGGCCAGCGGGGCGAGGCGGTGACCGACTTCGCCGCGCTCAAGGCTGCTGGCGCCGTGGCGCTGTCAGACGACGGCCGCGGCGTCCAGCACGGGGGTTTGATGCGCCAGGCGCTGGCGGCAGCGGCGGAGCTGGGGCTGCCGGTCGCCATCCACGCGGAGGACGAGACGCTGTCAGGCGACGGCGTGCTGCACCCAGGCGCCGCGCGCAGGTTGGGCCTGCCGGAGATCCCGCCGGAGGCGGAGGAGGCGATGATTGCCCGTGACATCCTGCTTGCGGAACGGACGGGCGCGCACCTGCACGTCTGCCATGTCAGCACGGAGGCGGCGGTCGACCTGATCCGCTGGGCAAAGCGGCGCGGGGTGCGGGTGACCGCCGAGGTGGCGCCTCACCACCTGTTGTTAAGCGACGAGGCGGTGGAGCGCGACGACGCGGTGTATAAGGTGAACCCGCCGCTGCGAGGCGAGCGGGATCGTCAGGCGTGTGTGGAAGGGCTGTTGGACGGCACGCTCGACATGGTGGCGACTGATCACGCCCCGCACACGCCGGCCGAAAAGTCGCAAGGGATCCGCCAGGCACCGTTCGGCATGGTGGGATTGGAGATTGCGTTTCCGCTGCTGTACACTCACCTGGTCCTGCCGGGTCGGTTGACGCTGCAGGACCTGGTGGTGCGGATGGCAACCCGCCCGGCGCTGGCGTTCGGCCTGGAGGGCGGCACCATTCGGCCAGGCGGCCCGGCGGACTTGGTGGCGGTGAACCTGGACGTTGAGCGGGAGATTCGGCCGGAGCGGTTTTTCTCAAAAGGCAGGAACACGCCGTTCGCTGGCTGGCGGGCGGCGGGGTGGCCTGTGGTCACCATCTGCCGCGGCAGAGTTGTGCAC
>JADGIC010000194.1 GCA_019683615.1 Alicyclobacillaceae bacterium | reverse complement strand
AGGTGGAGTACGCCACAGAGCGCGAGATGATCGACAAGGGGCAGTTTGATCTCGCCCTCGGGATTTGGAGTCCGGACTACGCCGACCCGTACATGTTCATGAATTTCTGGTTTGACTCCAAAAACTTCGGTCTGGCCGGAAATCGCGCCTTTTACTCGAATCCGCAGGTGGACCGGCTAATCCGGGAGGCCGCTTCCATCAACGACCAGAACAAGCGCACCCAGCTGTACGTCGAGGCGCAGAAAATCGTGATCGACGAGGCTCCGTACGTGTATCTCTACCAAAAGAACTACCTGCTGCCGATGCGGAGCAATGTGAAAGGGTTCATTTACAACCCCATGCTGGAACAGATCTACAACCTGGCAGACATGTCCAAGTCGTGACGACAAGCGGTCGGCGGGTCCCCTCCGAACCGGCGGGGGCCCCCGACTCCGCAGATGGGTGGTGGACATGATACATCTGATTCGACAGCGGCTGCTGATGCTCGTATTCGTCCTGTTTGGCGTGACTGCCGCGACCTTCCTGATGTCCCATGTGATACCGGGGAATCCGGCGCAGGTGATGGCCGGGCCGCACGCGAGCCCGGAGACGGTCGAAGCGATTCGCCACCAACTGGGGCTGGACCGGCCGCTTCTGGTGCAGTACCTCCAATACATGAACGGCTTATTGCACGGCGACCTGGGCACGTCCATCCGCACCCAGCAGCCGGTGGCGCATGATCTCGCCAACTTTTTCCCGGCGACTCTGGAACTCGTCCTCTATTCCTTTCTGATTGCGATCGTGTTGGGGATTCCCCTCGGCGTCATCGCCGCCGTCAAGCGCAATACGTACTGGGATTACGTGGTTCGCGTCTTTTCCATCGGCGGGGTCTCGATCCCCGTGTTCTGGAGCGGGCTCGTCCTCATCCTGATTTTCTACGCCAAACTCGGATGGCTGCCCGCGTCCGGACGGCTGGACATTTCCCTGCCGCGTCCGCCGATGATCACGGGGCTGTACACTGTGGACAGCGCGCTGACAGGGTATTGGGAAGATTTTTTCAACAGCCTGTGGCACCTATTGCTGCCCGCAGCCACCCTGTCCTACGTCCAGTTGTCCGTCATCATGCGGCAGGTCCGGTCAAGCATGATTGAAGTACTCTCGAAGGAGTTCATCCTGACCGGGCGCGCCAACGGCTTGGGGCGCATGTTTCTCGTGATTCGTTACGGTTTGCGCAATGCGATGATTCCGACCATTACCGTGATCGGGTTGTCGTTCGGGTCGCTTCTGGGCGGGGCCGTCGTCACGGAGACGATCTTTGACTGGCCGGGCATGGGTCATTATGTGGTGGAGTCCATCGCGAGTCTCGATTTCCCGGCCATTATGGGCTTCACAGTGGTCATCGCGGTGGCCTATGTGTTCATCAATCTGGTGGTGGATTTGCTCTACTACGCGCTGGATCCACAGATTCGGAGGTGAGGGGAATGGCGGTGGACACCCTTCCCGTGGAGGGGAACCGGATGTCTTCCTGGGCGCGGCCGGTGCGGCGGCTTGTGAGCAATCGCTTTACCGCCGCGGCCCTCGCCTGTGTGGCGGTGATCGTCGTGGTGGCCTTGTTGGCCCCGTGGCTCGCGCCCCATTCTCCGACAGACATCGACCTTGGCAGCCGGCTTGCAGCTCCCAGCGCGGACCACTGGTTCGGCACCGATGAAGTCGGACGCGACATTTTCAGCCGGATCTTATACGGGACGCGCATCTCAGTCGGCGTTGGGCTCGGTGCTGTCCTGCTGTCGGCAGTTGCGGGCACCCTCATCGGGGCTTTCGCGGGGTACTGGGGACGTTGGGCCGACCAGATCTTCATGCGCATGATGGACATTCTGCTTGCCTTTCCTCCCCTGGTTCTGGCAATGGCCATGGCAGCCGCCCTCGGCCCTAGTCTGTTTAATGCCGCGATTGCGATCGCGATCGTGAAATTGCCGGTTTACGTTCGTTTGGCCAGGGCAGAGACGCTGTCGCTGTCGCAACAGTTGTTTATCAAAGCAGCACGGACCTTCGGCCTCCGGTCAGGCTGGATTGTCACGCGACACATCATTCCCAACGTGTTGCCGCCCATCATCGTGCAGATTACCCTCGATATGGGGGACGCGATTTTACTCATTGCCACGTTGGGGTTCCTCGGCCTCGGGGCGCAACCACCGACGCCGGAATGGGGCTCGATGATCAGTGTCGGATGGAAGTACCTGCTTGACCAGTGGTGGTACCCGACGTTTACCGGTGCCGCGATTTTCATCACGGTGATGTCGTTCAACCTGGTCGGGGACGGTGTCCGGGACCTTTTCGATCCCAGACGCAGCGAATGAAAGGGGGCGCGAACGGTGAGCACGCCGGTATTGGAAGTCGACCGCCTCAGTCTGTCGTTCCGGTCGGGAAAAGGGAGGACGAAGGTCCTGAACGAGGTCAGTTTTACCATTGACGCGGGGGAAATCGTCGGACTGGTCGGAGAGTCCGGATCCGGAAAATCGGTGACCGCCCTGGCCATTTCGAAACTGTTGCCGCCGGAGACGACCTTTGTGGAATCGGGAGAAATCCGGTTTGAGGGCCGCAACGTGCTGAACATGTCGGAGCGGGACATGGCCGCCCTGCGGGGCAAACGGATCGGATTTGTGTTCCAGGAACCGATGACGGCTCTCAATCCGACGATGACCGTCGGGGATCAGTTGTACCATGTCATTCGTCGCCACCACCGCTGCAACAAGGAGGAGGCTCGCCGGCGGGTGCTGAGAGCACTGGAGGAGGTGCGCATTCAGCACCCGGACTTGGTGAGCCGCCAATATCCGTTCGAGTTGAGCGGAGGGATGAGACAGCGCATTGTCATTGCTCTGGCGATGTCAGCCAACCCGACGTTGCTCATTGCGGACGAGCCCACGACCGCCCTCGATGTCACGGTTCAGGCCGAAATCCTCGGTTTAATCAAGCGGCTGGCGAAGTCGCACGGTACGGCGGTGCTGTTGATCACACATGATCTCGGTGTCGTCGCCCAAACCTGCTCCCGCATGGTGGTGATGTACGCCGGAGAGGTGGTGGAGCGCGGTCGAGTGGAAAACGTTCTTGGCCATCCGAAGCATCCTTACACAAAAGCCCTGTTGCAGGCGGTACCGGACATAGCGGACCGGAGTCGGAGTCTGCAGTCGATTGAGGGGGAGTTACCGGACCTTCGCAGGCGCCCGCCTGGGTGCATCTTCGCCCCGCGCTGCGCCCTCCGGGTGGACCGGTGCGCCGATCGACCGCCCCTCCGTTCCTTCGGTGAGCACCAAGAGGCGGCGTGCTGGGT
>JADGIC010000034.1 GCA_019683615.1 Alicyclobacillaceae bacterium | reverse complement strand
CGTACACCGCCATCCGACCAAACAGGGTGCCAATGACCCCGGAGAGCGCCGCGAATCCGTACGACGTCCACCCCTTGGACACCCACGCCGCCACCCCGCTGCCGCCCGGAACGGCCGACACGCCCGGCATACCGCCCGCACCGCCCGCTGCGTCCGCCAACCCCGGCCGATGCCACGCCAACACGAATGCCGCGCCGGCGCCCAACACCACAGCGCCGGTCAGCAGCACGGCAAACAACCCATTGTCCTCTGTCTCCGCTTCGACATGCCCCTTGTGCAACAACACGTAGGAACACGCGTAGCAAACGACCATCAGCAGTGCGGCCAACGTCCCTGGCAACCCTGTCCTCACCGCCACCCGCCGGGAGGCGCATCTCCGCTTCCCTGGCGCAGTCTGATCCGGCGTATCGCCGAACCACCGAACAAGCCTGCTCCAGTATACGAACGGGCGAAGCGGGATATGTCCACATTTCTGCACGCGTGGCGCGACAGGTGCGGCCGACAGGACGGCCGACCTGCCGTGCCATGCCGCGGCGCCGTCCTGCAGGCGGGTGGCACGGAAACCGGAACAGCGGATGTCGGCGTGGCCTCAGAAGTCCAGGCGACGCCTCAAAAGTCCGGGTGTCGCCCCAAAAATCCCTGCCACATCTGCTCCACCCAATCGCGCAGCTGATCCGGAGGCGCCGCCAACAACCGCTCGGTGCCCGCATAGCCGATTTCCAGGGAACCTGCAGCCAATCCTTCCATCACAGCATCCGCAAATTCGTCGACCGGAACCCCGAACGTGTGCAATCCAGGGCCCCCCAGGTCGGTATTGACGGCCGGCGGCAACACCTCGACGACATTCACCGGCGCATCGGCCAGCTGGCGCCGCAAGGCGATGGTAAACGACCGCAACCCGGCCTTCGTCGCGCTGTACACGGGTGCCCACACGGCGGGCGCCAATGCCAGCCCGGACGTGACGTTGATCACGTACGACACCTGCTGCCGGAGCAAGTGCGGAAGAAGCAGCAGGGTCAGATGAATCGGGGCTTCCAGATTGACGCTAATCTCTTGCTGGTAGTACGCCCACTCGCGATCCGCCCGCTGCACGTTGATCCACTGTTGAATCCCGGCATTGTTGATAACGACATTCAATTCAGGAAATTCACGCGTCAGTAGTTCCACCAGCTGTTGGCGTTGTGCCGGAACCGTGACGTCGCATGGTACAACGTGCACGTTGGGAAACTGCTCGGCCAACTCGTGCAGCCGGTCGGCGCGGCGCGCGCAGGCCACCACCTGGTTGCCGCGCTGTGCAAACCGCTCCGCCAACGCCCGCCCGATACCAGACGAGGCGCCCGTGACCAGGACGGTGTTGCCCGTCAGGTTCATCCTCATCCCTCCATCCATATGTGGTTGTGGTGCGAACACAACGGCGTGTCATCGCGCGGAAATGCGGAAATTATGTAAGGGTGGAAGAAGCAAGCCTGTAAGCCGAGTTCTGTCCTCCCAGTGCTGCTAGCGGCAACGTTCGCCCGCTCTCGGTTCCGCGGCACCAAAACGGACTTGCCGCTGCCTCGCACGAAGCGGAGTGGCAATCATCTATCTAGGACGGCTGTTGCCAGCCGCCTCCAGCGACCTACCCGAGCGCGTGGCGGGCCACCACATGTGCGCTCCTATGCGGTCTTGCTCCAGGTGGGGTTTACCTAGCCAGCCTGTCTCCAGGCTGCTGGTGCGCTCTTACCGCACCGTTGCACCCTTGCCTGATCCGCCCGGCGAGCCGGACGGCCATCGGCGGTCTGCATTTCTGTGGCACTATCCCTGGGATCGCTCCCGCCGGACGTTATCCGGCACCCTGCCCTACGGAGCTCGGACTTTCCTCCCGCACGGCCTTTCGGCACTGTGCCGGCGATTGCCCAGCTTACTTCTTCCTCGTGAAGCGTACAACATTATACGCCACCGGCGTCCACGCAGCAAGGCGATTGATTTGCCAATTCCGGCAGCATCGGCCTGACGGGACCTGTCAGCCTGTTCTTGACACCCACTGAAACGGGTCTTCGGGTCCCTCCGCCAGCCGCACCTCAATCTGACCCTGCAATGCCTCTTGCAAACGCCGCGCCAGCCGCTCCATGGCAGGCCGCTCGAGGGCGGCATGCGTAGCGTCCACCACAGCCAAGCCGGCCTCCCAGGCGTCCGCCACGTCATGATGGGAACAATCGGCCGTCACCAATACCTGTGCACCCGCTCGCAAGGCGTGGCCCACCCACGATCTTCCGGAGCCGCCAAGTACGGCCACGCGCCGAACCGTCAACTGCGGATCGCCGCCAAACCGCACGCCGGCTGTTCCCAACGCCTGTTGGACATGCCGGGCAAATGCCAGCAACGGCATCGGCGCCGGCAAATTGCCGACGCGGCCAATGCCCTGTGGCCGGCCGGACAGCTTGAGCGGGTACACGTCGTACGCCACTTCCTCATACGGGTGCACGCGCTTCATCGCGCGGACAACACCGTCCAATCGGGATTCCGGGACAATCGTTTCCAGCCGGGTCTCCCGCACCCGTTCCAAAGCCCCCACGCGGCCGATGAACGGCTGGCTGCCAGGCAGCGGCTGAAACGTCCCTTCGCCGGCGATGTTGAACGTGCAGTGACTGTATCCGCCGATGTGGCCGGCGCCGGCTGCACACACCGCTTCCAGCACGGCTTGGTGGTGGCTGTCCGGGACAAATACCACCAGCTTGTACAGCTCCTCCCGCTTCGTGACGTCGAGAACCTGCACATCCGCCAACCCCAGCCGCTCCGCCAGGACATCGTTGACGCCGCCTTCCGCGATGTCCCAGTTGGTGTGCATCGCATACACCGTCAGGCCTTCGCTGAGAGCCAAGGCGACCGCCCGTCCGCGAGCGGTGTCGCGGTCGATGCATGCCATCGGCCGGTACAGCAGTTCATGGTGGGTGACGAGCAGGTCACAGCGGGCCGCCACCGCTTGTTCGATGACCGCCAGTGACGGGTCCAGCGCCACCATCACGCGCGCACAACGGGCGTTCAAGGACCCGACCTGCAGCCCGACCGGATCGCCCTCCAGAGCCAGTGCCGGAGGTGCCCACGATTCCAGCAGCTGAACGACATCCCGAACTGTCAACGGCGGTCTGTCCAATCCGACGTCAACCCCTCTTCCCCTTCGATTTCCGCCTCGCGGAGCCAACACCGCAGGCGCTCAAGGCGGGCAGACAGCTCCTGCTGCCGCCGTCGCGCCGGCGCCTCGCGGCCACGCGCCAGACCTGCCTCGATCCGGGTCCAGCGGTCCAGCACTCCGCGCACCCAGGCCAGAAACGGCGGCGTCGGCCGGCGCAGCAGCAGCGGACCCAGCTCATACGCCAAATCCAGCCACCCCGCTTCGCCGAAGTACGGGCCGTACGCGTCGTCCGGGTCCCCTTGCCAATCGGCGACGCACATGACATACAAGTGCCCGCTGTCCGGAAACACTGCCTCCTTGCGCAGCGCCAGCCCCATCGCGTGCAGTGTCCGCCGTAACAACCCGTGGCTGCCCATCGGCTGCAGCACGATCCGCGAAGCGGCCCGCACCACATCCGGCGAAGCAGATAAGATTTCGGCGGCGTTCCGCCCGCCCAACCCGGCGATGATGATGGTGTCCACTTCCCCGGGGCGGACGGTTGCCAAACCGGGCCCGCAGCGGACGGACACGCGCCCGTGACAGCCATGCCGACGCACGTTGGCGAGCGCCGCTTGACAGGGACCGGCTGCCCGGTCGGTGGCGATGGCATAAGACACCTGGCCGGTCTCCACGAGGTGAATCGGCAACAGCGCATGATCCGAACCGACATCGACCAGGCGAGCGCCGGCCGGCACTTCGCGCGCCAACCGCAGAAGCCGCCCGGACAGGCGCACACACCCGCCATCGGCCGCGCCGCCCGGCGGCCGGCTGCCGTGGCCGCCGTTCCCGGCGACCGTCTCACCTCCGCCCGATGCCAGACCACCGCATCCATTATCGATCGTTCCACTTACCATCATTCGCTCACCATGTTCCACACACGACAATTCCCTCATCGCCATTTCAACCGGCCCGCCAGCAGGTATGTGAAGATGGCCCCCACCTCCCGGACGGCGTAGACAAATTCGCGCCTCCCGGACGGGACTGGCATGCCGGTGGCGCTCATTCCTAATCTCCGCGCGACCGCAAGCGCACGGAACAGGTGGTAATCGCTGGTGACAATCACAACCGTACGCCACTGGTGCAGTTCCACCAGTTCCTGGCTGTTACGCAGGTTCTCCCAGGTGTCGCGAGACCGCCGTTCCTCCAGCACCGCGTCCGGAGGAACACCGTTAAACACCAGGAACCGTTTCATCGAACTCGACTCCGTCACCGTCTCGTCTGCGCCGCGGCCGCCGCTCACGATGATGTGGGAGACCAAACCCCGCCTGTACACGTCGAGGCCGCCGCGCAAGCGGGCACGCAGCGGGCGGCTGGGCCGGTACCCGTCCGTATGAGCCCCGAGGATGATGGCCGCGTCCGCCGGCCTCGGGCGCATCCGCCGCCCCCTCGCCCGGACCTCGACGGCCGCGGCACACACCGCGGCCGGGACAGCCAACACAGCCAACACCAGCACCCAGACGACGGCCACGGCTGTCCCCCCTGGTAAATCACTCGAGGAAGTCTTTCAGCCTCTTGCTCCGGCTGGGATGGCGCAACTTACGCAGCGCCTTCGCCTCAATCTGGCGGATCCTCTCCCTCGTGACCCCGAACACCTTGCCGACTTCCTCGAGCGTCCGCGTCCGCCCGTCATCCAGGCCGAAACGCAACCTGAGGACGTTCTCCTCCCGCTCCGTGAGCGTGTCGAGGACGTCCTCCAACTGTTCCTTCAGCAGCTCGTACGCGGCGGCATCGGCCGGTGCCGGCGCTTCGTCGTCGGGAATGAAATCCCCCAGGTGGGAATCGTCCTCTTCGCCGATTGGCGTCTCAAGCGACACCGGCTCTTGGGCAATCTTTTGGATCTCGCGCACCTTCTCCGGTGTCATGTCCATCTCCGCCGCAATTTCTTCCGCCGTCGGCTCCCGGCCAAGCTCCTGCAGCAGTTGTCTGGACACCCGAATCAACTTGTTAATCGTCTCCACCATGTGCACGGGGATGCGGATTGTCCGTGCCTGGTCCGCAATCGCCCGCGTGATAGCCTGTCGGATCCACCACGTCGCGTACGTGCTGAACTTGTAACCTTTACGGTAGTCGAACTTTTCCACGGCCTTGATGAGGCCGAGATTACCCTCCTGAATCAGGTCCAAAAACAACATGCCGCGGCCCACGTACCGCTTGGCGATGCTGACGACCAACCGCAAGTTGGCCTCGGCGAGCCGGCGTTTCGCTTCCTCGTCCCCTTGTTCAATGCGCTTGGCGAGTTCGATTTCCTCCTGTGCCGAGAGCAGCGGCACACGCCCAATCTCCTTGAGGTACATGCGGACCGGGTCGCTGATCTTGACGCCGGGCGGCATCGACAGGTCGCCCAGGTCTATGCGGTCGTCCAGGTCTTCCGCGTCATCCGCGGCTTGCCGCTCGGGGTCCTCCCCGTCGTCCTCCCGCTCATTGACCACGTCGATACCCAACTCCGACAGCTGGTCGAAAAACTCGTCGAGTTGATCCGGGTCCTGATCAAACTCGGCCAGCCGGTTGACAATCTCGCCGTATGTCAAGGAGCCCCGTTTCTTTCCCAGCTCAACCAGACTGGCCTTGGCCTCCTGAAGGGTGAGTTCCCGTTCGTCATCGCGGGATGCTTTCTGTATCTCTTTCACAACTCCCCGCCTCCTTTACCCCGCCAACCAGCGTTCATGGGATCGCTGGTCAACTCCGCGATGTCCTGTTGCAATTCGTCGAGTCGCGCCTTCCACCGGGACACCGCGTCCCAGTCGTGGTCCAACTGGGCTTGCGCCAGCGCCCGCAGGGCTTGCTGGCGGGCCACCGTCAACTGGTGCTTGCGGATGGTCCGCAGGTAGTCCTCCAGCACCTTGGCGTCAAATTGCAACGGCTCCTTTATCATCAGCGACGACGCCAGGCGAATCAGCTCCGGATCCTCCAGCGTGTCGAGAAAGGCAAGCATGTCTCCGTTTGGATGATCCGCACGAAAACCGTATAATAGTGCCAACAAGGCTGTTTGCGTCGGAAGTGCCAGCTCCGTCACGCCCCGGTTGAGCACCAGTTCAAAGCAGTCAGGGTCTGTCAACATCGCCTGCAACAACAGGTTGCCGGCTTCCACATAGCCCTTCGGCATATCCCGCTCCGGCGGCGTCTGTGCGGCCAAATCGAGCGCAGGCGCCGGCTTCCGGGAGACCCGCCGGCGGACGGACAGCAACTCGGCGCGCAGCGCTTCGAACGAGACCTGGAATTCCGCAGACAGTTTCTTCAGCTGTGTCTCTTGTTCAATCGGCGTGGCGCGCTCCGCCAGCAACTCAAGGGCTTGCCGGAGAAATTCCGTGCGGCCGGCATCCGTCTGCAGCTCCGCGGCCTCGCGCAGGCGCCACAGCCGAAACTCCAAACCCGACATCGCGCGCGTGCGCATGTGGCTCACAAACGCTTGACCGCCGCGCGCGCGGATGAACTCATCCGGGTCCGCACCGTCCGGCAAGACCACGGCGCGCACCTCTAACCCCGCCTGCTCCGCCGTCTCCATCGCCCGTTCGGTGGCAGCCAAGCCTGCACTATCACCGTCGTACGCGATGATCAACCGTTGACCGTAGCGTTTCAGAACCGCCGCCTGCTCCGCGGTCAACGCCGTCCCCAGCGTCGCCACCGCGTTATCGACGCCCGCCTGCCAGGCGGACAACACATCCATGTACCCTTCCAGCAATACGGCCGTCTGCGTCGCCCGGATCCCGCGGCGCGCCTGGTGCTGGTTGAACAGCACCGCACCCTTTCGGAAAATGGGTGTGTCCGGCGAGTTCAGGTACTTCGGCTTGGCGTCGGCCGACAGGGTCCGCCCCCCGAAAGCAACGACATGTCCCTGCGCATCGGTGATGGGGATCATCACGCGCCCGCGAAAACGGTCGACAATGCGGTCCCCCAGCCTCACCACCAAGCCGGATGCGACCAGCGTTTCGGTGTCAAATCCGCGCCGGGTCAGTGTGCGGACAATGACATCCCCCGACTCCGGCGCGAAGCCCAACCGGAACAAGGCGATGGTCTGCCTGGTCAATCCTCTTGCTTCCAAATACGTTAGGGCTTGCACACCCGCCGCAGTATTCATTAAAATGTGATTGTACGCGCGGGCGGCCAGCTCGTGAGCCTCGCGCAACCGCTGCATGCGCCCAGCCGGAGCCGCCGGACCGTCGGCATCGGTGACCGCAAACGGCAACTCGAGCCCGGCTCTCGACGCCAGCTTGGCAACGGCATCCGCAAACCCGAGGCCTTCGATGTCCATGACAAAGCGAACCACGGTGCCGGCAGCCTGACATCCGAAGCAGTAATAAACCTGGCGTTCCGGTGAAACCGAAAACGACGGCGAACGCTCGTTGTGGAACGGGCACAAGCCCACAAAATTCCGGCCCGTGCGCCGAAGTTGTACGTATTCCGACACCACGTCCACGATATCAACCCGGCGCCTGACCTCGTCCACGAACGAATCCGGTATTCGCCTCATCCCTTCACCTTCTCGCCTGTCACTGGACGGATGCGGGACGACGGGACGGCGAACTTTGTGGCAATCGCTGCTTTCGCGGTCTCCCTGTCACGTCCTCAAGTATTCTACAGTAAAGTGGTTTTTCCTCCTTTACATTTGAAAAATCGCGCCGGGGCGCGGCCGGTAACCGCACTGAAGCACCGTGTCCCGCGGCGCACGGGTGGCAGACGGTCTGTTGTGTAAACAACCTCTAGTATCGACGGCCATAGTTAAATTTATCCTTGCCGGCGTCCCCCGCATTCAGTCTATGGCCCATCTCGGCACCTTATGTTCGTCCGGTACGAGCCTTCATTTTCGGCATCACGTGCGCCAGGATGATGGCAGCCGTCTCTTCCACCGCCTTGTCGCTGACGTCAATCACGAAACAGTTCAGCCGCCGCATGATCTCGTCCGCATAGCGCAGCTCTTCGACAATGCGGTCGTGGCTGGCGTAGCTGGCATCCGGCGTCAGGCCGAGCGACTTCAACCGCTCTTGGCGGATCAGGTTCAGCTTGTCGGGGCGTATCGTCAGGCCGATGATCTTGCGCCGGTCAGCAATCTGAAACAGCTCTTCAGGAGGAGCGACCTCCGGCACCAGCGGCACGTTCGCCACCCGCAACCGTTTGTGCGCCAGGTACATGCTGAGAGGGGTCTTCGACGTGCGCGACACGCCAACCAGGACGATGTCCGCCCGCTCCAACCCGCGCGGGTCACGCCCGTCGTCATACTTCACGGCAAACTCGATCGCTTCCACCCGGCGAAAGTACTCCTCGTCCAACTGGTGTACCAAGCCCGCCTGCCGGCGCGGTGGCCGGCCCACGGCAGCCTCGAAGGCGTCCAACATTGGACCCATGATGTCCACGCAACACACGCCCGCGTCGGCCGCTTTGCGTGCCAGGTATTCCCGCAGCTCCGGCAGCACCAGTGTGAACGCGATGAACGCCCCCTCCAAGCGGGCGCTCTCCACTGTTTCGTCAATCACCGACGTATCCTGCACGTGCGCCACGCGGTGGATTTCGCAGTGGCCGCCGTCAAACTGACTGGCTGCCGCCCGCACGACAAACTCCGCGGTCTCCCCGACTGAGTCCGACACGATGTATACGACCGGCACTTTGCGGGTGGGAGTGTCTGTTTCACTCGCTTTGGTGTGCGGATTCATCCACGCTGCTCCTCCCTGTCGTCCGACTCCCATGCAGTCGTCGTCAGATTTACCGCCGCCGTCAGATTTCGCGAAACTCGCCCAATTCCACAAACGCGCGGGTGATGGTCGTCTTGGAAACGCGCCCCACGACTTCCGGGGGCTCCCCCGAGTCACCGTTGCGGACCACCGGCAGTGAATCCACTTCGTGCCGGACCATCAACACCGCCGCCTGGTACAGTGTGTCCTCGACGTCCACGGTCACCACGTGGGGAACACGGGTCATCGCCACGTTGACAGGCACCTGACGAAGGTCGCTGCCGCCGATCGCCACCTTTAGCAGATCCTTGCGCGAGACCACGCCGACGAGCCGCCCGTCCCGCACCACAATCAACGTGCCCACGTCCTCCGTGAACATTGTTACGATGGCGTCGTACACGCTGCATTTCTCCGGTACCACAACGGGCACGGACTTGAACTCCTTGACCTTCAAACGGCGCAGCGCCTCACCGAACAGGTCGACGTTCTTCTTGCCGCTGTAAAAATAGCCCACCCGAGGGCGGGCTTCCAGAAACCCCGACATCGTCAGAATCGCCAAGTCGGGACGCAGCGTGGCCCTGGTCAATGACAGGTACTCGGCGATTTGCTCGCCCGTGATGGGACCGTGTCTCTTCACAATTTCCAAGATGGCTTCCTGCCGGGGTGTGAGCTGTATGGCCGTTCACCTGCCGAACCGTGTCCTCGCGACAACTCGTGGGCGATCACTTCAAATCACGAGTATAGCAGATTTCTGCCGTGTTGCTGCAGGTTGGCCGGAAAACACGGCACCGTGAGGCCGGAGAAAGCGACGCCGGTCAACCCCTGCCGGGGCCTGATTCCCCGATGCCTTCACCCAAATCGAGGCTCTCGAGGATGATGCGAGATTTGAGGGACAGGCCGGCGTAATCGAGCAGCTGCGCGCGCAGTACGAGGTTGACAGCCGCCGCGGTGCCGGCCGACAGGCGCAACTCGCCCAACCTGCTCCAAGGGACTTCACTCATCAGGCGCAGGACGCCCGGCACGGCGGCGGGCACGGGCACAGTCACAACACCTCTGCCTGCCACCGCTCGGCCCGCTGCGGCCTGGTTGACCCCCGCAACCGGTTCGCCGTTCGCCTCGGCGGGCTGGCAGCAGTCCGCGCAAACCAGGCCGCCTTCGCGCGGATCGTAGACGGGACAAGTGGCCGCTGAACGGATATCCCCGGCTGGTGCGCCGCTTGCCGGCCGGTGGCCGCCTGCCGCACCACTACCCGCCGCATCACTGGCCAGAGGCGGAACGCGGGTGAGCGGCCGCCCGCAGCGTACACACCGCCCCCAATCGGGTGCCGCACCCAGCCAGCGGAGGACCTTGGCCTCCCACATGCGGGCCACCATGGCCGGCGCTTGCCGGCGTTGGTCGAGCACGGCCAGCGCCCCTGCGAAGTCGCTGTACAGCCCGGCTTGCCCGTGCGGCCGTTCGTCCGCTGCAGCCAACGCCAATTCGCAAAAATAGGCGGCATACGCCGCCAAATCCAGGTGTTCCCGAAGCGCCCTGTGCGATTGCACCACTTCGAGCTGCCGCACAATCCCCATACCCCGCCGCTGATAGATGGTGTACACGGCCCGGGTGTACATCTGCGTCCCCGCAGCCAGCCGGCTCTGCAGCTTGCGGGCGCCGTAGGCCATGGCACCCACCGTACCGGCGGGCGTCAGCAGCGTCACAATGGAGTGCGTTTCTCCGTAGGCCGTCGTACGAACGACGATACCTTCCGTATTGTACAGCACAGTCAGCCAACCCCATCTGCGGGCTGAACCCGGCAGCCTATTCCGGGTACGTCTCGGTATCCTCCGTCTCCACCGGGACATCGTTCCAGTCCCGCGCGATTTCCTCATGCTGCTTGTACAGCAGATACGCGTCGATATCGCCGGTCAGCGTGAAGTACCGCCACGAAAACTCCCGCATGCAAATCATCCCCTTTGGCCAGTTTCAGCTTACCGTCGCTTCCGCCTTCGTCGGAACTCCGAATCCGAAACCACGCACACAGAGAAGATGATTCTTTCTGGGGCGCCTCAGTGGTTAGGATCTCGCCGCAGTACCGGCTTATTCGAATCAAAGCCTGGCAAATCCGCGCACTTCCCGCCGGCTGCTAGCGCTCTTCGAAGCCCCAGCTGCGCAGCAACCCCGGCTCGTTCCGCCAGTCTTTTTTCACCTTCACCCAGAGTTCGAGATACACCTTTGTGCCGAACAACAGTTCCAGCTCTTCCCGGGCCATCTTGCCGACCTGCTTGAGCATCGACCCGCCCTTGCCAATCAGAATCGCCTTTTGGCTGTCCCGTTCCGTATAAATGTTGGCCTGAACGTACAACACACCGCTCGGTTCGCGTCGCTCCAGCTGCTCGACGTCGACCATGACGGAGTGCGGGACTTCCTCCCGCGTCAAGAGCAACACCTTTTCCCGGATGAACTCGGCGATGATGAACCGTTCCGGGTGATCTGTGACCACGCCGTCCGGGTAGTACTTGGGCCCTTCCGGCAGCATGCTGAACAACAGTTCCTTCAGGACGTCCAGCTGCGTGCCGTCCTTCGCCGACACTGGCACGACCTCGCGAAACGGATGGCGATCCCTGTAGGCGTCGATGACCTCCAGCACCTTCGGCTTCGGCACCGCATCCACTTTGTTGACCACCAAAAACACCGGCGTCCGCACGTTCCGCAGGCGCTCCAGGACGAGGTCGTCGTCACTGTGGCGCGGCTCCGTGGCGTCGCACACAAACAGGATCACGTCGACTTCGCGCAGAGCGGCCTCCGCCGCTTCCACCATGTACTCGCCCAAACGGTGGCGCGGCCGGTGAATGCCCGGTGTGTCGATGAACACCAGTTGCCCGGTCTCCGTGGTGAGCACTCCGCGAATGCGGTTCCGGGTGGTCTGCGGCCGGTGTGACATGATGGCAATCTTGCGGCCAATTAACGCGTTCAGCAGCGTCGACTTGCCGACGTTCGGGCGGCCCACGATGGCCGCGAACCCGGACCGAAACGCCATACGCCAGCCCCTCCCTCAGCGTTGGCCCACGGCCGCGCCCGGCGCTTGTCCGGAACGGGCGGACGGGGCCGTTCGCACATTCAACCGGAATCGCCACCCTGCCCCTGAGGCGACTGCCCCCGGGCAGCTCGCGGAGCCAACCGGCTCCACGCCAACACAAACAACAACCCGGCCAGTCCGCCGCCGCACACGCCGGCCGCAAACGGGTGCTCACCGCTGAACAGGCGGAACTGCCAAGGATAGGTCTCCACCACCACGTACGCGCCCACGGCGGCAGCGGCCGCGGCCACCGCCAACACTGCCCCGGCCGCCGCGTCCTTGACGGCGCGTGCCGCCGGATGCGCCTGTCCTTCGCTGAATACGTCGGCGACCCGCTCCAAGGCGGTGTTGACGGCCTCCGCGGCGATCACCGCACAGGCGGCGGCCACGGTGGCCAGCGCTGCCGCCAACGGCGGGCGGACGACGAGTTCGAAGAAGAACACGACGCCCGCCAGCGCGAAGTGAATGCGCATGTTGCGCTCCATGCGCAGCGCGTACGCAAGGCCGTCCAGCGCGTACCCGAACGACGCCAGCAAACTCGGCCGCGGGCGCAGCGGCTGCCACTCGTCGGGCGCTGGCCTGCGCCCGACGTTCATGGTTCGCCGTCCTTGGCCGAAGCGGCCGAGTCCCTGGTGAGGCCAATGGAGGACAGGACTTCCTCTTGCAATGCGAACATCTCCCGCTCAGACGCTTCGCTGTCGTGGTCGTACCCCAGCAGGTGGAGAAAACCGTGCACGAGCAAAAATCCAACCTCCCGCTGCAAGGAGTGGCCGTATTCGGCCGCCTGGCGCCGCGCGGTCGGCAAGCTGACGACAATGTCCCCGAGCAGCAGTGGCTGCCCGGGCGGTGCCGTCAGCATCTCGTCCTCGCCGATGAGCGGAAACGACAGTACGTCCGTCGGCCGGTCGACGCCCCGGTAGTCCCGGTTCAGACTGTGAATTTCCTCGTCGCCGACCAGGGAGACCGACACCTCGCCGCCGATGCCGAGTCGCCGCGAGGCAGCCGCCAATACCCGCTGCACAAACTGTTCGTCGACCTGTTCCTCGCCTAGCAGGTCGGTGCGCACGTCCAGCTCCACTGTGAGGGCGTCCGCCTCGGAACGTTCGCCGGGACCGCCCGGCCGAAGCCGTGGTTCATCCGTCATCTGGCGACTTCCTTTCGGATTTTGTCCAAATCCGGGTACTCGATGCGGGCATGATAGATACCCTTCAACGTCTTCATGAAGGCACCCACCATCACGTCCAAATCCTGCAAGGTCAAATCGCACTCGTCAAGCTGGCCGTCTTCCAGGCGATCCCGGATGATCTTGCGGATCACGCCTTCCACGCGGTTCGGGGTCGGCCTGGACATGCTGCGCACCGCGGCCTCGACGGCGTCGCAGATCATCACGATGGCGCACTCCCGGGTCTTCGGCTTGGGCCCCGGATAGCGGAAGTCATCCACCTTTACCGTGCCATTCTTATCTTGTTCCTTCGCCTTGTTGTAGAAGTACCACAGGATGGTCGTCCCGTGGTGGGTAGCGCAGATGTCACGAATGGGTTTGGGCAGGCCCGCCTTCTTCAACATCTCTAACCCGTCTGAGACGTGCGACGTGATGATTAAGTGGCTCAGGCTTGGCGCGATTTTGTCGTGCGGGTTTTCCTTCGTCATCTGGTTCTCGACGAAAAACAACGGCCGCCGGGTCTTGCCCACGTCGTGATAATACGCGCCGACACGGCAGATGAGCGGATCGGCCCCGACCACCTCTGCCGCCGCCTCCGCCAGGTTGCCGACAATCAGGCTGTGGTGGTAGGTCCCCGGCGCCTCCAACAGGACCTTGCGCAGCAGCGGGTTGTTCGGGTTGGACAGCTCCAACAGGTGAATCGCCGTCAACACCCCGAACGCACTTTCGAAAAACGGCAGGATGCCCATCGTCAAGACCGCACTGACAATGCCATTGAGCGCGGCCAGGCCCACGTGCAGGGAGAAGCTGCGGAACGGTTCGCCCGCCCCTGACAACAGGTGCATGGTCACGACCGCCAGGACGTTGGTGAGCGACACCAGGAATCCGGCCCGCATGAACGTCCCGCGGTGCGTCACCTTGGCGACGCTGTAGGCACCGACCAGGCAGCTGATGAACGAAATGAATGTGAACCAGTAGTCAAAGCCGAGAGACGCGCCGAATAACAGCGACGTGAAGAACGACACCACGACCGCCAGGGACGAATCGAGCAGCACGGTGGTCAACATCGGGCCGACCGACATGGGCACCAGATACGGGATGGAGGCAGGTCCTCCGGCCAAGATCACGCCTTTCCCGACCGAGATCATGATGGCGGACAGCACCAGGACGAGTGCCGTGATGATCAGGCCCATGTTGTCCAGCCGCCGGCGGGGCGAGCGCCGTTCGATGTAGATGCCGAGCAGTCCCACCGCGATCGCGATGAACAGGGCGAAGCCAATCGCCATGCTGTAGTTTGGCCCGCTGCGGTCTAACCCGACATCGCGCAGCCGGCTCAATACGGCTGCGGTGACGACGCCGTTGCGGGAAACAATCACGTCGCCTTTTTGGATCATCACCGGCGGCACGGCGTTGGCCGCCTTCTCGCGCGCCTCCTGAGTTGCCTCCGGCTGATATACCATGTTCGGGCGGAGCACGCTCTGCACGACGTTTTGCACCACGAGCTGGGACACGCGGTCCAGGTCGTACGGGAGCATCTGGCGATCTATCAGCAGCTCCGCCTGCTGCTCCTTCTCCTCGTCAAACGGCGCGCCCAGCAACACGCGGACAATGTGTTCAGACACGCTTTGGACGGTCTCCAGGCGAGTAAGGTTCATCCCCGCCAGCAACTGCAGCGTCGGCTTTGTCACGCCCACCGGTGCGGAAGCGGCCAACGTCGCGACCTTCTCCGCTTTCGTCAGCCCTGCGTCAGGCACCACCTGAAAGGCGGTGGAAAACAGCCGTTCGAGAGACTGAATGGCCTGCGTCTCCACCGATGCCAACTGCACGTATTGCTTGGGGACCCGCTTCCTCGCCTCTTCCCGGGCAGCCTCCGTCGCGGCGGTGTCGACCGCCGTCACAGGCGCCACAATCGTAACAGGGCTTGTCTGCCCCGCTTTGAAATGGTACCTGGGCGGCAGAATGCTGCCCAGCAGGATCAGGTACATCGCCACTGCCAGACAGACGTACGTCCCGACGCGGATGCGGGGATTGTCCCGAAACCGCGCCGAATCCAGAAATTCACGAACGGCCTGTTTCCCACGCGCGAACCACATGCGCAGCTGTATCCCCTCAACCCCTCTTGGCTGGACTACCGGATCCTCCCCGCGACCCGGCCGTCCTCTGTACCACCGATGTGCACTCGGTCACACGTACGGTTCCGCCGCGTCTGCGCCTTCGTAGGCCTCGATAATCTTTTGCACGAGGTGATGCCTGACAACGTCGTGCTCGGTAAAGAAGTGAAAGGCGATCTCCGGGATGTTGCGGAGGACGCGCGTCGCCTCAATCAACCCGGACTGCCGACCGCGCGGCAGGTCAATCTGCGTGACATCGCCCGTGATCACCATTTTTGAGCCCAGACCCAGTCGGGTCAAAAACATCTTCATCTGCTCCGGTGTCGTGTTCTGGGCCTCGTCCAAAATCACGAACGACTCTTCCAGCGTCCTCCCCCGCATATACGCCAACGGCGCAATCTCGATGGTTCCCCTTTCCATCGCCCGCTGCACCTGTTCCGCGCCGTACACGTCGTACAGGGCGTCATACAGCGGGCGCAGGTACGGGTCGACTTTCTCCTGCAGGTCCCCCGGCAGAAAACCGAGGTTTTCGCCGGCTTCCACAGCCGGCCTGGTCAGCACGATGCGCTTCACCTCCGTGCGCCGCAACGCCATCACCGCCATGGCGACCGCCAGGTATGTCTTTCCGGTCCCTGCCGGCCCAATGCCAAACACGATGTCGTGCCGCCGGATGGCTTCCACGTAGCGGCGCTGGCCGAGCGTCTTGGCCCGCACCGGCCGTCCTTTGTGCGTTGTAGCCACCTCTGTGGTATACAGCTGTGTCAACTCTCCGAGGTCCCCTCGCTTCGCGAGTTCAATCGCGTAGCGGTAATCCGCTTCCGACAGGTGTACGCCAAGCTGCGACAGTTGGGTGATGGTGCGCACGATGGCGTACATCTCATCCACTTCTGCTTCATTTCCCGAGAAACAAATTTCGTTTCCGCGCGTGGTGACCTTCGTGTTGTAACTGCTGTCGAGCAACTCGACCAGAGCGTCGTTGGGCCCCAGGACCGCCACCGCCTCTTCGTTGTTGGCGAATGCCCATTTCCGGACGATGTGATCCTCTGTCAACCGGCAACCGACTCCTTCGACAGGTCTTCCTTACCCCTGCGGTTCCCCGGCACGGGCCGCCACCCGCGGCGCAGCCGGAATGCGGCCGGGAACGCCGATGTCCTCCTCGGTACGCGTCATCACCGTTGCATATAGCTTACCATGCGCAACTTGAGCCTGTAAAACCGTCTGCCCCAGCACCCGACCGTCAGCACCCATGCGCCCGACCACGTCCTGAGCAGCCAGGCGCAGCGCAGTCTGCTTGGCCGCCTCGACGCTCTGCGTCCACGTGCGCGCGTTGACCTCGTACACGCGCACGGTGCGTAACTGCACGGGCAGGCGAAACGGGCCCACGCGCCAGTCGGTCTCCTCCTGCCGTTGCACTGAGGCGGGGTAGGGCAGCGCCGCAAACCCCCACACGGGCACGCCGGCACCGGCCAGGTCGAGGTACTTCTTGGTCACCGACCGGCCGGTCAGTTCCTGCTGAGTGACCTCCAGCTTCACCTCGACGCGGCTGGTGTACCAAACCTCGGCGAACGCATGTCCCGCTGCCGGCACCTGCTTGGTACCTTCGGCAAGGCTGCCAGAAATCAATACCTGGCCGGGGGACACCACCTGCCCCGGCTTGACGACCACCTCGCCGCGGGTGGCCAGCACGCGAATGATCACCGCCGGCTTGCCGGCTACAATGTTGCGCGGTTCGACCGGTTCCGGTTTGACATCCGGGACCTTAGGCACCACTTCAACCTCGGCGCGGGCACCTTCAACCTTCACCCCCGCCCAGGCCAGAGCGGGCACGCGCGCGAGAATCGCCGCTTGCAGCACGTCCGGGCCGGGCAGGCGGCGCCGCCACGCCCCTGGGTACAAGCCGACGTCCTGGGCAGCCTGCAGCACCTGTGCACGCACGTCCTCGTCGGCGCCCCGGACGTCCACCGTCCACACCATCGATCCGGCCGTCCACAAGATGGCCAGA
The DNA here is from genome assembly GCA_019683615.1 of Alicyclobacillaceae bacterium. GTDB lineage: Bacteria > Bacillota > Bacilli > Alicyclobacillales > Alicyclobacillaceae > JADGIC01. Next base: position 1,468 of record JADGIC010000034.1, on the reverse strand, counting down.
AACAGCCCAACCCCGGCCAGAAACGACGGGCGTCGCCAAGCCCTTCGCCACAGGAACGGCAGCCCGCTGCGCTCCAGGATACGCAGGCGCACGCCGCTGCGCCGGCAGACCCGGTAGAGCGTCCAAAAGTCTCCCAGGGCCACGACCAGCGTCGCCCGGCGTCCGCCGACGCGCACGTGGTGCAGTGGCACACCCTCTGCTGCGAGCCGCGCAATCACGTCCGTCACCCGCTCCCCGCGCAGCTCCAGATAGAGAGAGCCCCGCCAAAGGTGATCGAACTGGGTTAGGACCAACCGCCGCCTCAGAGTGCCGCACCTCCCCGGCGCTGGTAGCAAATCGCCGCCACCTGGCCCTGTACGTGCATCTCACGGCCCGAGATGTATGTAACTTCAAACGATTCACCCTCCACGGCCAAGGTGAACCGCCCGCAGTCCACTTCAATGCGGGTATCGCTCACGCGGCGGATCGCTGTGACGTTTTCCACCACTAGCTCCGCGCCGTCCGTGCAGGTAACCCGGCAGACGTCCGCCAGCGCGTCGGGAGGCAGCGCGAACATTTCCGCGGCCGCCCGCTGCAACCGCCGCTTCCAAGCCCGCATACGCGTCCCTCCTTCAGAACCATACGTATTCGGGTTGGATGGCCGATAGTACAGGCCCTGCGCGGGGATGCCAAAAAGCCCGCCGGTATACCGGCGGGCTTGGTCAACCCTGAAGGGCGAATATCGCGGTTTCAGGAGAGGAGCGACTGAACCACCTGTTGTGCTGCTTTGCCGTCCGCCTTGCCGCGGATCTTCGGCATCAGCTGAGCCATCACCTTGCCGACGTCCGCCTTGCTCTTGGCGCCGACCTCGGCGATGACCGCTGCCGCCAGTTGCCGGATCTCAGCCTCGGACAGCTGTTCTGGCAGGTACTCCATGAGCACGGCAATTTCGGCCCGCGCTTCTTCAGCCAAATCCGACCGTCCGGCACTCTCGAACGCCTGGAGGGAGTCGCGGCGCTGCTTGAGTTCCTTCTCGATCACCGCCAGAACCTGATCGTCGTTCAGCTCCGTACCGGTCTCGATCTCCCGGTTGCGCACGGCCGCCCGCACCATCCGGATCACCGACAAGCGCAGCTTATCTTTGTCTTTCATCGCTTGCTTCATGTCATCCGCAAGACGTTGCGACAGACTCATGCGCTGGCCTCCTCGTCATCAGTACGCGCGCCGCTTGTGCTTGCGCGCCGCTTCCGACTTGCGCTTGCGCGCCACGCTCGGCTTCTCGTAGTGTTTTCGCTTCCGCATTTCGGCGAGAATCCCGTCGCGCGCCGTCGCTTTCTTGAACCGCCGCAGCGCGCTGTCTAGCGATTCATTCTTGCGAACCTTAATTTCAGACACGTCTATCCCTCCCCCCAACCCGCGTGACCCGGCAATCAGACGTATTATAGTACAGCCCAAAAACGGGTGTCAAACCAGGGTGACGGCGGCAGTC
>JADGIC010000193.1 GCA_019683615.1 Alicyclobacillaceae bacterium | reverse complement strand
CTCCCGGACTTCGCCAGACTCCACCCAGGCAACCGCCGCCTCGCGGTGCACCGGCAGGTCTTCGGAACCGTCTACACCCTGCACAATCAGGCAGCGGCGGTACGGCAAGCGCTGGGCTAAGGCAGCCGCTTTCGTCAACGCGGCGCCGTGAAAGACGCCGGCGACGAGGTACGCAGCCGATGCCAGGTTGAGGAACTTCTCCGCTGTGTTCAGCCACGTCCGAAACCCCAGCTCCTCGCGAACCCGGCGCAACCTGCGCAGTCCAGGGTGAACGGCTTCGGTGTCCACAAATGCGAACCGGTGGCGCCAGATCACACCCGTCTCCCACTCCGAGGCGCTGCCGATGTCCAAACAGCGGACGGTCTCCTTCAACGACACGCCGCGCTTCGGCGGCAACGGATCCGGCGCGTGCAAGAACACCGGCACGCCCGCAGCGGCCAGTACGGCTGCCGCTGCAACCGTGGCCGCGAACGAGTGGGCGCGGCCGTCGTATGGACCTGCGCAATCCAAGGCGCCCGGTCCTAGCCGGCGGCGGAGTTCGGCCAACAAAACATCGTCCCTGACCACCTCGGCCAACTCGCTCACAAACCCCGCCAACTCGTCGACGCTTTCCCCCTTCATGCGCTCGGCTGCTAGAAACGCACCAACCTGTGCGTCGGTGGCGCGGCCGTGGAGCAAGGAGCGCACGGCGGCCCTCGCCTGTTCAAACGTCAAATCGCGGGCGCCGCGCTCCCCTCGCGCCACCTCCCGCAGCCACTGCGCCCATTCCGAGTGAACCCCTGCCTGCGCCCCCGCATTGCCGGCCGTCTCCGTTCCGTCGGACGCGAACGGTTCTTCCAACTTCATATGTACCATGATGCGACACCCTCTCACCGTGCTTGTGCCCGTTCATAACCTTGATCCCACAAAACCGGAAAACGGACCGCCTGTCAAGGCCGCAGCCGTCCAGCCGAAGGAGCACCGAACCGTGACGTTCCACAAGGCCGTTTTCGACGCTGTCTGCAGGCGAAATCAGCGGCTTGCCTATCAACGCATGTGCGAATTTATGTACGAATGACTGGTGTCCGTCACAGGACTGATATAGCATATCGATTGGAGCCAATCGATTCATGACGGTCGAGCCGCCATGTCGTGAGGAGGAAGCGGAGTGGGCCTGAAGGTTGTGCGGTATGAGCGGGATGGCGACGCCCACTGGGGCGTGGTGGTTGATGAGCGGATCAAGCCGTTGCAAAGCCGGTACGCCACGTTGCAAGAACTGCTGACCCGCGGGGTGCCGGATATACGGGAGACTGCCACCAGCAAGAGGGACGACGGACCGGTCGGCGGACACCGGTTGCTCAGCCCCGTGACCCGGCCCGCCAACATCGTGGCACAGGGCGCGAACTACGCGACGCACCGCGTGGAAGCCGGGATGACGCCGAACCGACCGTCCTTCAACTGCATTTTTGCCAAGTCGGACCGCTCGTTGTGCGGGCCGCAGGACGATGTCGTGAAGCCCCCACATGTGCGTTTTTTAGACTACGAAGTGGAACTCGGCCTGGTCATCGGCAAGCCGCTGGAGACGCCCGTGTCCGTGACCGAAGCCCATCTTGGGGAATACGTGGCGGGCATCGTGATCGCCAACGATATTTCCGCCAGAGACGTGCAACTGTCACAAGGACAGTGGTTCAAAGGAAAGAGCTACCGGACTTTCTGTCCGACCGGACCATACCTGTACCTGTTTGAACCAGGCGAATCTGCGATTGTTCACGACTTGGAATTGAAGCTGTGGGTCAACGGCGAACTCCGGCAGTTTGCCCACACCTCGCAAATGTTATACAAGCCGGAAGAGACGCTCACCGAGCTGTCCGGTGTCTTCGACCTGTATCCGGGTGACCTCATCCTCACCGGAACGCCGGGAGGAGTGGCATTAAACTTGACGCCCGACGAAATGGCCTACATGAACGACCCGCGCGTTTCCGGCGAAGAAAAAATCGCGTTTTTCGCAAGGGCGCAAGGCACGCGCACGCAGTTTTTGCAGGACGGAGATGTGATGGTCTGCCAGATCCGCAGCACCGATGGCAGTGTGGACCTGGGCATGCAGAGAAACCGTGTCATACCCGCCGAGCGTTGACCCGGCTCAACCGCCGTCTCCTCAAGCCCCCATAGCGGCAGCGCATGCTCGGCGGACTCGTGACCGCCACGGCCGCCAACACCAGCGGCATGGCGAACGAAGCGCGGTACGGGAGAACGCCCCCCCGGAATGGCGCACGGCACACCATGCATCAGTCACAGGGCAAAGCGCCCTTTTGGGGAGGTATCACCGGCATCTCGTTCACGGATACAGTACTCTGCGATTTCTTAACAGGCTTGCTCCAAAACTGTTCGTTTTGTGGCAAATCATCAAACCAAGTCGCATGATTTGGGCAGTCCAAGATCATGAATTTTCCATAGTCCCCGTCTCGAGACTGATGATATTTCAGATAAGCCTTTCCGTCCTGAATTGCGAGGATCTCAATCTTACCTGAAGTGTGACTCATACACAGTTTCACTCGCTTGCCTAACCCGGATGTCAGAGCTTTTGCTTCCTCAACGATTCGATACACTTCTTCCAGCGTCAGAACAAAAGCATTGTTTCCTGCAACCGGCCGATTTACAAAGAAATAGTACGGTGTAACTCCGGCCCAAGACAGTTTATCGAGTAATTCAGCAAGAACGACTGGGTCATCATTGATCCCTTTCAAAATAGGCGTTTGGTTCACTAAGATGGTACCCGCATCGTGCAGTGCCTGAAAACATTTTCTTGCTTCTTCCGTAATTTCTCTTGGATGGTTGACGTGAACCATCACGTAAATCCGCTTTTCTGCGTTGGAGTTTTGACGAAGCACATCAAGGAGTGCAGGATCTTCATAAATTCTCATGGGATTAAATACCGGCATCTTTGAACCAATTCGTATGATCTTGACATGTTCTATGGATCTCAGTTTCTCAATGATGAAACGAAGCTTGTCGGTCGCCAGCACAAAAGGATCTCCACCTGTAAGCAACACGTTATTAATTTCAGGGTGTTGAGCAATGTATTCGAGACCTTCTCGGACGTCCGTCACGGCCTCCTTAACATCTGAACGGAATAAGCGCTTTCGAAAACAAAAACGGCAATAGGCACCGCAGACCTCTGACACCAGCAACAAAGCTGTGGTTTTATACTTGTGTTGACAACCAGGGACTACGTAATTGGTGTCTTCATCAGATGCATCCCAACGGCCGTATTCTTGAAGTTCACCGGAGTTTGGTATGACTATTTTTCGAAGCGGATCATCAGGATTGGACCAGTCTATGAGGTTTAGGTAATAA